>NZ_JAYMSC010000045.1:0-56891 GCF_038900775.1 Paraburkholderia sp. JHI869
CGCCGGGCCGCGCCGGCGCGAATGAACGAATCGGAATCGCGCTGATGCAATGGCGAACTGCGGTACCAAATTACGGTACCAAACTGCGGCACAAAACTACAGCGACGCCTCCTGGATCGCGCCGGAGTCGATTGCCCGGGCGATCAAGCCATCGTTCTGCGCCTTGCGGATGGCGTGAGCGATCAGCTGGTCGGGCTCCTCGAGTTCTGCCTTGAGCGTGCCGATGAGCCCGGTGGCGTCGAGGATCACCAGCGTCTTCGCGGAATCCGCGTAGCTGATGAACACGCGCCGCGTGCCGTCTTCCGCAAGACTCGCGCAGAACTGTTCGGTCTTGCCTGCCACGTTGAAGTCGAAGTTCTGTATCAAGGCCTGCTCCCTCTTCACCCGGTTGCCCGGTGGTTGTGAATCGACACTCGCGCCGCGCTGCGCGTTGGCGTCAGCCTCGCAGGCCGCCGCCGCGCGGCTCGCGCATGCCATCAATGGAAGCACGTCCCGCGCCCGTCACGGTGAGCAGCAGGAAACCGCCCGCGATCGCCACGTTTTTCCAGAAATGAATGACCGCTTCCTGTTGCGCAGCGGCCTGCGTCATGTTCCAGAAGTCATGACCGAGTATCGCCGTGACGATAGCGTACACGGCCAGCAGGAACGCAACCGCACGCGTGCGCACGCCCAGCACGAGCGCAATGCCACCAAGCAGTTCGATGACGGTCGCGACGATCGCGCCGTACGAGGCATAAGGCACGCCCTTCGAATGCAGATAGCCGACGAACCCCGCGTACCCCAGCAGCTTCATGGCACCGCCCCACAGAAACAGAATGGCGAGCGCGATGCGAGCGATGAAGAGAATGAAGGAATCGGCGGGACGGGTCATGGAGGGCTCCGGTATGCAATATCGGAATGACCGCGACGCGCACGCTCAGTTCCCTCGACGTGTGGCGACAGTGGCGAACGAAGCGGCACGCACAAGCGATGCCGTGCACCGGAGCGAAACGAATTAATCCGTGAATTGATTCGGAATGCTATGGAATTTGACTGACGACGTCTGTCGCGAACCGTTCGCAATGCGCCCAGGCAATCGCGCAAACCGCCGTAGCGCTGGCACGCTCAATGCTTGTGATGCATGCCGTGCGGCCGATGCGCATCGAGCCATCGGGTCAGGCGCGACTCGAGCGTGCCTCTGCTGCGGTGCGACACGGCCCACATGGCCACGCACACCAGCAACATGACGCCTGGTCCGAGCAGATAAGCAGCGACGGTTTCCCTCATGGCAGTCTCCTCAGAGCGACGCCACAGTCCGTGAGACTTTTCATTCTAGGCGAAAGGGCGGCACGCGGTAAACGGTCGTCCACGCATGCAGCAGGGACATAAACCCAAGGTTTTCATATATCCGTTGCCAGGCGGGCGGCGGCTTCTTTACCTCATACGTAATCGCTTTGTGCACGCGTTTCGCTAGAATCGGCGGAATGAACACGCTCGCTTCCCTCCTCCCCGCCGCGCCTTCCGGCACCGCGCGCCGCAGCGTCGGAGAGATGCTGCGCGACTGGCGCATGCGCCGGCGCATGAGCCAGTTGCTGCTCGCCACCGAAGCCGAGATCTCGACGCGCCATCTGAGCTTCGTCGAGTCGGGCCGCGCGCTGCCTAGCCGCGAGATGGTCATGCATCTGGCCGAGCAACTCGATGTGCCGCTGCGCGAGCGCAACGCGCTGCTCGTGGCCGCGGGCTACGCGCCGCTCTATCGCGAGCGCGCACTCGACGACCCGCAGCTCGCCGCCGCTCGCGAGGCAGTCGATCTCGTGCTGCGCGGTCACGAACCGTATCCCGCCGTGGCAGTCGATCGCCACTGGAATATCGTGGCGACGAACGGCGCGCTCGCGCCGCTCATCGGCGACGCTTCGCCCGCGCTGCTCGCAGCGCCCATCAACGCGCTGCGGCTTTCACTGCATCCCGAGGGCATGGCGCCGCGCATCGTGAACTGGCACGCGTGGCGCACGCATCTGCTCACGCGCCTGCAACGTCAGATCGATGCGAGCGCCGACCCCGCGCTCGCCGCGCTGCATGAGGAACTCGCGGCGTATCCCACGCCACCGGGTGTCGCGAACGCGAGCGCCGAGCCGATCGCACATCACATTGCCGTGCCGCTGCGTGTACGCACGGTGCTTGGCGAACTGGCGTTCTACAGCACGACCACCGTATTCGGCACGCCGGTCGACATCACGCTTTCCGAGCTGGCAATCGAAGCGTTCTTTCCCGCCGATCCTCAAACCGCTCAGGCATTGCGCGACCACGCACCTTAAAGTGCGCAAGGCAAGCGCGCCGGAAAATATGTCGCGGTGGTGAAACGAGCGGGAATAATCATTCCAGATTCATGCGCACGCAACGATATCGCTATTCAGCACGCAGCAAAGTACTGCGCCTGCGTAAATCCCGGACAATTACAAAAAACCACGCGCATTTTTTCGCTTGATTTACGAGCGATTTCTAACGCGGCGATGCAATCGCTTAAAAGAAGCACTCCAATCAATCGACCGATACATCCATGAAATCATGGGGATTTCATGCGCGAAAGAAAGCCTTGCAACACGGATTGTTTTCAAACATATCCACACGATAACGTGCGTTTTGCATAGCTGACGTTTCGCCACCTCTTCGACAAATATTGCGAAAAATCGATATATCCATGCAAATACGTCGAAAGAGATTACATTCCTCCTCTTTACATCTTCTTGCTCCTACTCTTAAATACGTGTGTCCCTGACGCACACACAAGCTGGAGATGCCATGAGCCATTTTCTGGATCGTCTGCGTTACTTCACTGCGACACGAACACAATTCGCGGACGGTCACGGCGCCGTCACAGACGAAGACCGAAAATGGGAGGAGGCATACCGGACACGCTGGCAGCACGACAAGATCGTGCGCTCCACGCACGGCGTGAATTGCACGGGCTCATGTTCGTGGAAGATCTATGTGAAGGGCGGCATTGTCGCGTGGGAAACGCAGCAAACCGACTACCCGCGCACGCGCCCTGACATGCCCAACCACGAACCGCGCGGCTGTTCGCGCGGCGCGTCGTATTCGTGGTATCTCTACAGCGCCAATCGCCTCAAGTACCCGCTCGTGCGCAGCGCGCTCGTGAAGCTGTGGCGCGAAAAGCGGCGCACGCTCGACCCCGTTGCCGCATGGGCCGCCATTGTCGACGACGATGCCGCGCGCAAAAGTTATCAAACGCGGCGCGGCCTTGGCGGCTTCGTGCGCGCGGACTGGAGCGAGGTGCTAGAAATCGCGGCCGCCGCGAACGTGCACACCATCAAGCGCCACGGCCCCGACCGCGTGATCGGCTTCTCGCCCATTCCCGCCATGTCGATGGTGTCGTACGCGGCCGGCTCGCGCTATCTCTCGCTCATCGGCGGTGTGTGCCTCTCGTTCTACGACTGGTACTGCGACTTGCCGCCCGCCTCGCCGCAAACGTGGGGCGAGCAGACCGACGTGCCCGAATCCGCCGACTGGTACAACTCGTCGTTTATCGTGATGTGGGGGTCGAACGTGCCGCAAACGCGCACGCCCGACGCGCACTTCATGGTGGAAGCGCGTTATCGCGGCGCCAAGATCGTCTCGATCTTCCCCGACTACGCCGAAGGCGCGAAGTTCGGCGACATCTGGCTGCATCCCAAGCAAGGCACCGACGCGGCGCTCGCGCTCGCCATGGGCCACGTGATCCTCAAGGAGTATCACGTGGCCGGCAAGAGCGCCTATTTCGCCGACTATTGCAGCCGCTTCACCGACATGTCCTGCCTCGTCACGCTCGTCGAGCGCGACGGCCAGTACGTGCCCGACCGCTATCTGCGCGCCTCCGACTTCGACGGCGCGCTCGCTCAGGACAACAACCCCGAGTGGAAGACCGTGGTGATCGACAGCGCGACCAACGAATTCGCGGTGCCGCTCGGCTCGGTGGGCTTTCGCTGGGGCCAGCAGGAAGGCGCCGATCGCGGCAAGTGGAACCTGCGCGAGGAAGGCGTCAATGGCACGCCGCTCAAGCCCGCGCTCTCGCTAGTCGAAAAGCACGACGATGTGGTCGACGTGCTGTTCCCCTACTTCGGCAACGTCGCGCATCCGCACTTCCCGCACACCTCGCACGGGCCGGTGCTGAGCCGCCGCATTGGCGTTCGGCGCGTGGCGACGCCCGTCGGCGAGCGGCTCGTGGCCACCGTCTACGATCTCTTCGTGGCGAACTACGGGCTCGACCAGGGCCTGGGCGGCAAGGACCTCGCGCACAGCTACGACGACGACGTGCCTTACACGCCCGCATGGCAGGAAGCGATTACGGGTGTGAAGCGCGCGGACGTCATCAACGTCGCGCGCCAGTTCGCCGAAAACGCCGACAAGACCGAAGGCCGCTCGATGGTCATCATCGGCGCGGGCATCAATCACTGGTTCCACATGGACATGGCGTACCGCGCCATCATCAACATGCTCGTGATGTGCGGCTGCGTCGGCAAGTCCGGCGGCGGCTGGTCGCATTACGTGGGCCAGGAAAAGCTGCGCCCGCAAACGGGCTGGACCGCGCTCGCATTCGCGCTGGACTGGAACCGGCCGCCGCGCCACATGAACGCCACGTCGTTCTTCTACGCGCACACCGACCAGTGGCGCTACGACCCAATGAACCCCACGGACCTGCTTTCGCCGCTCGCGAACAAGGCCGACTACCACGGCGCGCCGATCGACTACAACGTGCGCGCCGAGCGCATGGGCTGGCTGCCATCGGCGCCTCAGCTCACGAGCAATCCGCTGGAGCTTGGCCGCTCGCTCGAAGACCCTGCGAAAGCAGGCGCCGAATTCGTGCGCCGCCTGAAAGACGGCAGCCTCAAGCTCGCCTGCGAGGACCCCGACAATCCCGCCGTGTTCCCGCGCAACCTGTTCGTGTGGCGCTCGAATCTGCTTGGCTCGTCGGGCAAGGGGCACGAGTACTTCCTCAAACATCTGCTTGGCACAACGAACGGTGTGCAGGGCGAGGAAGTGGTGAAGGACGGCGTGCCGCGTCCCGAGGAAGTCGTCTGGCATGAGGACGCGCCGCAAGGCAAGCTAGACCTGCTCTGCACGCTGGACTTCCGTATGTCCACCACCTGCATGTACTCGGACATCGTGCTGCCCACGGCCACGTGGTACGAGAAGGACGACATGAACACGTCCGACATGCACCCGTTCATTCACCCGCTTTCCGCCGCCGTGGATCCGGCATGGCAGGCGCGCAGCGACTGGGAAATCTTCAAGGCCATCGCCAAGCGCTTTTCCGAGTTGAGCGTCGGCCATCTCGGCGTGGAACGCGACGTGGTGCTCGCGCCCATCGCGCACGACGCAGCGGGCGAACTGGCCCAGCCCTTCGGCGTGGACGACTGGAAGCGCGGCGAATGCGAGCCGATTCCGGGCAAGACCATGCCGGGCGTGGTCACGATCGAGCGCAATTATCCCGAGACGTATCACCGCTTCACCTCGCTTGGGCCGCTCATGGACAAGCTCGGCAACGGCGGCAAGGGCATTAGCTGGAATACCGAGGACGAAGTCCACGAGCTCGGCGCGCTGAACTACCGCGACCAGTCCGAGGACGCGGGCGACGCGAAGGGCCGCCCGCGCATCGAGACCGCTCTCGACGCGGCGGAAACGATCCTCTCGCTCGCGCCCGAAACGAACGGCGCGGTGGCGAAGAAAGCGTGGGAAGCGCTATCGAAGTTCACGGGCATCGAGCACGCGCATCTCGCCGACGCGCGCGCCGACGAAAAGATCCGCTTCCGCGATATCCAGGCGCAGCCGCGCAAGATCATTTCGTCGCCAACGTGGAGCGGCATCGAGTCGGAGCATGTGTCGTACAACGCGGGTTACACGAACGTGCACGAGTTGATCCCGTGGCGCACGCTGAGCGGCCGCCAGCAGCTTTACCAGGACCACGCATGGATGCGTGCGTTCGGCGAGGCGCTGTGCGTGTACAAACCGCCTATCGACACGGGCAGCTACGAGAAGATGGCCGGCTCGCGCTCCAACGGCAATCCCGAACTCGCGCTCAACTTCATCACGCCGCACCAGAAATGGGGCATTCACAGCACCTACACGGATAACCTGCTGATGCTCACGCTCTCGCGCGGCGGGCCGATCGTGTGGATCTCGGAGAAGGACGCGGCGCAGATCGGCGTGGTCGACAACGACTGGATCGAGTGCTTCAACGCGAACGGTGCGCTGTGTGCGCGCGCCGTGGTGAGCCAGCGTATTCCGCGCGGCATGGTCATGATGTACCACGCGCAGGAAAAGATCGTGAATACGCCGGGGTCCGAAATAACGGGCACGCGAGGCGGCATTCACAACTCGGTCACGCGCATTTCGCTCAAGCCCACGCATATGATCGGCGGCTATGCGCAACTCGCTTACGGCTTCAATTACTACGGCACGGTCGGCTCTAACCGCGATGAATTCCTCATCGTGCGCAAGATGAAGAACGTCGACTGGCTCGACGCAGAGGAAACGCCCGTTGGTCCCTTGCCTGCCGCTGTGAATGCGGCCGTTCGCGAAGGAGAAGGCTCATGAAAGTGCGCGCGCAGATCGCGATGGTGCTGAACCTCGACAAGTGCATTGGCTGCCATACGTGTTCGGTCACCTGCAAGAACGTCTGGACGAGCCGCGAGGGCATGGAATACGCGTGGTTCAACAACGTCGAAACGAAGCCCGGCATCGGCTACCCGAAGGATTGGGAGAACCAGGAGCGCTGGCGCGGCGGCTGGGTGCGCAAGCCCGATGGCCAGATCGAGCCGCGTCTGGGCGGCAAGTGGCGCTTGCTCGCGCAGATTTTCGCGAATCCGCATCTGCCGGAAATCGACGACTACTACGAGCCTTTCACGTTCGACTATGCGCATTTGCAGGAAGCGGGCAACACGAAGGCCACGCCGGTTGCGCGGCCGCGCTCGCTCGTGAGCGGCGAGCGCATGGAGAAGATCGAATGGGGCCCGAATTGGGAAGAAATTCTCGGCGGCGAGTTCGAGAAGCGCTCGAAGGACTACAACTTCGAGAACGTGCAGAAGGAGATCTACGGCCAGTTCGAGAACACCTTCATGATGTATCTGCCGCGCCTGTGCGAGCACTGCCTGAACCCGGCATGCGTGGCGGCGTGCCCTTCCGGGTCGATCTACAAGCGCGAGGAAGACGGCATCGTGCTGATCGATCAGGACAAGTGCCGCGGCTGGCGCATGTGCGTTTCGGGCTGCCCGTACAAGAAGATTTATTTCAACTGGAAGAGTGGCAAAGCCGAGAAGTGCATCTTCTGCTATCCGCGTATCGAAGCGGGACAGCCCACCGTCTGCTCGGAAACCTGCGTGGGGCGCATTCGCTATCTTGGCGTGCTGCTCTACGACGCCGACCGCATTCAGGAAGCCGCGAGCGTCGCCGATGAAAAGGATCTCTACCAGGCGCAACTCGACGTATTCCTCGACCCGTTCGATCCGGCCGTGATCGAGCAGGCCGCGCGCGACGGCGTGCCTCAGGCGTGGATCGACGGCGCGCAGCGCTCGCCCGTCTACAAGATGGCGATCGACTGGCGCATTGCCTTCCCGCTGCACCCCGAGTACCGCACGCTGCCGATGGTCTGGTACGTGCCGCCGCTTTCGCCCATCAACGCGGCCGCCAACAGCGGCGAACTGAGCATGAACGGCTGGCTGCCCGACGTGCATTCGCTGCGCATTCCGCTGCGTTACCTCGCGAACCTCCTCACCGCCGGCGACGAAAAACCGGTCCAGGTCGCGCTGGAACGCCTGCTCGCCATGCGCGCGTTCATGCGCGCGCGCCATGTGGACCGCGTGGATGCGCCACAAGTACTCTCGCAAGTGGGGCTCTCGCTCGCACAGGTCGAGGAGATGTATCGCTATCTGGCGATCGCGAACTACGAAGACCGCTTCGTGATTCCCACCACGCACCGCGAGTACGCGGAAAACGCCTTCGACTTGCGTTCGTCGTGCGGCTTCACGTTTGGCAACGGCTGTTCGGACGGCAAATCGGAGGCGAGCCTGTTCGCACCGAAAAGCGGGCATCGCCAGATTCCCATTCAGGAGATCTGACCATGTTTGCGGCTCGTCCCCAGCCCATGACGTATCGGCTCGTTGCGTCGCTGCTCGAGTACCCCGATGCGCCGCTCATCGAAGCGGTGCATGAACTTCGCGCGATTGTGCGCAGCGAGCGCGCATTCGGTTCAGAGGCGCGCGAAAAGCTCGAGCGCTTCCTCGACTATCTCGGCTCGCGCGACCTGCTCGCACTGCAGGAAAACTACGTCGCGTTGTTCGACCGTGGCCGCGCGACGTCGCTGCATCTGTTCGAGCACGTGCACGGCGAGTCGCGCGATCGCGGCCAGGCGATGATCGATCTCGTCCAGACCTACGAGAAGCACGGCATGCTGTTGCAGCCCGGCCAGTTGCCCGACTATCTGCCCGTGTTCCTCGAATATCTGTCGATTCTGGAGGCGAACGAGGCGCGCGCGCTGCTGGGCGAGACCGTCGCCATCCTGCAGTCGATCACGGAGGAGCTGAGCAGGCGCAACAGCCACTACGCGTATGTGATCGGCGCGCTGTTGCCGCTCGCGGGCGCGGGCGGCGCCGACCTGCCCGAGGCCGCGCACGACGACGACGCGGGCAAGCCGCACGACAAGGAGCATCTGCGAGCCCTCGACGCAACCTGGGCCGACGAGCCCGTGCAATTCATGGGCGCGGAGCGCCCGGCGGTTGCGCCTGTTGAGTTCCACCCGCGCCGCGCGCCGCGCTGAAACAACGCAATACGCTAGCTCAGTACGCCGTTCGAACACCGCAAGCAAGGAGCCGTCATGGGCCAATACTTCCATCAGTTTCTGTTCGGCATCTATCCGTACATTTGCCTGGCCGTCCTGCTGTTCGGCTCGCTCGTGCGCTTCGACCGCGAGCAGTACACGTGGAAGAGCGACTCGTCGCAACTGCTGCGGCGCGGGGCGCTGCGCCTTGGCAGCAACCTGTTCCACTGGGGCATTCTGGTCGTGGTGATGGGGCACTTCGTCGGCTTTCTCGCGCCCCACTGGCTCGTCGCGCCGTTCATCTCGGCCACCGTCCACCAGTTGCTTGCGATGGTGGCGGGCGGCGTGGCCGGCAGCTTCGCCATTGTCGGCCTCACGATCCTCATTTTTCGGCGGCTGGGTGACACGCGCATTCGCGTGAACAGCAAGGCGTCGGACATCCTCATCGTGTTCATGCTGTGGGTTCAGCTCGCGCTCGGGCTCGGGACCGTGGTGCTTTCGGCGCACCACATGGACGGCCTCATGTTCGAACAGCTCACCGAC
This sequence comes from Paraburkholderia sp. JHI869, assembly GCF_038900775.1. Classification (NCBI taxonomy): domain Bacteria; kingdom Pseudomonadati; phylum Pseudomonadota; class Betaproteobacteria; order Burkholderiales; family Burkholderiaceae; genus Paraburkholderia; species Paraburkholderia sp. JHI869. The sequence goes on from NZ_JAYMSC010000045.1 coordinate 9,332, forward strand.
TACGTGAAAGGCGTGGTGACGTTCCGCCCCAATATCGCCGGGCTGCTCGACGGCGTGCCTCTCGTCTATCAAACGCATATCGCGCTCGGCTTCACGATCTTCCTCGTTTCGCCTTTCACGCGCATGGTGCATATCTGGAGCGGCATCGCTTCGGTTTTCTATCTGATCCGTCCGTACCAGCTCGTGCGCAAGCGCTAATCGCCAACCGCAACCAGGAGCGCCATCGATGATGAATGCGGTCCCTCATGAAGAGCGGCAAGACCTGCCCGCCCGCGTGAACGACGTCGAGATCGGGCTCGCCGCAATCGAAGCCGAGCGCGGCAATCACGCCGCCGACCCGGACCCCGCGCTCGCCGCGCGGCGCACGCTCGTCGTGCACGAGTTGCTGCGCCAGCGCGCCGTGGCGCTGGACTTGCTGGCGCCCGACGCCGAACTGAACGACGGCGCGCTGGACACGCTGCTCGGACGCGAGCTGCGCGTGCCCGAGCCCACGCCCGACGACTGCGAGCGCTACTACACGCAGCACGCGAAGCGCTTCGTGCGCAACGAGCTTGTGTACGCGAGCCACATTCTCTTTGCCATTACCGACCGCGTGCCGCTCGCGCTCCTGCGCCAGAAGGCCGAAGAAACGCTGCGTGAATTGCAGCAGGCGCCCGACACCTTCGAGGCGCTGGCGCGGCAGTTCTCGAACTGCCCTTCGGCGGGTGTGGGCGGCAGCCTCGGTCAACTCACACGCGGCGACACGGTGCCTGAATTCGAAGCGGCGCTGTTCGACAGCGCGGAAACGGGCGTGCTGCCGCGCCTCGTGCGCACGCGCTTCGGCTTTCATCTCGTGCGCGTGGACCAGCGCGTGCCGGGCAACGCGGTGCCCTATGAGGAAGTCTCCGGCGACATCGCGCGCTTTCTCAGCGAACGTGTGCGCCACAAGGCCATTCAGCAGTACGTATCGATCCTGGCTTCTGAGGCGACGCTCGAAAACGCGGCGCTGGAAGCCGCGACGAGCCCACTCGTCCAGTGAAGTCGATCTGCACCCCCACGCGATGGAGGCAACATGAATCTGCGTAGCGAACCGGCGCGCCCCGTGACGAGCGCAGCACAGCCCGAGAAAGTCGGCGCGAAAGCATGGTCCGTCCTGATCGTCAGCACGCTCGCGTTCCTCGTCTGTTTCGTGGTGTGGATGATGTTCGGCGTGCTGGGCGTGCAATTGCGCGAGGAACTCCAGCTCAACAGCACCGAGTTCGGCCTGCTCACCGCCACGCCCGTGCTGACCGGCGCGATCATGCGCTTGCCCCTCGGCGCGTGGACCGATCGCTTCGGCGGGCGCATCGTCATGACCACGCTGCTCGTGATCTGCGCGGTGCCCGTATACATCGTCAGTTACGCAAGCGAGCTGTGGCAATTCCTGCTCATCGGCCTCTTTCTCGGTTGCGTGGGCGCCTCGTTCGCGGTGGGCACGCCGTATGTGGCGCGCTTTTTCCCGCCGAGCCAGCGCGGCTTCGCCATGGGCTTTTTCGGCGCAGGCACGGTGGGCGCGGCCGTCAACCTGTTCGTCACGCCGCAACTCGAAAACCTCTATGGTTGGCGCTTCGTGCCGCGCGTCTACGCCGTCGCGCTGATCGTGACCGCCGTGATTTTCTGGCTCGGTTCGGCGCGCGACCCCGGCGCCGGCAAGTCGAGCGGCTCGCTGCTCGACTCCTTCAAGGTGCTGGCCGACCCGCGCGTGTGGCGCCTGTGTCAGTACTATTCGATCACCTTCGGCGGCTTCACGGCGCTTTCGCTATGGATTCCGCAGTACCTGAAGGCCGAATACGGTATGTCGCTCGTCATGGCCTCGGCCTTCGCCGCGGGCTTTTCGCTGCCGGGCTCGATCCTGCGCGCGGTGGGCGGCGTACTCGCCGACAAACTCGGTGCGCAATCCGTCACGTGGTGGGGCCTGTGGGTCGCGTGGATCTGCCTCTTCATTCTCTCGTACCCGCCCACGGATTTCGTGATCCACACGATCGACGGCCAGGCGGCGCTGCACATCAGCATGCCGGTGTTCGGCTTCGTTGCGGTGGCCTTTGTGCTGGGCGCGGTGTTCGCGTTCGGCATGGCCTCGACATTCAAGTACGTGGCCGACGACTTCCCCACCAACATGGGCATCGTGACCGGCATTGTCGGGCTGGCGGGCGGGCTGGGCGGCTTTCTCCTGCCGATCCTGTTCGGCATCCTGCTCGACTGGCTCAAGATCCGTTCGAGCTGCTTCATGCTGCTCTATGGCATCGTATGGGTCTCGCTGATCCTGCTTTACGTCTCTGAAGTCAAGCGCACGCCGATTTTTGGCCAACCCCAAGCCTGAGCAGCGCGCCGGTTACATTTGACTCCCAGAAGTCGTAGCCGCCGCGGCGGCTCAGGCCGCCGCTTTCACCGGCTCCGGATCCGGCGCGGTCACGACCAGCACGCTGCACGACACGCGGTCGAGCAGCAGGCGGTCGTCGCGCCCATCCCACCAGCGCTTGAACGGCCCGCGCCGGTGGTGGCCCACCACGATGAGGTCCGGCAGGAGTTCCGCGAAGTAGCTCGCGATCACATCGATCGGGCGGCCCACTGCGAAGTGCCCGGTTGCCGAGAGCCCCTTTTCCTGCAGGCACGCCACCCCCTCACGCAGAATCTCGCGCGCCGCCTCCTCCGCGGCTTCGAACGGCACAGCGGACGCGATGTCCGTTCCCCATTGCAACGGCGTCTGGTCGAGCACGGCCAGCAAATGCGCTTGCGCGTGGCATTCGCGCGCAAGGTCGGCGCCCTCGCGCAAAGCCCGGCGGCCTTCGCGCGTTGCGTCGTAACACAGCAGAATCCTGTTGAACGAGGCCATGTTCCCTCCCCCGATGTTTGCCGGCGCCGGGCGGGCGAACGCGCGGTACCCGAAACGCCGCTTTCATTATGCCATTTATATCACGTCATGATATAACCAATGCATCGGCGCTCTCCGTATCGCGCCGCACCCTATATAGGAGGCGCAATGGTCATCGACAACGACTTTGAAATCGCCTATTTGCTCGTCGCCTTCGCCCTGCTTGGGTCAATCCTCGTGGGCACCCTCGTCAGCGCCATTCATCTCGACAAGTGGCATCCGCGTATCGTCGGCGCGCTGGTGGGTCTGTTACTGGGCGTCGCCCTCATCGAAGCGGTGCCCCTGCTGACTTGAATGTAGTCTGAATCCAACCTGATTTTGCGCAAAAATCCGGGGCGGCCCGGATTGCGCCACTACGACCGCCTCGCAAACGTTTCACAGGCGCGATCTCCGCGCAATATCCAGCCTGCATATATTCCAGAAACCAACAGCGTCTCCTGCCGTCTCCACTCGTAACATCTCAGTTACACATTGCCCTGTTACAGATCGTCGGGGTCGAAACACCTGTTACATCTTAATAGTCATAGGTATTAATCCGCAGACCCGTATTTTTTACCTGTCAACCCAACTTATTTCTAAACGTTTATTCCACCGGGCGACGCTTTTCGTCGCTCGCCGATTCGTTGCGCATGCATCGACGAACTGGCGGAAACCCTGATAAACCAAGGCCATACGGCTCAACATCCTAACCAGATGAGTGCGGCGGCGGACTAGATTCAAATTGCAGCAAAACTTACCGAAAATAATTTACAACAGTACGATTATTTTTGATCCGAGGGATTGCTTTCTGAGATAAGCCCTCATACAATTCAGTCCAAGGTTGTTACGAGATGTAACAACCTGTATCAAAGAGTCAGATCGAGCCAACGAGCGAAGATCGACCACAAGACCAGAAAAGATACAACGGCGAAAAAGCCGGGGGGTTAAATTCGGGGCTTCGGAAACTAGAGAAATGGACCGTAGCAGCGAGACGCTGGAATCTATCCGCGAAATTAATTTGTCGTATCTGATGCTCGCTCAGCGCATGCTGCGCGAGGACAAGCCGGTCGGCATGTTCCGACTGGGACTGTCGTCGGAACTGGCCGATCTGCTTGGCGCTCTGTCGCTCGCGCAGATCGTCAGGTTGGCCTCTTCCGACCAACTTCTCTGTTTTTTCCGCTTCGACGATCATGCGATGTTGTCCGCGCTTACGCAGACTTCCAGGCATGCCGACGTGGCGGCGACCCATGCGGCCATCCTGCTTGCAGGACAGCCAGCCGGTCAATTCGCCTGAGGGTGACGTCCATGACTACGCGGCGCAGCCTCACCGAAGACGCTCAGGAAGTATTCCGCGCGATCGCACTGATCGAGCTGGGCGCGCGCATGCAGGTGCTCGAAAGCGAACTCACGCTCTCGCGCGACCGCATGATCCGCCTGTATCGCGAGATCCGTGGCGTATCGCCGCCCAAAGGTATGCTGCCGTTCTCGGCGGACTGGTACATGACGTGGCTGGCCAACATCCACGCCTCGCTTTTCTATAACACGTACCTGTTCCTCAAGAACGAAGCGCGTTGCTCGCATCTCGACGCGCTCACCAAGGGGTTCCGGCTGTATCTGGAACACTGCCGCCACAGCGGGGCCGAGCCGGCGCTCGACCTCACGCGTGCGTGGACCCTGGTGCGATTTTTCGATGCCGATATTCTGCAGTTGACGCCTTGCTGCCGTTGCAGCGGTAAATTCGTCGCGCATCGCCACGACCTTCAGCACAACGTCGTGTGCGGCGCATGCCAGCCTCCATCGCGAGCCGGCAAGACGAAAAAGGCGGCTGCAGCGCGACGGGGCGCCGAGCAGACCGAGAGCGACCTTCCGGCAGTTGTAACGTCGGATGGCATTGCCGAGGCTGCGTAAGCGTAGGAGAGCAGATCCGGAGCAACCGGACGAGAGACCAAGACGCGAAACCGTCCGGTGCCTGAGCGCACCGGACGGCGAAGCGCTTTCTACTTTTTCACCCTTCAGCCGCCATCGTGGCGCGCGCCTGTTACACACTTCCCCCTTCTAGTTTCCGCTGAACGTCTGCCAGACGAGCCACAGGTTCGCCGCCGAGATCACGACGAACAGGAACCACGCCAGCAGCCGCGTGGGGAGCCGGTTCACGAACTCGCCCATCAGCGCACGGTCGTTCGTCATGCGAATGAGCGGCCAGAGCGCGAACGGCAGCTGCAGGCTCAAGACCACCTGGCTCGCCACCAGCAGCTTGCCCACCGCGCCGTTGCCGAGCAGCGCCACGCCCGCGAACGCCGGAATCAGCGCGAGCACACGCGTGATCAGCCGTCGCTGGTAGCACGGAATCTTCATCTGCAGGAAGCCTTCCATGATGACCTGGCCCGCCACGGTGCCCGTGAACGTCGAGCTTTGCCCCGATGCGAGCAGCGTGATCGCGAACAGCACCGCCGCCGCGCCCGTGCCGACGATCGGCGCGAGCAGTTTGTAGGCCTGTTCGATGTCGGTGACCTGGGTGTGGCCGTTGGCGTGGAAAGCCGCCGCGGCCAGAATCAGGATGGCCGCGTTGATCAGGAGCGCGATCAGGAGCGAGACGATCGTGTCGAGGCGCGAAAGGCCGATGGCCTGCTTGACGCTTGCAGGGTCGCGCTTGACGGCGCGCGTCTGCACGATCGACGAATGCAGGTAGAGGTTGTGCGGCATGACGGTCGCGCCGAGAATGCCGATCGCCAGATACAGCGGTTCCACCGACGAAATGGCGTGCCACGACGGCACCGCGCCCGCGAACACAGAGGCCCAGTGCGGCTTCACGAGCGCGAGCTGGATGACATAGCCGAGACCTATCGTGGCGATGAGCCCGGCCATGATCGCCTCGAGCGAGCGGAAGTTCTTGCCCTTCAGGCCGAGCACGATGAGCGTGTCGAACGCGGTGAGCACCACGCCCACCATCAGCGAGACGCCCAGCAGCAGATGGAAAGCGAGTGCGCCGCCCAGCACCTCCGCCAGATCGCACGCGATGATCGAAAGTTCGGCGAGCACCCACTGGCCGAGCGCCACCGGCCTTGAGTAGCGCTCGCGTGAAAGCTCCGCAAGATCACGCTGCGTGACGATGCCAAGACGCATGGAGAGGCATTGCAGCGCGATGGCCGCAAGGCTCGATAGCACGACCACGAACAGGAGGCTGTAACCGTAGCGCGAGCCCGCCTCGATGTCGGTGGCCCAGTTGCCCGGGTCCATGTAGCCGATCGACACCAGCAGGCCAGGCCCCGCGAATTGCCAGAACTTCTTCCAGAACGGCGCGCGCGGCGAAAACTCGATGCTGCCCTGCACTTCGGACGGGCAAAAAGGCGCCGTGGCCGTGGTCGGTAGTCGGAACTCCAACGGTTCGATCCTCAAGGGTTGACGCGTCGCGGCACGTGCCGCGATCGGGCCCTCAAGTGTACAGCGTTGGCTGCGGCAACTCTCTCAAGAGCGTGAAGCGGCCCACGTCGCGCAGACGGTAGTCGAGCGGATCGTGCAGCGTATGCACGCGCGCATTGCGCCAGAAGCGGTCGAGCGCAAGCGCCGCACTCGTCGCGCGCGCGCCGCACGCCTCGAAAAGCTGCTCGCCGCCCTGGAGCGCGGCGCGATGCGCGACGATCTTCGCCTCCGAAATCGCGAGCGAGACTTCGGCGCGCGTGGCCGTGCTCAGCGCCTCGCCTTCGTCCCACGCGGCGTCGAGCAGCGCGCCCGCGCGATCCGCGAGCACCGCGGCCGCGAGCGACTGTACGCGCATCTCGCCGAAGCGCTGCTGCAGGAACGGGTCGTCGGCCACGTGCTGCACGCCTGAATTGACCCACGGCCGGCCGTTCGCGAGCACGTACGCGCGCGCTTCCTCAAGCGCGCCTTCGGCAAGACCCACGAAGAGATTCGTCAGCACGCCTTGCGAGACGAGCGTGCGCAGCGTGGCGCGCGGGGTGTCGGGGCGATGCAGCACTTCGGCGGCACGCACCTCCACGTTCTCGAACGATACGGTGCCGCTGTCGGTCTGGCGCTGGCCTATCGGGTCCCAGTCGTCGTGCACCGTGATCCCGGCGCGCGTGGTGGGCACGACAGCGAACACCGGGCTGCCCGTGGCGGGATCGTGCGCGCTCACGGTCATCATCTGCGAACCGTAGGTGCCCGAACAAAATCCTTTCTTGCCGTGCAGGCGCCAGCCGCCCGTCTTATCCGGCTGCGCGACGAGCCGTGTATCGATTGGGTTCACGGCATTGCCCCACCACCACCGATGCTCGACGGTGCCTTGCAGCCAGTTCGCGCGCTGCGCGGCGCTGCCCCACAATTCGACGCTCGCCACCTGCAAGCACTGGAAGCCGAGCAGATGCGCAAGCGCACTGTCGACGCGCGCCAGCGCGCGGATCGTCGCGTAGATGTCGCTCCAGCGCACGCCGTCGCGGCCGAACTGCCCGCCGAATTCGCGCGGCACCGCGAGCGTGAGCAGCCCGGCGTCGGCAATGCGCTGCTTTTCCGCCGCCGCGTGGCCGCCCGCGAGATCGCGTTGCGCGGCGCTCGCGCGCAACGCTTCGAGCAGCGCGGCGAAACGCGCCTCCTTCTGTTCGCGCCCAAGGGGCCGCAATGCATCGTTCATTTCCGTATTTCCCGATTGTGATGCCCTAAAAGCAAAGCGCGCAGCACGGGGGCTGCGCGCGTCATGTTAGGGGTGCGGCGGGGCCGGGTCTACGAAGCGATTGCGCAAAGGAAATCGCCGCCTGCGATATATGCGCAGGCGGCGAATTTTTTACGCCAGGTGTTAGCCGTGGTTCAACGCGCCGCAAGCGGCGCCGGCGGCGGCGCGGCGTCGCCGGGCTTCGCATCGCCCCACCCGCCGCCCAGTGCGCGGATCAGGTTCACGGTCGCCACCGCCTGCGAGCCCTGCAGATGGCTGGCCTGCAATTGCGACACGAGCACCGTGCGTTCGCTGTCGATCACGTTCAGATAGCTCACTTCGCCTTCCTCATACTGCGTGCGCGAAAGGTGCGCCGACTGTTGCGAAGCGCTCACCGCGTCGTTCTGCTCGCGAATCTGGTCGTCGAGCAGGCGCAGGTCGGAGAGATTGTCCTCGACGTCGCGGAACGCCACGAGCACCTGTTGCCGGTATTGCGCAACATCCTCTTCATACTTCCCGCGCGCCTGTGCGAGATTCGCCTTGCGCCGGCCGCCGTCGAACAGCGGCAGCGTGAGCGCCGTACCCGCGAGCGGCCCGAGCAGGAACGCGCGGCTCGACCACATGAAGAGGTCGCCGAGCGTGGCCGACTCGAAGCCGGCTGCACCCGTGATGTTGAGCTGGGGGAAGAACGCCGACTTCGCGAGACCCACGCGTGCGTTCGCGGCCGCCATGGCGCGCTCGGCGGCGGCAACGTCGGGGCGGCGCTCCAGCAGCGTGGAAGGCAGTCCCGGCGGCACTTGCACGAGCACCGGCGCGAGCGGCGTTTCGGGGAACGTGAAGTCCGCGGGCGCCTTGCCGAGCAGGATCGCGAGGCTGTGCTCCGAGGCCGCGCGCTGACGCGCGACGCCCACCGCATCGGCACGCGCGCTCGCGAGTTCGTTGCGCGCCTGCGCCACGTCCAGCGCGCTGATGTCGCCTTCCTTGAAGCGGCGCTCGACGAGCTTGAGCGCGTCTTCGCGCAGCGCCACGGTGCGCCGGTACAGATCGACGTCGGAGTCGAACTGGCGCAGCTGGAAGTAGTTCTGCGCGACATCGGCCTGCAACGCGAGCTGCACCGAGAGGAACAGCGCTTCGCTTTGCTGGGCGTCCGCCTGCGCGGCGTGGACGTTCGAACTCACGCGGCCAAACAGATCGACCTCATAGCTCGCCGTGGCCTGCGCGCGCCACAGCGTTTGCGCAGGCACGTTCGAGTTCTGCGGCAGATACAGCGAAGCCGGAGAAGCGCGCTCATAGGTCGGGCCGAAGCCCGCATCGATCGACGGGAACCATGAGGCCCGCGCAGCCTGCGTGACGGCGCGCGCCTGCTGCACGCGCGCGGCCGCGGCCTTGAGGTCCTGGTTCGCTTCGAGCGCCTGCTGTTCGAGCCTGTTGAGCGTCGGGTCGCCGAACACCGTCCACCATTCGCCGCGATGCGTATCGTCGGCGGGTTGCGCCGGTGTCCACGTGCCCACGTCGTGCGGATTCGTGCTCTGCGTTTGCTGCGGCGCTTCCTTGTAGGCGGCGGGCACGGCGGCGTCGGGCACCTTGTAGGTCGGCTCGACTGAGCATGCCGCGAGCCAGGCAAAAAGCGCAACGCTCGCCGCGATTCTCGCGAGACGCCAGGCTCCCGGCGTGGCGGTCTCGCTATAGCGCAAGTTTGATTCGTTAGTCATGTTAATCATTCTCCCTTGGCGCCTCAGGCGTCGACCATCGACTGCGGCTTGCGCGCATTGTCCTTCTGCGCGACGTGAATCTTGCCGCCCGCGAGCGTGCGCAGCACCACGTAGAACACCGGCGTGAGCAGCAGACCGAACGCGGTCACGCCCAGCATGCCGAAGAACACAGCCACGCCCATTGCATGACGCATTTCCGAACCTGCGCCGCTGGAGAGCACGAGCGGCACCACACCCATGATGAACGCGATGGACGTCATCAGGATCGGGCGCAGACGCAAACGGCTCGCCTCGATGGCAGCGGAAAGCGGCGTGTGTCCGTCATGCTCCAGTTCGCGCGCAAACTCGACGATCAGAATGGCGTTCTTCGAAGCGAGCCCCACGAGCACCATCAAGCCGATCTGCGTGAAGATGTTGTTGTCGCCCTGCGTGAGCCACACGCCGGTCAGCGCACACAGCACGCTCATCGGCACAATCAGGATCACCGCGAGCGGCAGCGTCAGGCTCTCATACAAAGCGGCCAGTACGAGGAACACGAGCAACACGCTGATCGGGAACACCCACACGCCCGCATTGCCCGCCAGCACCTGCTGGTAAGTGAGGTCGGTCCATTCGAACTTCACGCCGCGCGGCAGCACCTCATGCGCGATGCGTTCCGCCGCCGCCTGCGCCTGGCCCGACGAGTAACCGGGCGCGGGGCCGCCGTTGATGTCGGCAGCGGTGTAGCCGTTGTAGCGCACCACCATTTCGGGGCCATACGTAGGCGTGACCGTGACGAGCGACGAGAGCGGCACCATTTCGCCCGCGGCATTACGCGTCTTCAGTTGCAGGATGTCGTCGGCCCGCTGGCGGAACGGCGCATCGGCCTGCACGCGCACCTGGTACACGCGCCCAAAGCGGTTGAAGTCGTTCACGTAGAGAGAGCCAAGATAGACCTGCATCGTGTCGAACACGTCAGTTACCGGCACGCCAAGCTGCTTCGCCTTCGTGCGGTCGAGATCGACATTCAGTTGCGGAACGTTGATCTGATAGTTCGTGAACGTAGGGCCCAGCTCCGGCGTTTGCGCCGCGCGCTTGACGAAGTCCTGCGTCGCGCGGTTGAGCGCCTCATAGCCGAGCGCACCATGATCCTCCAGCTGCATCTTGAAGCCGCCGAGCGTACCGAGGCCGAGCACCGGCGGCGGCGGGAACACGGCGATGAACGAATCCTTGATACTTGCGTACTGCTGGTTCAGCGCACCCGCAATCGCCCCTGCCGAAAGCGCCTTGCCCTTGCGCTCCTTGAACGGCTTGAGCGTGACGAACACGATGCCCGCGCTCGAGCTATTGGTGAAGCCGTTGACCGAAAGACCCGGGAACGCCACAGCGCTTTCCACGCCAGGCTGCTTGAGCGCGATGGCGCTCATGTCGCGAATCACGTTCTCGGTGCGGTCGAGCGCAGCGCCATTGGGCAATTGCGCGAACGCGATCAGATACTCCTTGTCCTGCGCGGGCACGAAGCCGCCAGGCACCACACGCGCCATCAGCACCGTTGCGGCGATCAGCACCACATAGACCGCGAGCATCGCACCCTTGTGGCGCAGCACGCCGTTCACGCCGCGCCCGTAGCTTTCCGAGCCGCGATGAAACACCTGGTTGAAGCGGCGGAAAAAGCCGCCCAGCACGAGGTTCATCCCGCGCGTGAGCCAGTCTTCCTTCTCGCCGTGCCCGCGCAGCAGCAGTGCCGAAAGCGCGGGCGAAAGCGTGAGCGAGTTGAACGCCGAGATCACCGTGGAAATGGCGATGGTCATCGCGAACTGCTTGTAGAACTGGCCCGTGAGGCCGCTCATGAACGCGAGCGGCACGAACACGGCCACGAGCGTGAGGGCAATCGCGATGATCGGCCCGCTCACTTCCTGCATGGCTTTATACGTCGCGTCGCGCGCGGATAAGCCGCTGGCGATATTGCGCTCCACGTTCTCCACGACCACGATCGCGTCGTCCACCACAATGCCGATGGCGAGCACCATACCGAACAGCGATAGCGCGTTGATCGAGAATCCAAACGCGAGCAGGAGCGAGAACGTCCCGACGATCGACACCGGCACCGCGATCAGCGGAATGATCGACGCGCGCCACGTTTGCAGGAACACGATCACCACGATCACGACGAGCGCGATGGCTTCGAGCAGCGTATGAACGACGGCTTCGATACTCGAGCGCACGAACTGCGTGGGGTCGTAGACAATCTTGTAGTCCACGCCAGCAGGCATGTCCTGCTTGAGGTCCTTCATCGCCGCGCGCACCTGGTCCGAGATCGCGAGCGAGTTCGCACCGGGCGCCTGGTTGATCGCAAGCGCAACTGCGGGCTTGTTGTCGAGCAGCGAGCGCAGACCGTATTCGGAAGCGGCGAGCTCGATACGCGCGATATCGCGCAGATACGTCACGCCGCCATCGGGATTCGTCTTGACGATGATGTTGCCGAACTCGCTTTCCGTGCGCAGACGGCCGCGTGCGTTCACGTTCAACTGGAACGGCGTGCCGGGCACGCTAGGCGACGCGCCGATCACGCCCGCCGCGACCTGCACGTTCTGTTCGCGAATCGCGTTGACCACGTCGTTCGCGGTGAGATTGCGCTGCGCCACCTTCTGCGGGTCGAGCCAGATACGCATGGCGTAGTCGCCCGAGCCCCACAACTGCACCTCGCCCACGCCCTGGATGTTCGAGAGGCGGTCCTTCACGTTGAGCAGCGCGTAGTTGCGCAGGTACGTCATGTCGTACCGGTTGTCCGGCGAGATCAGGTGGACCACCATCGTGAGCGTGGGCGAGCTCTTGATGGTCGTGATGCCCAGACGCTGCACGTCTTCCGGCAGACGCGGCAGCGCCTGGTTCACGCGGTCCTGCACGAGCTGCGTGGCCTTGTCCGGGTCGGTGCCGAGGCGGAACGTGACCGTGAGCGTGAGATTGCCGTCGCTATTGGCCTGCGACTGCATGTACAGCATGTTCTCGACGCCGTTGATCTGCTCCTCGAGCGGCGCGGCCACGGCTTCGGCGATCACCTTCGGGTTGGCGCCCGGATACTGCGCGTGCACCACCACCGAAGGCGGCACGACCTCGGGGTACTCGGAGATCGGCAACTGGAACAGCGCGATCACGCCGGCCAGCAGGATCAGCACGGACAGCACGCCCGCGAAGATCGGCCGGTCGATGAAGAATTTCGATATGTTCATGAGTTGCTCTTTTTCATGACGCTTGTTTGGCGCGTGTTATGCCGCTTAGGCATCCTTATTGACGTTGAGGCACATGCTGCAATCGCATGCGCCATCCGCTCGTCAGGACGTCTTTGCTGCCTTGGCGCCGGGGTTCGCTGCAGTGTCGGTCGAACCGGCGTCGGGGTCGCCGTTCATCGGCACCATGTGCGAGCGCACGGCAACGCCTGGGCGCACGCGTTGCGTGCCGTTCACCACCACATGGTCGCCCGCCTTAAGGCCGCCCAGAATCACGCGCAGGTTGCCCTGCTGGCCGCCCGTTTGCACGTTGCGGTACGCGATCTTGCCGCTGCCATCCACGACGTACACAAACTTCTTGTCCTGGTCGGTGCCGATAGCGGCGTCGTCCACGAGCAGCGCCGGGTGCGGGGCGCTGCCGCTCACCTTGATGCGCGCGTAAAGCCCCGGCACCAGCGCGCCGTCGGCGTTGTCGAAGCGCGCGCGCACGCGGATCGTGCCCGAGGTGGTGTCGAGACGGTTGTCCACCGACTCGATCGTGCCCTTGCGCGAATAGCCCGATTCGTTCGCAAGACCCAGTTCGACCGGCACCTTCGAGCCATCCTTCATGCGGCTGATGTAGTCGAGATAGGTTTGCTCGTCGGCGTCGAACTCGGCGTAGATAGGCGAAACCGAAACGAGCGTCGTGAGCGGCGCGGCGCTCGCGCCCGCCGAAACGACGTTGCCCACCGTGATCTCGGCGCGCGACACACGCCCCGCAACCGGCGCGACGATGCGCGTGTAGCCCAGGTTGATCTGCGCGGCTTCGAGCGCCGCCTGCGCGGCCTTGAGATTCGCGTTCGCTTCACGCGAGGCGTTCTGCTTCTCGTCGTAGTCGCGCTTCGCAATGGCGTTGTCGCCAATGAGGCGCTGCGCGCGCTCCCAGTCGCTTTGCGCGTAGCCCGTGCGGGCCTGCGCGGCGGCAAGCTGCGCAGCGGCCTGGTCGACGGCGGCCTGATACGGGCGCGGGTCGATCACGAACAGCGTGTCGCCCTGCTTCACGAGCGCGCCGTCACGGAAGTTTACGGAGACGATCGTGCCGGAAACCTGCGGACGTATCTCCACTTTCTCGACGGCGGCCATGCGGCCCGAGTAGCTCTGCCAGTCGGTGATCGTGCGATTGAGCACGGCCGCGACATCGACCTCGGGTGCGGGCGGCGCTTCAGCGGCAACGGCGGGATGCGAGTCGAGGCGGATTGCCCCAACGGTGCCGAGGCCCGCGACCACGAGCACGCCAAAGACCGCTAGCGCGATACGGGTTCGGGATTGCGAAAAAAGTGACATGTCGGACTCCAGAAATAATGGTTGATTGTTCTTCACTGGTTCGGCAGCACCGCCGCAAGGGTGCTTCGCTTATGACGCGCCCGCGTCGAAGCAACACTGGAAAAACCGTACGGCTTCGCTGAGCGCGGCCGGATGCGCCGCAAGATTCGCGTGCGAAACGCTCGGGTAGCGCACCACCTGGGTGCGCACGCCCGCGTCGATCAGGCGGCTCGCGTACTTTTCCGCTTCGATGTGCAGCACGTCGTTCTGTGCGGTCACGATGAGCGTGGGCGGTAAGCCGCCAAGGCGCAGCGATTCGAGCGGCGCTGCGTACGGATGCATGCGCTGCGTGGCATCGGGCAGATAGGCGCGATAACACGCCGCGCATTCGCTTGCGGTGATGTCCGAGCCAAGCCGCGCCTCGTCGCCAAGGCGCGTGAGGCTCGGGTCCAGCATCGGCGCGAACAATGCCTGCGCTGCGAGTTTCACGTCGCCGCGATCGCGTCCCATGAAGGCGAGCACGTTGGCGATCTGCCCGCCCGCGTCGTGGCCCGCCGCGATCACGCGCTTCGGATTGCCGCCAAACGCGCGAGCCCGCGTGAGCGCCCACAACGCCGCGCGATGCGCATCTTCGGGCGCGGCGGGAAACGGGTGCTTTGGCGCGAGCGAATACCCCACGCTCACCACGAGTGCAGGTAAGCGTTCTGCGAGAAATCGCCCGACAGCATCCGATTCGTCGATCGAACCGCGCACAAAACCGCCGCCGTGGAAATAAAGCAGCACCGGCAGGCCGTTCGCGGCTTCCGGACGGTACAGCCGCAGCGGGATTTGCTGCGCGTAGCCCTCGATCGCCACGTCGGTCGTGAGCACGGCACGCGCCTTGGCAGGCTTGGCGGACGCGGTAGCAGGCAGGGCCGCAGGCACATCGGCGAGCGGCGCTTCCTCCGCGGAGGTCCAGGCAGTTGGGCGTTTAAAGACATCCATGTCAAATCGGCGCAATGCGCGAGAGTAGATTCGAATAGAGCGAATTGTGGGTTCGGCAGACTTGCAAATAAATGCCTATAATCCGGCAACACAATTCGGCGCACCTGAACAATCTGTCTCCTCTTTCTGCGCGGGCGTTTCTTTCGAACGCTGCGCGCCGTGCGACCGAAGCTTTTTGGAGAGTGGCAATGGACCGCCTTCAGGCCATGCAGGTGTTCACCCGCGTCGTCGACACCAACAGCTTCACCCGCGCTGCCGAAACGCTCGACATGCCGCGCGCTTCGGTCACGACGATCATTCAGAATCTCGAAGCGTTTCTTGGCGTGCGCCTCATGCACCGCACCACGCGCCGTCTGTCACTCACGCCCGACGGCGCCGCGTACTACGAGCGCTGCGTGCGCATTCTCGCGGACGTCGAGGAAACGGAAACCACATTCCAGGATCGCAACCGCAAGCCGCACGGCAAGCTGCGCATCGACATGCCCGGCTCGATCGGACGCCTGATCGTCATTCCGTCGCTGTGCGAATTCCACGGCCGCTATCCGGACATCGACCTGCAGCTGGGGCTCTCCGACCGCCCCGTCGACTTGCTGCAGGAAGGCGTGGATTGCGTGGTGCGCGTGGGCGCGCTGCAGGATTCGTCGCTGGTCGCGCGGCGCATCGGCATTTTCGAAGGCGTGTCGTGCGCGTCGCCCTCGTACCTCGAGCGCCACGGCACGCCGCAGACGCTCGAGGAACTGGCCGAGCATCGCGCCGTGAATTACTTCTCGTCGCGCACGGGACGCGTGATGGACTGGGCGTTTCTCGTCGACGGCAAGGAAGTGGAGGTCAAGCTCAAGAGCATGGTCTCAGTGAACGACGCGGACGCTTATGTGACCTGCGGCATCGAAGGCTTCGGCCTGATTCAGGGGCCGCGTTACATGGTGCTGCCGCACCTGAAGTCGGGTGCGCTCGTCGAAGTGCTGCCCGATTACAAGCCGCTGCCCATGCCGATTTCGGCCGTCTATCCGCACAGCCGCCATCTGTCACCGAAAGTGCGCGTGTTCGTGGACTGGATCGCCGAAGTGTTCGACCGCTGCCCGCTTCTCTCCGGCCGCGCCTCGCTCGACAAGGCCTGCACGATGCGCACGCTCGAAGAGCGCGAAAACGCGCCGGCGCTCGAAACGCCTGTTATTTCGGAATGGGCCGCATAGGCTGGGCGGCGTAACGACGTCGCTGCGCTAACCTCAAAGCCGCGCCCGCAAAGGCTTTCGCGGGCGCGGCGCGCGATTGTTCCGGATTTTCGACAATTCCTTTCGCGTTCCGGCCGTTTATCGCAAACGGCCGCGCAACTACATTTGCTCCTGTCGCCGCGACTCACGTGGCACCGATATAACAGGAGCAGATCATGAAACGCACTCTCGCAACCGTCATTGGCGCCACGCTCGTTCTTTCGCTTGCTGCAAGCGCTTCGGCGTTCGCACAGGACAACAGCGCCCCGAAAACCCGCGCCGAAGTCAAAGCCGAAATCGCCGCCGCGTATCGCGACGGCACGCTGCCCTCGCTGAACAAGACGAGCTACCCCGAGCAGAGCCTGATCGGCCGCACGCAAGCGCAACGCATCGCGCTGCAGGAAGGCCGTGCGAACGACACCGCTCGCGTGGCACAGGCTGGCGAATAATTTCGCAAGACGCATCGGCATTTCGAATGCAAGACACGAAACGTAGGAGTCCAACATGAATCCGACCGTACCTTCCGAACTCGAACAGTGGGGCAACACGACGCCCGTGTGGACGCCGTTCCGGCATTGACGACCGAAGCGCGAGTGACGATGTCCTGAAGATGTGAAAAGGCCCGGCGGTTTTCGCAACCGTCGGGCCAGGGCGTTATCGATTCACGAAATCCGGTTCGAAAAACACCCAGCGCACTTTGGGAAAGCGCGCCTGCAAATCGGCTTCGATCTCGTTGATCGCTTCGACCATGGTGCGGCTGTGCTCGTAGTCGAGCATTTCGCACTGCACCGCCACCATCACCTCCTTGCCCCATTGCAGGGTAATGAGGCTGATGATGCTGCGAATCTCGGGCCGCGCGCGCAGAAACGATTCGATATCGCGCCGCATTTCCGGGCTTGCCGATTCGCCGACGATCATCGACTTCACTTCGCGCGCGATGAACCACGAAATCAGCATGAGCAGCACGCCCACGCCGATCGAGCCGCACGCGTCCCATACCGGATTGCCCGTGATCACCGTGAGCAGCACGGCGGCGAACGCAATGGCAAGGCCCGCGAGCGCGGCGATGTCCTCGCCCGCCACGACGAGCAGGTCGGAGTCACGCGTTTCGCGCGCCCAGCGCCACAGCGATTTCTTGGGCGCGCCCTTGCGAATTTCGCGCATCGCGCCATAGAGCGAGAACGCTTCGAGCACCACGGAAATGCTGAGCACGACGAGCGCGACGTACACGAATCGCAACGGCTCGCGCGCGATCAGCCGATGCACGCCCTCGTACACAGAGAACGCGCCGCCCACGAAAAAGAGCAGCAGTGCGACGAGCAGCGAATAGAAGTTGATAGCGCGGCCCGTGCCCATGGGATGCAGCGGCGTGGGCGGCTCGCGCGACTGGCGCAGGCCGAACAGCAGCAGCAGCTGATTGCCGCAATCGGCCGTGGAGTGAATCGCCTCCGCGAACATCGATCCCGAGCCCGTGAACGCCGCGGCAGCGAACTTGCAAACCGCAATGCCGAAGTTCGCAGCGAGCGCGTAGAAGATGGCTTTCGGCGATTCTCCGCTCATAAGGCCTCGACGCGCGCCGGGCCTTCGTTGAGTTCGCCAATCACGCGGGCATCGTTGAACCCTTCCGCGCGGAAGATCGCCAGCACTTCGTCCACGCTTTCCGGCGCGCAGGCCACGAGCAGGCCGCCCGAGGTTTGCGGGTCGGTGAGCAGCGTGCGCGCGCTATCGGGCAGGCTGGGCGCGAGCGTGACGGCGTCGCCGTACGAGGCCCAGTTGCGGCCCGAGGCGCCCGTGAACACGCCGTCATCGACGAACTTCTGCACGCCCGGCAGCCACGGCAGATCGGCGTAACGCACGCGCGCAGTCAGATTCGCGCCGCGCGCGATTTCCAGCGTATGTCCGAGCAGGCCGAAGCCGGTCACGTCGGTCATGGCGTGCACGCCCGGCAGTTCCGCGAGCGTTGCGCCCGGCTTGTTGAGCATCGTCGCGGCGCTCACCATCGCCTTATATCCCGCGTCATTCAGAATTTCCTTCTTCAGGGCTGCGGAGAGCACGCCTACGCCCAGCGGCTTGCCGAGCACGAGCACGTCACCGGCTTTGGCCGACGCGTTGCGCTTCACGCGCTCGGGATGCACCACGCCGAGCGCCGCCAGGCCGTAAATGGGCTCCACGGAATCGATCGAATGGCCGCCCGCAACGGGAATGCCCGCCGCCGCGCAGACGTCCTCGCCGCCGCGCAGCACCTGCGCGATCACGTCGTGCGGCAGCACGTTGATGGGCATGCCCACCAGTGCGAGCGCGAGAATCGGCTTGCCGCCCATGGCGTAGACGTCCGAGAGCGCGTTGGTCGCGGCGATGCGGCCGAAGTCGTACGGGTCGTCGACGATCGGCATGAAGAAGTCCGTGGTCGCGACGATGGCCTGTTCGTCGTTGAGCTTGTAGACGGCGGCGTCGTCGGCGGTCTCGGTGCCGACCAGCAGGTTCGGAAACACGGTGGTGAGCGGCGTGCTGCGCGCGAGCAGCGCGGAAAGCACGCCCGGCGCGATCTTGCAGCCGCAGCCGCCGCCGTGCGAAAGGCTCGTGAGGCGCGGCACGGCGGCGCCAATGGCGGGTTTGTCGTTCATGTCTGGAAATCGTCCTGAAAGTGCCGGATTAACTTTCGTATTATGGGGCAATCGCCGGACGGGCGATGCGGGCGGGCCCCGCCGCCGTTCAGACGCGCCCGGCGGCCTGGCCCGCGGCGTTCCCGGGCTCCGGATTGATTTGGCCCGCATGGAGCGTATCGACGAGCCATTGCGGGTCGTCGTGCGGCAGATCGTGCCCCGCCCACGGGTGCTCCACGTGCCACGCGCCCCAAGCCCGCGCGACGCGTGCCGAGCAAACAGGGTTCACGAGCCGGTCGCCGCGCGAAGACACTACCAGCACCGTACAGCGCGGCACGCCGCGCGCCTTGAAGCGTGCGGCGGCGGCTAGCTGGCGCAGCGCGTTCGCGCGGCTCACGTGGGCGTTCTCGCGGATCGCGCGCCACGCTTCGATGTCGGCGGCGAACGTGTCGCGGCGCGCGCAGGTGAGGCCGTGGATCAAAGTCTCGGCGATGCCCTCGCTGTCGCTGCCGTCCCAATGTCGCGCCACGCGCACGAGCGCGGGCCACGCCGAAGGCCGCAAGCGCTCGTACACGCGGCTATACGGCCGCATGCTCGTGTTCACGAGCACGAGGCGCTCGATCTCTTCGGGGTAACGCAGCGCCCACGCCGTCGCCACCATGCCGCCCAGCGACATCGCCAGCACGCGGTATGGCGCGCGCGCGCCGCGCCACTGCGCCTCGGCGCGCAGCGCATCCACGTAGGCATCGACTTCAAAAGGCGAACGCTCGCCGGCTTGTGTGCCGTTGCCCGGCAAGTCGATGGGCAGCGCGCCGTCGCGCGCGGCGAGCAGCGTGGCAAACCCGCCCCAGTGGCGCGATTCGCGCGTGAGCCCGCGCAACAGGATCCACGGTTCGCTCATGTGCCCGGCTTGCGATACCAGTGCCCGATCGCGCTTTTCAGCACCTCCTCGCGGATCACGCCCTCGGGCAGCCAGCGTTGCGAAGAATATGCGGCGCGTGTGAGGAATTCGAACAGATTCGCGTGGCGCCGCAACACACGCGCCGTGCGATGCTGCAAGAGCGGATTGAACATGCCCTGGCGCGAAAAAATCTGGCGCGGGTTCTTCTTGATCCACAGCCACGAGCCCAATTCGAGCGTGAGCGGCAGGAAGATGTTGCTGTTGGGCGCGCGATCGTATGCGCAATCCCACAAGTCGCCGTGCAGCAAATATTGGTGGCTCTGCGGCTCGAAGGTGTAGCCGTGATGCGGATGCGCGCGCTCGAACATCGTCTTGAGCACGTACATTTCGGGCAGATGGCGTATGAGGCGGCGCGTGCGCGCGTACGGAAACCAGATGCTGTCGGTCCACCCGTAACCCGAATGGCAGTCGAGTGCGAACGAAAGCGGGCGCCGCGTGAGCTCCTCGTCGACGATCTTCAGGAGCGCCTGCGCCTCGACCTCCATGGCCGCACCGCGCCGCCCCCGGTACCACGGCAGCCACGAGCCGACACGCTGGCCGCCCGCGAGAAAGGGCACGCGCTCGTCGGCGTCCTGCGGCGCGTTGCGCATGAGGTCCACGCCGTTCGGATTCGCACGCGTGGCGAGCCACATGCCGCCGGGATTGAGGATCGGCGCGAACACGATGCGCACGGACTCGAGCTGGCGCAGGAGCAGTTCGTCCCACGCAAGACGCCCCACCAGTGCGCGCATGTAGTCGAGCACGAGCTGCGAGCCAATGCGCTCGAGACCATGAATGCCGCCGAAAAAACCAATGCCGGGCGCGGCCGGATCGCGCGAGCCGATTGCCGCCACATAGAGAGGAAACGTGCGGCCGCGCACCTCGACTTCGCCCTCGCTGCGAATGTCGAGCCAGCGTGCGCCGGCATCGAGGATCGTCTTGAGGTCCTCGTATTCCTCGAAGCTGTCGGGTAGGAAGCTCAGTGCCTGCATATGGCGCCGGGTTTCGTCGCTTGTTCGGATCGCGGCCGCGCTGTGCGGCCGCATTGTCTACAACTGGCTTGCGTATGCCGCCCCTGTCGACAATGAGTCAGCAATAAGTCAGGAAAACCAGGGACAGCATGTGCGTTGCCCATCAATATAGCCGCTTCCCTCGATATTGAGCGTGACAGATGTTTGGCGTCATGGCTCTGTCACATCCCATGCGATTTTTTCTCCGCCAGCCGGACCGCAAAACATGTAGTCGTCTAGACGTCGCGACACCTTCACTCAACCGTCACAGTCGCTTCCTAGAATGAGCCCTCGACTACACAGCGACGGATTGTTATGGACGCCATTCGCATCGAACGCCTCTCGAAAAGCTTCGACAGCGGCCGCAAGGCACTCGACGAAATCAACCTGCGCGTAGGCGCGGGCGAGATGGTCGCGCTGATCGGCGCATCGGGTTCGGGCAAATCGACCCTGCTTCGCCATATTGCGGGCTTTACGGCTTCCGACCCGCAGCCTTCGCGCATCGAAATTCTTGGTCGTCCTATTCAGCAGGACGGGCGCATCGTGCGCGAAGTGCGCCGCATTCGCCGCGACATCGGCTTCGTGTTTCAGCAGTTCAATCTCGTGCATCGCCTCACGGTCGAAACGAATGTGCTGATCGGCGCGCTCTCGCGGCTGCCGTTGTGGCGACGCCTCACGGGCCGCTTTCCGCACGCCGAGCGCGAGCTGATGCTGGCCGCGCTCGGCGAAGTCGGCATCGCGCACAAGGCCGCCGAGCGCGCCTCGAATCTCTCGGGCGGCCAGCAGCAGCGCGCGGCGCTCGCCCGCGCGCTCG
Organism: Paraburkholderia sp. JHI869; assembly: GCF_038900775.1. Taxonomy (NCBI): domain Bacteria; kingdom Pseudomonadati; phylum Pseudomonadota; class Betaproteobacteria; order Burkholderiales; family Burkholderiaceae; genus Paraburkholderia; species Paraburkholderia sp. JHI869. Next base: position 30,628 of record NZ_JAYMSC010000045.1, read on the forward strand.
TGCAGCGCGCGCGCCTCATTCTCGCCGACGAACCTATCGCCTCGCTCGACCCCGCATCGTCGCGCCGCGTGATGGACATGATGCGCATGCTCAACCGCGATCACGGCCTGACCGTGGTCGTCTCGCTGCATCAAGTGGATATCGCCATGGAGTATTGCCCGCGCACCATCGCGCTGCGCGACGGACGCGTGGTGTACGACGGCGCTTCGGCCGCGCTCACGCCCGCCCTGCTGCAACAGCTTTATGGCAACGCCGCGCGTGAACTGCTCGAACCCGATGCAGCACCCTCCGCAGGCTCTTCCACGGCGTCGCGCTTCGGCGCGCAGCCTCGCGCGGCCTGACAAGCCAACGCCCTTTTTCAACCGCAACATTCACCCTCACCACGGACCGCCCCAATGAAACTGTTCCGCTCCATGCTCTCCTGGTGCGCCGCCGGCGCCGTCGCGTTTGCCTCGCTCGGCAGCGCGGCCGCTCATGCGGAAGACCTCAGCTTCGGCATCATCTCGACCGACTCGTCGGCGGTGCTCAAACAGCGCTGGCAACCGTTCATCGACGATCTGAACAAGCAGACCGGCCTGCACGTGAATGCGTTCTTCGCCACGGACTACTCGGGCATCATCGAGGCGATGCGCTTCAACAAGGTGCAGATCGGCTACTTCGGCAACGCCTCCGCCATGGAAGCCGTGGACCGCTCGAATGGCGAGATCTTCGCGAAGGTGCTCTACGCGAACGGCGACACGGGCTACAAGTCGGTGCTCATCACCAACGTGAACAGCCGCGTGAAGACGATCGACGATGTGTTCAAGAATACTAAGGATCTCACGCTCGGCTGGGGCGACCCCAATTCGACCTCGGGCACGCTGATTCCGGGCTACTACCTCTTCGCGAAGCACGGCATTTCGGTGAACGCGACGAACTTCAAGACCGTGCTGCCGTCGAGCCACGAAGCAAACCTGCTTGCCGTGGTGAACAACAAGGTGGATATCGCCACCAACAACACCATCGAGCTTTCCACGCTTCAAGCGAAGCACCCGGACCGCTTTGCCGAGGTGCGCGTGCTGTGGACCTCGCCGCTCATTCCGTCCGATCCGCTCGTGTATCGCAAGGATCTGCCTGAAGCCACGAAGCAAAAGCTGCGCGACTTCTTCTACCACTATGCGAAGACCGATCCGCGCGAGAAGAAGATCATGGCCGACATCACCGGCTATGCAGGCTTCGCGCCCGCGACCGACGAACAGCTCCTGCCGATCCGCCAGGTCGCGCTGTTCCAGCAGAAAGAGAAGATCGCCGCCGACACGCACCTCTCCGACGACGACCGCAAGAGCCAGATCGCGGCCATCGATGCCAAGATCGGCGCGCTCGCCACACCTGCGAAGCAGTAATGGGCGCAATGGATTTCGACAGCTCACGCGCCGTGCCGCACGCAGACGTCACCGGGCCCGCTGCCCGGCCGACGGCGGCGCCGGCCGTCGCCGCCGCGCCGCAAGCCGCCCAGACGAGCCAGGCAGCCGCCCTAGCGGCGAGCAAGCAGGCAGGCAAGCGCAGTTGGTCCTCGCTCGTGCTCTGGGCCATCGTGTTCGTGATGCTCGGCGTGGCGTGGCGCGGCGCCGACATGCGCCCGCTCGACCTTTTCTCCGACTCCGCGAACATGGGCACGTACGCGCGCGGCTTCTTCCCGCCGGACTTCACGGAATGGCGCACGTATGCCCACGAAATGTGGGTCACGGTCGCGGTGGCGCTGTGGGGCACGGCGCTCGCCATCGTCTGCGCGGTGCCGTTCGGGTTGATGTCGGCGCACAATCTCGCGCCCGCGTGGGTGCTGCATCCCGTGCGGCGTTTGATGGACGCGTGCCGCGCCATCAACGAGATGGTGTTCGCGATGCTGTTCATCGTGGCCGTGGGGCTCGGGCCGTTCGCGGGCGTGCTCGCCTTGTGGGTGCACACCACGGGCGTGCTCGCGAAGCTCTTCGCTGAAGCCGTGGAAGCCATCGACCCGCGCCCGGTGGAAGGCGTGCGGGCCACAGGCGCCTCGCCGCTCGACGAGATCATCTACGGCGTGCTGCCCCAGGTCATGCCGCTGTGGATTTCGTATGCGCTCTACCGGTTCGAATCGAACGTGCGCTCGGCGATGGTGGTGGGCATGGTGGGCGCGGGCGGCATCGGCGTGGTGTTGTATGAGGAAATCCGCTCGTTCGACTATCAGCAGACCAGCGCCGTTCTCATCATGGTGATCGTCGTGGTCACTGCGATCGATCTTATCTCCGCAAGACTGCGTGCGCGCGTGATCTGACGCGCGCCCCAAAAGCCGCGCGAGCCCAATAGAAACACAACGACGGCTCGCAGCGGCTTTTTGCTATTTCTGGCGGCCACACGCGTTCGCTGGAATAATCACACGATTGCGGCCGCAACGGCCCGCGCCTCTAACAAACCATTCGTAATCCCGATGGCCAGTTTCGTCGTCTTGCTGGTCCTGCTCTCGGCACTCATGCACGCGAGCTGGAACGCCTTCCTCCATCTCTCGGGCGACCGCCTCTGGCTGCTCGGCATGTTCTCGGTGCCGTACATCGTTGTGAGCGCGATCGCCGTGTGCGTGCTGCCGCTGCCCGCGCAGGCGAGCTGGCCGTATATCGCGGCTTCGGTCGTGCTGGAATTCGTGTACTGCTTCACGCTGATCCGCGCCTACCGCAGCGGCGACTTCGGGCAGATCTACCCCATCGCGCGCGGGCTTTCGCCCATGCTCGTGTTTGGCGGCGCCCTCGTGTTCGCGCACGAAGAACTGCATGCGCTAGCGGCCACGGGCGTCGTGCTCGTTTCGCTCGGCATCATGTCGCTCGCGTTCCGGCGCGGCATGCGCTTTTCGGGCGAGAGCGTGCCGTATGCGCTGCTCACGGGCCTATTCATCGCGATGTATTCGATCGTCGACGGTCTCGGCGCGCGCCTCGCTGGCAACGGCATCAGCTACATCATGTGGGTGTATCTGCTCTGGAACGTCCCGCAGTTTCTCGTGGTCTGCAAGCTGCGCGGCGGCGTGGCGAAGATGTTCACGTCGACGTCCGCCGTCGCGCGCGGCATGCTTGCGGGGGTGCTCGCGCTCACGGCGTATTGCCTCGTGATCGAGGCGTTTCGTTATTTGCCTATCGCGATGGTTTCCGCGCTGCGCGAGCTGTCGTCGATCTTCGCTGTGCTGATCGGCTGGCTGTTTATGAATGAGAAGCTCACGGCGCGGCGTGTGGTGGCGTGTGCGTTGGTGACTTGTGGGGCGGTGTTGATTCGGCTGTGATTGGCCTGTTGTCGCTATACGAACGCCGGCAACGTCGTATCGATCGCCTCCGCAAGCGTTTCAAACGCGGGCGCGATCTCCTCATCCGGTACGCACGCATAGCCGATCAACAAGCCCGGGTTCGCGCGCTCGCGCGACGAGTAATACCCCGAAAGCGGCCGCACCACGATATTGCGCGCGAGCGCGGCTTCGGCCACGGCGCGGTCGTCGCTGCCTTCAGGCAGTTGCATCACAACGTGCAGGCCCGCGTCGCCGCCCATGGCGGGCAGCGCGTCACCATAGCGGCGAGAAACCACATCGAGCAGCACCTGGCGGCGCTGGCCGTAGAGCGCGCGCATCTTGCGGATATGCGAGGTGAAATGCCCTTCGGCGATGAACTCCGCGAGCACGGCCTGCTGCAGCAATTGCCCCTCTCGGTACAGCTCCGCGCTCGCGGTCGCAAAGCTTTCCGCGAGCGCTTCCGGCGCGACGAGATAACCCACGCGCAGACCCGGAAACAGCGTCTTGCCGAAGCTCCCCACGTAGATCACCTGCCCTGCCGTATCGAGCCCCTGCAACGACGCGAGCGGACGGCTGCCGTAACGGAACTCGCTGTCGTAGTCGTCCTCGATGATCCAGCACTGATGCTGGCGCGCGTACTCGAGCAACATGCGGCGGCGCGCGAGGCTCATCACCATGCCGAGCGGGTACTGGTGCGAAGGCGTGACGAGCATGAGCCGCGGCGGCGGTGCGGCGAAGTCGGCGGGCGACGGGTTGAGGCCTTCGCTGTCCACCGCGATTGGCCGCGTGTTGAGGCCCGAGACGTGCAGCACGCTGCGCACGCCCCAGTAGCACGGGTCTTCGGTCCAGATGGTGTCGCCGGGGTCGGAGAGCAGACGCACGGCCAGGTCGATGGACTGGTGAATGCCCGTCGTGATGATGATCTGCTCCGGCGAGCAGCGCACCGAGCGCGAGGTGCGCAGATAGTCGGCAAGCACGTGACGCAGGAGCGCCAGGCCGCCGCCGGGCGCGTAGGTCAGCAGGTCGGGGCGGAGGCTGCGCCAGTACTTGTTGTGCAGACGCGTCCAGACGCGTGCGGGGAAGCGCGAAACGTCGGGCACGCCGGGCATGAACGCGCCGCCCTGGCGCTTGGATACGCCCGCGCTGGTAATCAGGCGCGTGCCGCGTGCCGAGAGTGCGCGCGCCATGGGGCGCTGCGGGTGCGTGGCGGTGGCGGTGGCGGCTAGCGTCTCCGCGCCCTGCACGTCCTGGCGGTTAGTTGCAACTCCGCCAGCACTCTGCACGGCTCCTGGCAACTCGACGTTTTTCCGCACTTGCGTAGAGCCAATTTCGGTCGCTCCCACGATCTCATCGGGCGACGTATCCGCCACGAATGTGCCCCGCCCCGTTGCAGACGTGACATAGCCTTCGAGCACCAATTGTTCGTAGACCTGCGTCACCGTATTGCGCGCAATGCCGAGTTCCGCCGCCAGCAGCCGCGACGACGGCACCCGCGCCCCCGCCGGCAGTTCGCGCGACAGGATCGCCTGCTGCAGCAGCTTGTGCAGTTGCCGGTACACCGGCTGGGCGCTTCCGCGGTCGAGCCGTTGGGCCAGCCAATCAGAGAGAACACTCGCACGCATCGAAATTGGCTCCTAAAGATTGCACTGAATGGCTCTGAAATTTAGAGCCAAACGTGAGTATAGTCGCGACATGGACTACTCGCTGGTCCGCCAACCAATCTCAGAACTGACACCGATTCCACAGGAGATGAACGTGAGCAAGAACGCCGATCTGCAAAGCCGCAAGAACGCTATTACCCCGCGCGGCGTGGGCGTGATGTGCGACTTCTACGCCGAGCGCGCCGAGAACGCCGAGTTGTGGGACGTGGAAGGCCGCCGCTTCATCGACTTCGCCGCCGGTATCGCCGTGTGCAACACGGGCCACCGTCATCCGAAGATCGTCGCCGCAATCAAGGCGCAGCTCGACCAGTTCACGCACACCGCCTACCAGATCGTGCCGTACGAGTCGTACGTGTCGCTCGCCGAAAAGATCGCCCAGCGCGCGCCGGGCAGCTTCGCCAAGAAGGCAGCCTTCTTCACCACGGGCGCCGAAGCCGTCGAAAACGCCGTCAAGATCGCTCGCGCCCACACGGGCCGTCCGGGCGTGATCGCCTTCGCGGGCGGCTTCCACGGCCGCACGATGATGGGCATGGCGCTCACGGGCAAGGTCGCCCCGTACAAGCTCGCATTCGGCCCGTTCCCGGCCGACGTGTACCACGCTCCGTATCCGAACTCGGTCCACGGCATCAGCACGGCTGACTCGCTCAAGCACATCGACATGCTGTTCAAAGCCGACATCGATCCGAAGCGCGTCGCCGCGATCATCTTCGAACCGGTGCAGGGCGAAGGCGGCTTCTACCAGGCGCCCGCCGACTTCGTGCGCGGCCTGCGCAAGATCTGCGACACGCACGGCATCCTGCTGATCGCCGACGAAGTGCAAACGGGTTTCGCGCGCACCGGCAAGCTGTTCGCGATGGAACACTACGACGTCACGCCTGACCTCATGACGATCGCCAAGAGCCTCGCAGGCGGCATGCCCCTCTCGGGCGTGGTGGGCCGCGCGGAAGTCATGGACGCGGCAGCGCCCGGCGGCCTCGGCGGAACGTACGCCGGTAACCCGCTCGCCGTGGCGTCGGCGCACGCGGTGATCGAGATCATCGAAGAAGAGAAGCTCTGCGAGCGCGCCACGAAGCTCGGCGACAAGATCAAGGCCAAGCTCAACGCAATGAAGGCCGACGTGCCGCAAATCGTCGACGTGCGCGGCCCCGGCGCGATGAACGCCGTGGAGTTCTGCAAGCCCGGCACGAACGAAGCCGACGCCGACTTCACCAAGCGCGTACAAACGGCAGCGCTCAATCGCGGCCTGCTGCTGCTCGTGTGTGGCGTGTATTCGAACGTCGTGCGCTTCCTGTTCCCGCTGACGATCCAGGACGCCGTATTCGACGAAGCGCTCGCGATCCTCGAAGAGTCGATCAAGGAAGCCGTGGGCGTGCCGGCGTAAGCCTTCACACCATTCGGGCTCGCGTGCAGCGAGCCCACCACGTAACGGCACACCGGCGCTTGCCGCTGTGCCGTTCGTTTTTCTAAACGAATTGAAGTCAGTCCGGAGTTCCAGCATGAACCTGAAAGACGCATCGCTGCTGCAGACCAACGCCTTCATCAACGGCGAATGGCAAGGCGCCGAAGACGGCGCCACGTTCGAAGTGAAGAACCCCGCCACCGGCGCACTGATCGGCACGGTACCGCGCATGGGCGCCGCCGAAACGCGCCGCGCGATCGCCGCCGCGAATGCTGCATGGCCCGCGTGGCGCGCGAAGACCGCGAAGGAACGCAGCGTCATCCTGCGCAAGTGGCACGACCTGATGATGGAAAACGCCGACGACCTCGCGCTCATCCTCACCACGGAGCAAGGCAAGCCGCTCGCCGAGGCGAAAGGCGAGATCGGCTACGCTGCGTCGTTCCTCGAATGGTTCGCGGAAGAAGGCAAGCGCATTTACGGCGACACGATCCCCACGCCCGCCAATGACAAGCGCATCGTCGTGACGAAGGAACCCGTGGGCGTGTGCGCCGCGATCACGCCGTGGAATTTCCCCGCTGCGATGATCACGCGCAAGGTCGGCCCCGCGCTCGCGGCAGGCTGCCCGATCGTGCTCAAGCCCGCCGAAGCCACGCCGTTCTCGGCGCTCGCGCTGGCCGTGCTGGCCGAGCGTGCGGGCGTGCCGCGCGGCGTATTCAGCGTCGTGACGGGCGACCCGAAGGCGATTGGCGGCGAACTCACGAGCAACCCGACCGTGCGCAAGCTCTCGTTCACAGGCTCGACCCCGGTGGGCCGCCTGCTCATGAGCCAGTGCGCCTCGACGGTCAAGAAGGTCTCGCTCGAACTCGGCGGCAACGCGCCGTTCATCGTGTTCGAAGACGCCGATCTCGACGCAGCCGTGGCCGGCGCCATCGCCTCGAAGTATCGCAACAGCGGCCAGACCTGCGTGTGCACGAACCGCTTCTACGTGCACGACGCAGTGTACGACGCGTTCGCCGCCAAACTGCGCGACGCGGTTGAAAAGCTCAAGGTCGGTCTCGGCACCGAGGCCGGCGTGACGCAAGGCCCGCTCATCAACGAAGCGGCCGTGCTGAAGGTGGAATCGCATATCGAAGATGCGCTCGCGAAAGGCGCTCAGGTGACCACCGGCGGCAAGCGTCACGCGCTCGGCCACGGCTTTTTCGAGCCGACCATCCTCACGGGCGTCACGCCCGCGATGAAGGTTGCACGCGACGAAACCTTCGGTCCGCTCGCGCCGCTGTTCCGCTTCTCGTCGGATGAGGAAGTGATCAGGATGGCGAACGACACAGAGTTCGGTCTCGCCGCCTACTTCTACAGCCGCGACATCGGCCGCGTGTGGCGTGTAGCGGAAGCGCTCGAATACGGCATGGTGGGCATCAACACCGGTCTGATCTCAAACGAGGTGGCGCCGTTTGGCGGCGTGAAGCAGTCGGGCCTCGGCCGCGAAGGCTCGCACTACGGCGTGGACGACTACGTAGTGATCAAGTACATGTGCATGGCAGGCATGTAACGACCAGACGAAAAACGGGCGCCTTTTCAGGCGCCCGTTCGGAACGTAAAAAGCCGGCGCACCGCAACGCGCCGGCTTTTTTTTGCTTACTGCGTGGCGCCGACCGGCGTCACCTGCGTTGCATAAGCGGAGACGAACACAGCGTGGATGGTGTCGCCAACCTTCAAGGTCTTGAGGTCGACATCGGGCGTAGCCTGGAGCGTGACAGTCTGATACGCGCCGCGCAGCGTCACTTCGCGCTTCTTCGCGTTGATATGCTGCACCGTGGCCTGGACTTCGACCTGGCGCGCGGCGTCGTAGCCCGACGATGCGGGCAGATACACATTGGTATCCACGCGCTTGCGAATACCCTTGTCCTTGCCCGTTACCTTTTCGGCCGTCACGAGCAGCGCGTTCTTGTAGAGCACGTCGACGGTGTCGCCCACGTTGAGTTGGTCGAAGTTGCTGACCTGCTGGCTGAGCGCGATATCGGCATCATTGCCGCGCGGGCCGCGCAGTGTGACGACGCGCGCTGCGCGATCGATGCCGACGATCTTCGCCTGGATATGCACGGGCGGCGCGTTGGCAATGATTTCTTGCGCCGCGCTGGCAAGCGCACTTTGACCCTGCGGCGCCGACGCAGGCGCGTCGTTTTGTGCAAGCGCCGCCTGCGAAATGCCGACGCCCACCACCCATGCCGCCACCAGTATCGCTGCCTTCGTCATTCACATTCTCCTCGTTAAGATGCTTTGAATCGGTTGCTGAATTTGCATCGGCGTGGCGCCGAAGTGCGGCCGATTCTACGCGCGGCTTTTAAAACGAGGACGCTACCTGGCCGGAAGCGGGTCAAGTTATCGCCAACTAATACCGCTAATTACCAAGTAGTTTGCAGCGACTCAAACTCCTGTGTGATTGCGCGTTGAAACGAATCGCGAAATTGTTGCGTAGCGCGAAATACTTTTTTCGCACTTTGGAATCATGCGACGACCGTTCATCGGGAATTGGAGCGCTCGACCTCGATCGCCAGGAGCCGCGAACGCGCTGGGCGGGACGCTGTCCCTCGGCCAGTTGATGGTGCGAACCATCGCTTCATTGAGCGGCTGACCGAGATTGATGTCGTCGGCAGCGACGGTAACGCGCACCGCTGTCCCCGATGAGGTCCAAATCAGCCATCGCGATGCGAACAGCGCCGCAGCAAAGCCGGTAAGCATGGAAAGAGTGCGCCTGTTTTTCATGTCGACATCCTAATCAAATTGCGTCGTTCGGCAACATGCCGTGCGGCGCCTCGCTGGTTGCGTGTCGATGGGCGAGCAGCCTGGAAAGCCGTCCGCGCACGAGAACCAGTGCGAGGGCCCGGCCGCCGAAGAGGAAGGTCATGATCGCGACGGACAACGTGGCCTCGGGTCCGACCCAGGCGCCGACGAGCATCAGGAGTTTCACATCGCCCGCGGCCGTGCCGCCGAGCAGATAGACAGGAAAGAGAAGGGCAAAGCCCGCGAGAATGCCCTCGATCCACTGGGCGAAGTACGCCGCGCGAGCGGCTGCGTAATCAGGATGCGAGGGGAAGTTGCAGAAAGTTTTTTGAAAGTTTGCACTCCGTACACCTCCGTACACCTATGTCGTCGCGCGGCCGCAATAACGGGCCACACCGACAGACTCGATACAGCACTTACAGACGATTACACATGGGGCCCACCTTGCGCTCGGCGCTGCTCATAGAATCGACGCGTCGAGAGTCTTAGGGAGACGAGAATGAGAAAAGCACGAACGATCATCGCAACGGCGGCCTGCTTGCTGGCTTGCGCTTCGGTTTCTGCTTACGCCCATGGTGGCGGTGGCGGCGGTGGTAACGGAGGCGGCAACGGCGGAGGGAACGGCAACGGCGCCGCGCTGGGTGCGGGCGTGGGCCATGCGAGCGCTGGCCACACGGACGGGATGTCGCTGGGCCATATGAGCCGTGCCGGCTTCAGCCACACGAACAGCCATGTTTCGGCGGACCGGGACAAGGGACTCGCCCGAGCGGGTGACCGCGCGGGTCACCACGCGCACAGCCATAGTCTGCATGCGGACGGCAGGTCGGCAAGCCATATGAGCGAACGCGGCTTGAGCGAAACGAACAGTCACATCTCGGCCGACCGCGACAAGGGTCTTGCGCGGGCGGCGGACCGTTCGGCGCTGCCGTCGCAGCCGCACGCGGGCGACCCTACCTGACCCGCAGCGTCGCAAGGCTAGACCCAAGCGCGCAGCAAAACTAAAAGCCGCGGATCAAATCGATCCGCGGCTTTTTCAATTCAGAGCAGCCAACAATCAGACGCGCTCGATAGCGATCGCAATCCCCTGCCCCACGCCGATACACATCGTGCAAAGCGCAAAGCGCCCTTGCGTGCGATGCAGCTGATACGTCGCGGTCGTCACGAGGCGCGCGCCGCTCATCCCGAGCGGATGGCCAAGCGCAATCGCCCCGCCGTTAGGATTGACACGAGGATCGTCGTCGGCAACGCCGAGCATGCGCAGCACCGCGAGCCCTTGCGAAGCAAACGCTTCGTTCAACTCGATAACATCGAACTGGTCGATGGTCATGTTCAGACGCGCAAGCAGCTTCTGCGTAGCGGGCGCCGGGCCAATACCCATCACGCGCGGCGCGACGCCAGCCGTTGCGATACCCAGCACGCGCGCACGCGGCACGAGCCCGAAGCGCTTCGCGTTTTCCTCATTGGCGAGCAGCAGCGCACACGCGCCATCGTTCACACCCGAAGCATTGCCGGCCGTCACCGAGCCATCCGGGCGCACGACGCCCTTGAGCTTCGCGAGCGCTTCGAGGCTGGTCTCACGCGGATGCTCGTCACGCGAGAAAACAATCGGATCGCCCTTCTTCTGCGCAATCGTCACCGCGACGATCTCCTGCGCGAGCGTGCCGTCCGCCTGTGCGCGAGCCGCCTTCTGCTGGCTGCGAACCGCAAACGCGTCTTGATCGGCACGGCTCACGTTGTAATCGACGGCGACGTTTTCGCCCGTTTCCGGCATCGAATCGACACCGTATTGCTGCTTCATCAGCGGATTGACGAAGCGCCAGCCAATCGTCGTGTCATAGATCGCGGCGTCGCGCGAAAAGGCGCTCGCCGCCTTGCCCATGACGAACGGCGCGCGGCTCATGCTTTCCACGCCACCCGCAATCATCAGCCCGGTCTCGCCGGACTTGAGCGCGCGCGCGGCGATGCCCACGGCGTCCATGCCGGAGCCGCACAGACGGTTCACCGTCGAGCCCGGCACGGCCTGGGGGAGGCCCGCCAGCAGCGACGACATGCGCGCGACGTTGCGGTTGTCCTCGCCTGCCTGGTTCGCACAGCCGTAGATGACGTCGTCGATCGCCGTCCAGTCCACGTCCTTGTTGCGCTCCATGAGCGCCTTGAGCGGGACCGCGCCGAGGTCGTCGGCGCGAACCTGGGCCAAGGCGCCCGCGTAGCGGCCGATAGGCGTGCGAACCGCGTCGCAGATGAATGCTTCCGTCATGTGAGTCTCCTTTCGATCGCAGGCACCAGGTGCGATCCCATGCAAAGATGATTGAGATTGACGGACTGCGCGGGCGAAAATGGGTGATCGAACGCGCACGTCCTCGTGCGATTTGTTCGACTGACGAACTGATGATCGTTAATCGAACAATTTGACGGCCATAATAGGCGTGTCCCGTGACGGGTGTCAAGCACGCGGACCGAGCGCCAAAAGCGAAAAAGCCGCACAGGACAGGTGCCCGTGCGGCTTTGCAAACTCGTCTGCAAGTTCAGGCGGGCGCGAGGCGCCAGCCAGTAAAGCAAACGCTTAACGCGACATCATGAGCATGCCGACGTTGTGCATGACCCAGATCGTGCCGAAGATCAGGAACGCGGCGGCCAGCACCGTGTACGCGAGCGACAGCACGTTCCAGCCCTGCCCCGGCGATGTGTTCAGATGCAGGAAAAACACGAGGTGCACGATCACCTGCACGAATGCGAGCACCGCGATCACGATGATTGCCGTGGTGGCATCGAGCGCGCCGTGCAAGACAACGCCGAATGCGCCCGCGGTAAGCAGCACCGAAAGAATGAACCCTGCCACATAGCTGCCGAGGCTGCCGTGCGACTCTGCATGAGATTGAGCCATTTAGAGCACGCTCCCCAGATAGACAAAAGAAAACACGCAGATCCACACCACGTCGAGAAAGTGCCAGAAAAGGCTCAGGCACGTGAGGCGGCGGATTTCCTGCTCGCCCAGCTGCCGTGCGCGAACCACCTGGATCATCATCACGAGCATCCACAGCAGGCCGAAGAACACGTGCAGACCGTGCGTGGCGACCAGCGTGAAGAACGACGAAAGGAAAGCGCTGCGCTGCGGGCCGGCGCCTTCTGCGATCAGATGCGAGAACTCGCGCAGTTCGAGCACGAGGAACGACGCACCCAGAATGAAGGTGACGGCGAGCCAGCCGAGCACCATGCCGTTCTTGCGCTGGTGCGCGCCGAGCATCGCGAAGCCGTATGTGATGCTCGAAAGCAGCAGTACGGCCGTTTCGAGCGCCACGCCCGGAATGTCGAACAGGTCCTTGCCCGTGGGGCCGCCGGCAAACTGGTGGCCCAGCACGCCAAACGTGGCGAACAGCGCCGCGAACAGCAGGCAGTCGGTCATCAGGTAGACCCAGAAACCGAATACCGAGTGCGACTGCGGGTGATCGTGGTGATCGAGTTCGGCAAGGGTTGCCGCATTGGTTTTCTGTAACATCAGACTGCCTCCTCGGCGACCAGGTCACGCTTGGCCACGACCGCGCCGGTGCCAAAGCGCCGTTCTTCGATCTCGCGGACCTTCGCGGCCGGAATGTAATAACCGTCGTTGTTGCCGAAACTCTTGAGGATGACCGTCAGCACCACGCCGACGAAGCCGAGCACCGCAAGCCACGTGATGTGCCACACCGCTGCAAAGCCCAGCACGAGGCTGAAGATGCCGATGATGAAGCCCGCCGCCGTGTTGGACGGCATATGGATGTCCGTGTACTTCGCCGCGAGGCCGGGCGCGCGGCCTGTTTCCTTCATGTGCGCGAAGGCGTCGATGTCGTCCACGTGCGGAATGACCGCGAAGTTATAGACAGCCGGCGGCGACGACGTTGCCCATTCGAGCGTGCGGCCGTCCCACGGATCGCCGTTCACGTCCTTGCATTCGGCCTTGTTGCGGTTCACGAAGGCCATCACCCACAGCAGGACCTGGAACACGATGCCGAGCGCGATGATCGCCGCGCCAATGGCGGCAACGATGAAGTACGGATGCCATTCGGGCACGTCATAGTGGTTGGTGCGACGCGTTGCGCCCATGAAACCGAGCACGTAGAGCGGCACGAACGCCACATAGAAGCCGACGAACCAGCACCAGAACGACGCCTTGCCGAGCTTTTCGCTGGGCTTGAGGCCAAACACCTTCGGGAACCAGTACTGCAGGCCCGCGAGGTAGCCGAACACCACGCCGCCGATAATCGCGTTGTGGAAGTGAGCGATCAGGAAGAGCGAGTTGTGGAGCACGAAGTCCGCACCCGGAATCGCGAGCATCACGCCGGTCATGCCGGCGATCGAGAACGTCACCATGAAGCCGACGGTCCAGAGCACGGGCGCGGTGAAGTGCACACGGCCGCGATACATCGTGAACAGCCAGTTGAAGATCTTCACGCCGGTTGGAATGGCGATGACCATCGTCGCGATACCGAAGAACGCGTTGACGTCGGCGCCCGAACCCATCGTGAAGAAGTGGTGCGCCCACACGAGGAACGCCAGCACCATGATCGCGCACGAGGCGTAGACCATCGTCTTGTAGCCGAACAGCGGCTTCTTGCAGAACGTGGCCATCACTTCCGAATAGATGCCGAATGCGGGCAGCACGAGGATGTACACCTCGGGGTGGCCCCACGCCCAGATCAGGTTCAGATACAGCATGGCGTTGCCGCCGAGTTCGTTCGTGAAGAAGTGCGTGCCGACATAGCGGTCGAGGCCGAGCAGCGCCACGGCGATCGTGAGGATCGGGAACGTGGCCATGATGAGCACGTTCGAGCACAGCGCCGTCCACGTGAACACGGGCATCTTCATGAGCGTCATGCCAGGCGCGCGCATCTTGATGATCGTGACGAAGAAGTTCACGCCCGTAATCAAGGTGCCGACGCCGGAGAGCTGGACCGCCCAGATGTAGTAGTCCACCCCCACGTCCGGACTGAACTGCAACTCCGAGAGCGGCGGATACGCGAGCCAGCCGACCTTCGCGAATTCACCGATCACGAGCGACAGGTTGATGAGGATCGCGCTGATCGCCGTCATCCAGAACGAGAGCGAGTTCAGGAACGGGAACGCCACGTCGCGCGCGCCGATCTGCAGAGGCACGACAAGGTTGAAGAAGCCGACCATGAGCGCCATCGCCATGAAGAAGATCATGATGACGCCGTGCGCCGTGAAGATCTGGTCGAAGTGATGCGGCGGCAGATAGCCGGGCGAATCGAACGCCATGGCCTGCTGGATGCGCATCATGACCGCGTCGGCGAAGCCGCGCACGAGCATGAGCACCGCCACGATCATGTACATCACGCCGATGCGTTTGTGGTCCACGCTCGTGAGCCACTCGGTCCAGATGGTCTTCCACTTGCCGGTCACGGTGACGAGACCGAGCACGCCGAGGACGATCAGCGCCATGAACGCCGCCGCGCCCATGATGATGGGCTGATCGAACGGGATCGCCTCTAATGTGAGTTTTCCGAACATGCTGCTTACCCCTTGGTCACGCAGGACGGGTCGAAAGTCGTGACGTGCCCGTTGTTGTACTTCGCGATGATGTTGTTGAAGAGCTTCGGGTCGACGGTCGAGAAGTACTGCACCGGCGCCTTCTCCTGCGGCTTCGCAACCGTTGCGTACTCGTCCATCGAGAGCTGGGTGGACGACGTCTTCACCTTTTGCACCCACGCGTCGAAGTCCTGCTGGCTCGTGGCGAGCGTGCGGAACTTCATGTCCGAGAAACCCTTGCCGCTGTAGTTGGACGAGAGACCGTCGAAATCGCCCGCTTCGTCGGCGATCAGGTGCAGACGCGTTTGCATGCCCGCCATGGCGTAGACCTGGGTGCCGAGCTGCGGGATGAAGAACGAGTTCATCACCGAGTCCGACGTGATGCGGAAGTTGACCGGCGTGCCCACCGGCACGGCGAGCTGGTTCACCGAGGCAATGCCGAGGTCCGGGTAGATGAAGAGCCACTTCCAGTCGAGCGCGACGACTTCGACGTTGATGGGCTTCACGCTCGACTCCAGCGGCTTGTACGGGTCGAGTTCGTGCGAGGTGCGCCACGTGAGGATGGCGAGGAACAGGATGATCGCGGCCGGAATGGCCCAGACCACCACTTCGATCGCCGTGGAGTGGGCCCACTTCGGCGCGTAGGTCGCGTTGCGGTTGGAGGCCCGGTAGCGCCACGCGAACAGCAGCGTCAGGATGATGACGGGCACCACGACCAGCAGCATGGCCCACGTGGCCGTGAGGATGAGCGACTTCTCGGCCACGCCCACGCTGCCCTTCGGGTCCAGCACGGCAAAATTGCCGCTGCACCCTGCAAGAGAAACGAGCAGCCCGCTGCCGAGGGGGATTAACCACCTTTTAAAGGCTTTTCTGTCTTTCATGTTTGCCTGTTCTTCCGTTGTCCACCAAAACGCGTAACACCAAACACATCTGCATCGCAAAATCGCCACGCAAAATGCACCCGTATCGTATTCAGCGCGATTCTACGGAAAGCCCCAATCTCAAAATTTGATCTTTGCTAAGGATTCGCCAGCGGGACAAAGGTCGCCCAGGCAAGCGCGACGGAAAGCCGCAATTATCTTTCCAATAGCTTTCATCTCGCAAACGCTTGCTGCTCGCAGGTTTCAGCGTGATGGTCAGCGCGCGAGCAAGCGAAGGGGATGACCGAAGGCGTGCGCGGCGTGACCGGAGAATTGTCAGAAGATGTGCTAATTCATTCGAATCTAGACATTCCTTTTGTCTCACTTTAATTGCGAGCCGATCCGATATTGCGATTTTTATAATCGACTGCGGCGTCAATTCTTTTGGGCCGTTAAAAATTGACCACAATCAAATTGCCAAACATTAAATGACGTGGCGTGCGCATTTGACGCATGACACGCCTTGGCGCACGATCGATGTTCACCTGTGCGCCCTGCTCCGAAGTCTTGCGGTCCCCTTGCCTCGCCCGCTTGTTGGCGAAACCGATCGCTTGCGTTATCTTGATAGGTTCTTCAAGCGCCGCCGCAACATCGAACGCCACGCCCATGAATTCTGCTTCCAGTGCCTCGCCAGACCGCTCCGCCGACCAGCAGGAGATCCCCGAAAAGCCGGGCGACTCCTATGTGCAGTCGTTCGCGCGCGGGCTTTCGGTGATCCGCGCGTTCAACGCCGAGCATCCCGAGCAGACCCTCACCGACGTCGCCGCCGCCACGGGCCTCACGCGCGCCGGTGCGCGCCGCATTCTGCTCACGCTGCAGACGCTCGGCTATGTCGAAGCGGAGGGGCGGCTCTTTCGCCTCACGCCGCGCATTCTCGACCTCGGCTTCGCGTACCTCACCTCGATGCCGTTCTGGAATCTCGCCGAGCCGGTGATGGAAGCGTTGTCGCAGGAAGTGCACGAGAGCTGCTCGGCGGCCGTGCTCGACCGCACCGAGATCGTCTACGTGCTGCGCGTGCCCACGCACAAGATCATGACGATCAACCTCTCGATCGGCAGCCGCCTGCCCGCGTACTGCACCTCGATGGGGCGCGTGCTGCTCGCCTCGCTCGACGACGCCGCGCTAGACGAAGCGCTCGGCTCCTCGCCGCTCTACGCGCATACGTCGCGCACGGTCACCGACGTCGGCGAGCTCAAGAAGATCATTGGTCAGGTGCGCCAGCAGGGCTGGGCGATCGTCGATCAGGAACTGGAAGGCGGGCTCATCTCGATCTCCGCGCCTATCCGCAACCGGCAGGGCCGCGTGATCGCCGCGATGAACATCAGCGGCAACGCGCAGCGCACCTCGGCCAAACAGATGGTGAAGACCTTCCTCGACCCGCTTCAGCAAGCCGCGGCGCGCGTCTCCGGCATGGTCGCGCGGCGCACCTGAGCAAGCCGCCCCGGCGCGCTCAACGCGCTTCAGGCAACGTCGGCAAACACCTGCACGAGCCAGTCGGCGAACGCGCGCACGCGCAGCGACAACTGGCGATTCTGCGGATACAGCACCGAAACCGGCAAAGGCGGCGGCGGATGGGCGGGCAGCACGACGCACAGTTCGCCGTTGGCAAGCAGATCGCGCACGCGGTAGCGCGGCACCTGCACGATGCCGAGCCCCGCTAGCGCGCCCGCCGTGTAGAGTTCCGCGCCGTTCACGGCCACCGGGCCCGGCAGCGTCACGCGGGCGACGCCCTCGGGTGTCGAGAATTCGAGCGGAAGCGCGCGCCCTGTGGCCGGCGAAACATAGTTGACTGCCCGATGACCGGGGCTACCCAGCCGGCCCGGATTGTCCGTCTGCCTGCCGGCAAGCGCCTCGATCGACTCCGGGTCGCCGTGCCGTTCGAGATACGCGGGGCTCGCGCAGGTCACCTGCTCCAGCAGCGCCACGCGCCTCGCGATCATCGAGGAGTCGGCAAGCTCCCCCGCACGCAGCACGCAGTCCACGCCCTCGCGCACGAGATCGACGAAGTGGTCGCCCGAGCCGATGAAGAGCTCGACGCGCGGATAGCGCGCGAGAAAGTCGGGCAGGTGCGGCATCACGAAATACTGCGTGAGCGTGCCCTGCATGTTCACGCGCAGCCGCCCCTGCGGATCGGTATCGCGAAACGCCTCCTCGGTTTCCTCGAGGTCGGCGAGCAGGCGCATGCAGCGCTGGTAGTAGGCGTCGCCATCGAGCGTCGGCTTGACCTGGCGCGTGGTGCGCTCGAGCAGGCGCACGCCAAGGCGCGCTTCGAGGCGCTTGATCGAATTGGTGACCGTCGCGCGCGGCAGGTTCAGATCCTCGGCCGCCTGCGTGAAGCTGCGACGGTCGACGATGCGCGTGAAAATCTGCATCTCCTGGAAGCGGTCCAAGGGCATTCTCGTTGAGTTCTCGGGTCGCCTGCATCTTCTCACGGCAACCGCGCCCAACCAAAAATCCCCCCGCCGGTTCGAGCCCTTAAGCGGCTGTTAAGCGGCGGCGCTGGCTACCCAGCCTCCACCTGCCGCACGAGCTTGATGAACGCGTCGCCCGCTTCCTCCAGGTGCCCCGAGTTGTCGATGCGCGCGAACGCCGCGCCCCGCGGCACCTCGAACGGCGCGCGCCGCGCAAGACGCAACGCAACCTGTTCGGGCGTTTCGCGCGCACGCGAAGCGAGGCGCGCGGCGAGCACGTGCTGCGCGGCTTCGATGTGCACGAGCGTCATGCGCGGGTAGCGCTCGAACGCCTCGCCCGCGTAGGCGCGCGAACCGTTCACCACGACGGTGCAGCCCAGCGCAATCCATTGGTCGATCTCCACGCCCACGCCGTAGCGCAGCGCGTGGCTGCGCCACTGCAATGCGAAGAGACCGCGCTCCGAACGCGCCTCGAATTCGGCTTCGGTAAGCGCGACGTGGTTCTCGCCGCCGCTGTCTTCGCGCGTGATGTAGCGATGCGCGAACACGACGTCGTCGCCAGACAGGCGCTCGCGCGCGTAACGCAGCAGCGTGTCCTTGCCCGCGCCCGAAGGCCCCATTACGTAGATCAGGCCGCCCTTCATGCACGACCCTCCGCGAACGGCAGGCGGCGCCACAGCGCGAACGGGGCGCCCGGCTCGGGCTCGACGAAGAGCGCCGCGCCGTCCACCGGCAGAGGGTTTGCGTCGCGCATCCGGGCATTCCAGGCATCGACGAGTTGCGCGCACGTTTGCGCGTCGTTCAGCGAATCGGATAGCGTCATGTGAAAGCGGAATTCTTCGAACACGTACGGGTAGCCCCACTCCTCGACGTAAGCGCGCTGGCGCGGCGTGAGCGGCGCGTCCAGCCGCTTCGCGAGTTCGGCGCGCGTTTGCGGGGCGCGCAGCGAACCGAGCGCGCGCAGTGCGTTGGCAGCCAGTTCGCGCAGCGCGGTTTCGCCGGCATCGTCGGCTGGGCGCAGCGCCACGAAACGGCCGAGCAGCGCCGCTTCGACGCTGGCTTCGAAGCGCGCCTGCTCCTGCGCCCACCGCTGCGCGGCGGCAAGAAACGCAGCAGGCGAAACGCCCTGCGCAAGACGGAACGGCGGCACGAGGGTGCCGTGCCAGCCATAGCGGCGTGGCGCGACCGTGAGCGTTTCGAGCGGCTGCGGCAGGCCCGCGAACCACGTCGGCGGCGCGAGGGTGCCGCCCGTCTCCGGATCGCGGCCAAGCCATGCGCAGCCCGCCTGCCACCACACCGAATCGCGCGGCGGCGCATAGTAAAGCGCGAAGCGCGTGGCTTCGTTCCAGTCGTCGTGCAGCACGCTCATATGTCGTGCTCCACCATCAGCTGCACGCGGTCGGCGGCGAAGTGCGTGATGCCGTACTTGATCGGCACGCCTTCGAGATCGACGTCGACGTTTTCCACCCACAGCACCGGCTGCTGCCGGTTGATGTTCAGGCGGCGCGCCACCTCGGCCTCGGGCAGCACGCTGCCGATACGGCTCCATTTGCGCAGGTAGTCGGTCACGCCGTATTCGGCGAGCGCCTTCGAGGTGCTGTCGACGCGCTCCATGACGACGGGCAGATCGGCGAAGCGCGCGGCGGGATACCAGCTGCGCGCATAAGTGAGCGGCACGCCGTCCGACTCGTGCAGCGTTTCGAGCCGGTACACGAGCGCGCCCGCGCGCAGGCCGAGCGCCTTGGCGACCGTGGGGTCCGCCTTGCCGCGCGACGAGGCGAGCAGCTTTCCCGCCGCCGCATGCTGATGGCGCTTCAGGTTCTCGGTAAAGCGCGTGCGCTTGCCGATGGTGTAATCGATCGCGCCGGGCTGCACGAAGGTGCCGCGCCCCTGCTCCACGCTCACGAGGCCCAGCGCCGCGAGACCCAGCATCGCGCGCCGCACCGTGTGGCGGTTCACGTCGAAACGGCGCGCAAGCTCGCCCTCGCTAGGCAGCCGGCCGTCCTCGCCAAAGCCCTTCGCAGCGATCTCCGCCGCGAGGATCTGCTCGATCTGCCGCCACACCGCCACCCCCGCACCGCGCTCAAGCAGGCTGGCGGGCGCCTCGTCGTTCGATGTCATGGTGCTGTCATTCCTCTCGGTTCCAATAGCGTTTTGTGCATTGTAGTGCGCAGGGCGTGATGGAAATATGAAAACCTCCATTGCGCCCGCTTGAGATGACTGTACCACTAAACGTCTAGACGTTTAGATGAATAGATGGTTCAATCGAGACTGTTCGAGAGGCGCAGTTGCCACGTCCGTTCTCACCCGTTCACGACACAGGAACTCCGATGAACGCTTCCTCCACCCCGTCCTCCGCATCGGCCACCCGGCGCGCATGGATGGCCGTTCTCGCGCATACCCCGCGCCCCGAGCTTGAAGCGGCGCTCAGCGTTGCGCTCGCCGGCGCGCCTGAGCCCGCTTTCGACTGGCTGCGTCCGCCTCAAACCGGGCTTGCCATGGTGCGCGGGCGCATTGGCGGCACCGGCGACGCCTTCAACCTGGGCGAAGCCACCGTCACGCGCGCCACGCTGCGCCTGCGCACCTCGGGCACTGAGGGCGCCGAGGGCACGAGCGGCGCGGATGCCAACCAGCCCGGCCCGGTCGGCGTGGCCTGCCATCTGGGCCGCGACAAGCGCCGCGCCGAGCTGGCTGCGCTCGCCGATGCACTGCTGCAATTGCCCGCGCGCCACGACCAGTTGCACGCACGCTTGATCGCGCCGCTTGCCGCACGTCTCGCCGCACAACGCGATGCCCGCCGCGCCGACGCCGCCAGCACGCGGGTCGAGTTCTTCACGATGGTTCGAGGTGACGCATGAGCAACGAACGCAATGCCATGACGCCCGATTTGCTCGCGGCGCTCGCGCCCGGTTTCGGCGATCCGGTTCACGACACGCAGACCGTGTTCCGCACGCTGCTCGACGCGCTCGCGCGCCCCGGCACGACCGGCGTAATTGAAACGCCGCTGCCGGCGGCCACCGCGGCGGATGCGCCCCCCGCGCGCGCCGGCCTCGCCGCGTTCGCCTCGCTGCTCGCGCTCGCAGACTACGCCACGCCCGTTTGGCTCGCCCAGAGCGACGCCGCGCTCGCAGCCGCACTGCGCTTTCACGCAGGCGCGCCGCTTGCACAGCAAGCGCGCGAAGCCGCATTCGCCTACGTGCACGACGCCTCTGCGCTGCCGCCGCTCGAAGCCTTCGCGAGCGGCACGCCCGAGTCGCCGGAGCAGTCGGCCACCGTGTTCGTGCGCGTCGATTCGCTCACCGGCGGCGCGCCGCTCACGCTGCGCGGCCCCGGCATCGAAACGACCTGCAGCATCGCGCCCGTCGGCCTGCCCGAGCGCTTCTGGCGCGAACGCGCCGCCCTCGCGCCGCACTTCCCGTGCGGCATCGACTTCTATCTCGTGTGCGGCGACCGCCTGATGGGCCTGCCGCGCACCACTCTCGTGGAGATGCACTGATGTACGTCGCCGTCAAAGGAGGGGAGCGCGCGATCGAAGCGTCATGGCGCCTGCTCGACGAGGCGCGCCGCGGCGATACGCGCGTGCCCGAGCTGAGCGTCGTGCAGATCCGCGAACAGATGCGCCTTGCCGTTGCGCGCGTGATGGCCGAAGGTTCGGTCTACGACGAAGAACTGGCCGCGCTCGCGATCAAACAGGCCGCAGGCGATCTCGTCGAAGCGATCTTTTTGCTGCGCGCCTATCGCACTACGCTGCCGCGTTTTGGCTACACGCAGCCGGTCGAAACGGAAAACATGGTGGTGGAGCGCCGCATTTCGGCCACCTTCAAGGACGTGCCCGGCGGCCAGGTGCTCGGCGCGACCTACGACTACACGCAGCGCCTGCTCGACTTCGCGCTGCTCGCCGAAGGCGACGATGCCGCGAGCGCCGCGCCCCGCGCGCAGCACGCAGCCCCGCCCGAAGAAGCGATGCCACGCGTGGTCTCGCTGCTCGACATGGAAGGCCTGATCGAGCAGGAAACGCGTTCGGCGCAAGCGCGCGAGCCCGGCGACCTCTCGCGCGAGCCGCTTGCGTTCCCCGCCGACCGCACCGTGCGCCTGCAAAATCTCGCACGCGGCGACGAGGGCTTCCTGCTCGCGATGGGCTATGCCACGCAGCGCGGCTATGCGCATTCGCATCCGTTCGCGGGCGAGATCCGCTTTGGTTCGGTGTGCGTAGAAATGGTGCTGGACGAACTCGGCGAGGCCGTGGAAATCGGCGAAATCGACTTGACCGAGTGCCAGATGATCAACCAGTTCGCGGGCGCGAAAGACGTGCCGCCGCAATTCACGCAAGGCTACGGTCTCGCGTTCGGGCATGCGGAGCGCAAGGCCATGGCGATGGCGCTCGTGGATCGCGCGCTGCGTGCCGAGGAGCTGGGCGAGACGATCGCCTCGCCGACTCAGGACATCGAATTCATGCTCTCGCACAGCGACAACGTGGAAGCCTCGGGCTTCGTTCAACACCTAAAGCTGCCGCACTACGTGGACTTCCAGGCCGAACTGGAACTCGTGCGCAAGCTGCGCGCGCAGCACGAAAGCGGCACCGATGCCGGCGCCGATGCGGGCACAACCGACAAGGAGGCGGCATGAACGCGCCCGATACCTTGCAATCCACCGCAGCCGAAGTCGCGTCGCATGAAACGCAGGCCGTCTCGGGCTACAACTTCGCGTACCTCGACGAGCAGACCAAGCGCATGCTGCGCCGCGCGCTGCTCAAGGCCGTGGCCGTGCCGGGCTACCAGGTGCCGTTCGCCTCGCGCGAAATGCCGTTGCCGTATGGCTGGGGCACGGGCGGCATTCAGGTGACGGCAGCGATCATCGGCGCGAAGGACACGCTCAAGGTGATCGACCAGGGCTCGGACGACACCACGAACGCCGTGAATATCCGCCGCTTTTTCGCGCGCACGACGGGTGTGGCCACCACGCGCCGTACGAGCGAGGCGTCGATCGTCCAGACGCGTCACCGCATTCCCGAAACGCCGCTCACGGACAAGCAGATCCTCGTGTACCAGGTGCCGATGCCCGAGCCGCTGTTCCGGTTGGAACCGCGCGTGGCCGAATGCAAGAAGCTGCACGCGCTGGCCGACTATGGCCTCATCAGCGTGAAGCTTTATGAGGACATCGTGCAGCACGGCAGCATCGCCACAACCTACGACTACCCGGTGACGGTGAACGGCCGCTATCTCACGTCGCCTTCGCCGATTCCGAAGTTCGACAACCCCAAGCTCCATATGAACGCCGCGCTGCAGTTGTTCGGCGCCGGGCGCGAGCGCCGCATCTACGCGATACCGCCGTACACGCCGGTCAAGAGCCTCGATTTCGACGACCATCCGTTCGAAGTGCAGCGCTGGGAACACGCATGCGCGCTGTGCGGCTCGCGCGAGAGCTTCCTCGACGAGATGATCGTCGACGACGCGGGCAAGCGCATGTTCGTGTGCTCGGACAGCGACTATTGCCACGACCGGCGCGAGCAGATCGATGCGCACGCAATGAACAAAGCAGGAGAAAAAGCATGACGCCGCTGCTCAGCGCAAGATCGCTCACGAAGCAGTACGGCGGCCGCAACGGCTGCCGCGACGTGAGCTTCGACCTGTATCCGGGCGAGGTGCTGTGCATCGTCGGCGAATCGGGCTCGGGCAAGACCACGCTGCTCAACACGCTCGCGCTGCGCACCGGGTCCGACTCGGGCACGCTGCATTACACGAACGCGAACGGCGAAACGCTCGACCTGCGCACGCTTTCCGAGCCGCGCCGGCGCCTGCTCGCGCGCACCGAATGGGGCTTCGTGCAGCAGAATCCGCGCGACGGGCTGCGTGTGGGCGTGTCCGCTGGCGCCAATATCGGCGAGCCGTTGATGGCCGTGGGTGCGCGCCATTACGGGCAGATCCGCAGCACGGCGCAGCAGTGGATGCAGCGCGTGGAGCTGGACGCCCAGCGCATCGACGAATTGCCCTCGGCGTTTTCGGGCGGCATGCAGCAGCGTCTGCAAATTGCGCGCAATCTCGTCACGGGGCCACGCCTCGTCTTCATGGACGAGCCTACGGCGGGTCTCGACGTGTCCGTGCAGGCACGCCTGCTCGACCTGCTGCGCACGCTCACTAGCACGCTGCATCTTTCGGTGCTGATCGTCACGCACGACATTGGCGTGGCGCGCCTGCTCGCGCATCGCTTGATGGTGATGCAAGGCGGCACGGTGGTCGAATCGGGCCTGACCGATCAGGTGCTCGACGACCCGCAACATCCCTATACGCAGACGCTGGTGGCATCCGTGCTGCCGGTCTAGGATGATCGACATGACTTTCACTTCATCATCGGCCATTGCGCAGCACGCGCCGCATGGCACGCGCGCGTTCATCGAACGCCCCGCGCTCATGCTGCGCGCCGAAGACGTGCGCAAGACCTTCACGCTCCACGGCCAGGGCGGCATCGGCATCGAAGCGCTCGCGGGCGTTTCGCTCGACGTCGAGCGCGGCGAATGCATCGTGCTGGTCGGGCCCTCGGGCGCGGGCAAGAGCACGTTTTTGCGCTGCCTGTACGGCAACTATCTCGCGAGCGGCGGCTCGATCGCGATCCGCGACGAAGGCGCGCCGCTCGAACATCTGGAGATCACGGGTGCCGCGCCTCACGACATCCTGCGGCTGCGCCGCAACGTAGTGGGCTACGTGAGCCAGTTTCTGCGCGTGATTCCGCGCGTGAGCGCGCTCGATATCGTGGCTGCGCCGCTCGTCTCGCGCGGCGTGGAAGAAGACGAAGCCCGCGAGCGCGCGCAAACTCTGCTTGCGCGCCTGAATGTGCCGCAGCGCCTGTGGCCGCTCGCGCCCGCCACGTTTTCGGGCGGCGAGCAGCAGCGCGTGAACATCGCGCGTGGCTTGATCGCGCAGCACCGCGTGCTGCTGCTCGACGAACCCACGGCCTCGCTCGACGCGGAAAACCGCGAAGTCGTCGCGAGCCTGATTGGCGAAGCGCGCGAGCGCGGTGCGGCGATCGTCGGCGTATTCCACGACGAAGACACGCGCGAGCGCGTCGCCACCCGCGTACTCGAACTCACCGCACCGCGAGCGCAAGCGCCGCTCACTGCGGCGGCCTGAATACCGCCTGAACGGCGCAAACCGATATCTGACAACGGAGCTTGACGATGTTGATCAAGAACGCTCGCATCGTAACGCGAGACGAAGTTTTCACCGGCACGCTAAGCGTGGAAGACGGCAAGATCCGCGACATCTCGCGCGGCTCGAGCGCCGCGCCCGAAGCCGAAGACTGGGAAGGCGACTTCCTGCTGCCCGGTCTCGTCGAACTGCACACCGACAACCTGGAAAAGCACCTCGCGCCGCGCCCCGGCGTGCACTGGAACACCGACGCCGCGTTCGTCATTCACGACGCGCAGATCGCCGCCGCTGGCATCACCACGGTATTCGACGCGCTCGCCATCGGCACGCGTCTCGCCGTGGGCGTGCGCGGCCGCGACGTGCAGCTCGCGAGCGCCAACGCGCTCCAGCGTTTTTCCGAGCGCAACCTGCTGCGCGCCGAGCACTTCCTGCACTTGCGCTGCGAAATCGCCACCGAAGACGTGATCGAGCTGTTCGACACGCTGAGCGGCCACCCGCTGCTGCGCCTCGCCTCGGTGATGGACCATACGCCGGGTCAGCGCCAGTGGCACGACCGCGCGCAGTGGCGCCGCTTCCAGGAACGCCACGGCAAGTGGACCGACGAGCAGACGAACATGATGCTCGCCGAAATGGCCACCGAGCAGGAGCGCTACGCCGACGCGCACCGCCTCGAAATCGTGCAGCGCTGCCGCACGCGCGGCATCCCGCTCGCGAGCCACGACGACACGCTCGTGGAGCACGTCGAGCAGGCCGCCGCGGAAGGCATCGTGCTCGCCGAATTCCCGACCACGCGCGTGGCCGCCGAGGAAGCGAGAAAGCGCGGCATCGCGACGATCATGGGCGCGCCGAACGTGGTGCGCGGCGGATCGCACTCGGGCAACGTCTCGGCGCTGGAGCTGGCGCAGGCCGATTTGCTCGACATCCTCTCGTCCGACTATGTGCCGTCGAGCCTTCTGACCGCCGCGTTCGACCTCGTGACGAAAGCCGACTGGACGCTGCCGCGCGCGCTCGCCACCGCCTCGTGGGAACCCGCCCGCAAGTCGGGCCTGCACGATCGCGGCGCGATCGTGCCGGGCCTGCGCGCGGACTTCGTGCGCGTGACGATGCTCGACACGCTGCCCGTGCCGCGCTCAACGTGGCGCGCGGG
>NZ_JAYMSC010000046.1:0-54266 GCF_038900775.1 Paraburkholderia sp. JHI869
CGGCAGGTTGGAATACGCGCATTGCGCCATGCCGCCGTGACGGCAACATGACAGTCACGAGAAGGTCTCGTTACGCAGTCCTGTGTTATGCCGTGCGGCGGGTTTTCCGGCCGGATGGGGGACGTTAGTGCGGCTGCTATGCCTTCGCGTTCTGTCGCGTGATTGCGACAATGCGCGTGCCTGCGATGCGGTCGTGAAGGAACTGCCGGTCGTGCGAGAAGCGGGCACTCGCTGCCCAGATGACGAACCAGCAGGCAACGAGCGCGAGCGTGTGCGGAATCGAAAGATCGAGCAGCGGATGCATCACGAGTGGCGGCAGGAACCAGAGCCACGCGGCGAGGTAGCGCAACGTCGCGCGCGCGAGTGTGGGCGGCTTGCCGTCGGGGCCGACGACGCGCAGGCGCCAGGTTTTCATCGGCAGCGTTTGGCCGCCCTTGTGCCAGAAGCCCACGAAATACACGCCGGCTACGAAGATGATCCAGGCCGCCATCGCGTTGTGATGCGTGTAGCCATTGCGCTGCTGCATGACGAGGCTGAACGCGAGCCCCGCGGCGAACACGACGCCGAAAAGCAGCACGCTCTCGTAGACGAACGCGGCAAGGCGGCGGCGAATCGAAACGGGTGCAGGTTCAACCGGGAGGACGACGGCGGACGGCAGGGCGGTGGCTTGGGCGCTTTCGGACACGATGGCGTCGGGTAGGGGACGGGACGCCCAAGCATAACCTCGAAAACCCGCGCGGCGATATGGCTGCAATGCCGCTACGGGGTTAACGAGGGCTCGCGTGGTTGCCGCGAGCGCCTGATGGGGCTTCAGGAGCCCTTGAACGCTGCGGGCGCTTCGGCTGGCGAGACGGGAATCGGTGTGGCTGGCACGAAGCTGCCGGCGGCGGGAATGCCCGCCGCAAACGACGAAGCCACCGGCGGCTCGCTCGGCGCGCCAGGCGCTGCGGGCACGAGACCTGAACCCGTGCTGCTCGCGCCAGCGGCGCCCGATGCCCCGGTGACGCCTGCGGGTGCATGTGGCAGGCCGCGGTGATCGCGCTCGTTGACGAGGCGCTGGATATCGCGGATCTCGCTCTTGTTGCCGCTGGGCGGGGCGCTCACGACGGTGGGCCGGCGCTTGTGCTCACTCGCGGCAAGACGTTCCTTCTGCTCTTCAGGGAGCTGCTGGTAAGCCTTCCAGGCGCGCTGGCGCGCCTGCGCCGGCAATTCCTTGGAAACCTGGTAGTTTTCGCGCGCGACGCGCCGTTGCTCCGGCGTCATGCCGACCCATTCCGACATGCGCTCATGCAGATGCTTCTGCGCTTCGGGTGACATCTTCGGGTAACGTGCTGCGATCTTCAGCCATTTTCGCTTGCGCTCGTCGCTGAAACGATCCCATTCAACGGCGAACGGCGCGAGCGCGGCATGCTGCGCATCCGTGAGATGCGCCCACGCGAGCGGGTCCGACTGCCCGGGCAACGGCGGTAACGTGGTCGTAATCGAATTATCGACCGAGGGCGCTTTCGCCTGCACGGGCGCGCCGGCGGTATTTTCGCCGGTCGGCTCGGGGTGAAAGCGCGGGTAGGTCGCCACATACGACACGACTGCCGCGACCACACATCCAATGACAACGGCCAGGCCGCGCTTGTAACTCACCCCGTCAGTCTCCTGCTCAGATTTTCCTTAGTGCGCGCGCGTCAGATACGCGTTGAACCCGTGATCGAGGTAGGCCGTGAGCGGCAGGTCGTCGCTCAGCATGGCCGCGTCGATATCGGCGAGTTCAGCGGTGCGTTGCTGATCTTCGAAGTACGCGATGGCAAAGAGGCCCGCCACGAGCGCCGCGAGCGGCCAGGCGAGCGCGAAGCGCGCGAGCGCCGAACGGCGCCGCGCCGGCAGGTGCGCAGGCGCGCCCGAAAGGCTGCCGACGCCGGCCGCGGCGAGCGCCGGTGCGCGCACGAGCACGACCTCGGCCTTTTTGCGGGCGAGTGCGGTCTTACGCGCGGCGGCGAGCCGGGCAGTGGTACCAGCGGGCAGGTTGGCGGCACTCTCGTCGAGCGCACGACGCATCTCCCGCACGAACTCTAGTTCTTTATTTTCGAGGGCGGAGCTCATAGCGTGATTCCTTTGGCCTTGAGCGCTTGCGCCAGCGTGTGGGTGGCCCGCGAGCAGTGCGTTTTCACGCTGCCTTCGGAGCAGCCCATTGCGGCGGCAGTCTCGGCGACATCCATATCCTCCCAGTAACGCATCAGAAACGCCTCCCGTTGACGTGCCGGTAATTTCTGGATCTCGTCGTCGATCATCTGGAGCACCTGGGCGCGCTCGATCTGCTGCTCGCTGCTTTCGGCGCCAGCCGTGCCCTGCTGGGCCTCGAAGGTCTCGAGGAGGTCGAACTCCTCGTCTTCGGCGTTGCCGAGCGACGAAAACAGGCTCACCCACGTATTGCGTACTTTCTGCCGACGAAAATAGTCGTGCATCGTATTTTGCAAAATACGCTGAAAGAGCAGGGGGAGTTCTGCGGCCGGGCGGTCTCCGTACTTCTCCGCGAGCTTGATCATCGCGTCCTGCACGATGTCGAGCGAGGCGTCGTCGTCCCTTACGGCGTAGACCGTCTGCTTGAACGCGCGTCTTTCGACGCCCGCCAGAAAGTCGGCGAGTTCCTTGTCTGATGCCATCCGTTGCAGGGCGCCGCTGCCAGCGTACGCGTAATCGTTCGAAAAATGTCGTAAAACTCGCGGATGCTAGCAAATTTTCGCGCCAACAGGGTAGCGGGAAGGCCGTGAGAATGCTTCGCATCATGGAGACTCGTGCCGCGGCGGCTTCCCTGCCGGCCCCTGGCGGGCGCCGCGACGCGTGCGCGCTGTCGCAACGGTCGTGCCTGCTTTCTTAATATTTGCTTGACCGAAAGGCATCGAGCCGCTATCTTCGACGGTTCGCAACATAAGTGACTTGTCTCAATTCGGATGTGGCCCAAGAAGCTCATCTGTCAACTGGACGCGCCGCTTGAACCCGAGCCACAAGCCCGGCAGAGAGCACCCGATCAATTTTTTGCCGAAAATTCGAAAGGTCAATGATGAACATGCCCAGCGCGGAATTCTCCACGTCGGTCCCCCCTTCGCAAGAATCTGACCCTCAAGCTCATACCTCCATCGGCGGAACCGTGCTGATGAAGGCGCTCGCTGACGAGCAGGTCGAATTCATCTGGGGTTATCCCGGCGGCTCGGTGCTTTACATTTACGACGAGCTGTACAAGCAGGACAAGATTCAGCACGTTCTCGTGCGCCACGAACAGGCAGCCGTGCACGCGGCCGACGCCTATGCGCGTTCGACCGGCAACGTCGGCGTGTGTCTCGTGACCTCGGGACCTGGCGTCACCAATGCGGTGACGGGCATCGCGACGGCCTATATGGACTCGATCCCAATGGTGATCATCAGCGGCCAGGTGCCTACCGCCGCGATTGGTCAAGACGCCTTCCAGGAGTGCGACACGGTCGGCATCACGCGTCCCTGCGTGAAGCACAACTTCCTCGTGAAGGACGTGCGCGACCTCGCCGCTACCGTTAAGAAAGCTTTTTACATTGCGCGCACTGGCCGTCCCGGCCCCGTGCTGATCGACATTCCGAAGGACGTGTCGAAAACGCCGTGCACGTATGAGCCGATCAAGAACGTCACGCTGCGCTCGTACAACCCGGTCACCAAGGGCCACTCGGGGCAGATCCGCAAGGCGGTTTCGCTGCTCCTCTCGGCCAAGCGTCCGTATATCTACACCGGCGGCGGCATCATCCTCGCGGATGCGTCGCGCGAACTGAACCAGTTCGCCGATCTGCTCGGCTATCCGGTCACGAACACGCTGATGGGTCTGGGCGGCTACCGCGCAAGCGACCGCAAGTTCCTCGGCATGCTCGGCATGCACGGCACCTACGAAGCCAACATGGCGATGCAGCACTGCGACGTGCTGATCGCGATCGGTGCGCGCTTCGACGACCGTGTGATCGGCGACCCGGCGCACTTCGCCTCGCGTCCGCGCAAGATCATTCACATCGACATCGACCCGTCGTCGATCTCGAAGCGCGTGAAGGTCGATATCCCCATCGTCGGCGACGTAAAGGAAGTGCTCAAGGAACTCATCGAGCAGCTTCAGCACGCCGAACACGGCCCGGATACGGCTGCGCTCGCCGACTGGTGGAAGGACATCGAAGGCTGGCGCGAGAAGAACTGCCTGAAGTTCGACCGCTCGAGCGAGATCATCAAGCCGCAGTACGTGGTGGAAAAGGCGTGGGAACTCACGGGCGGCAACGCTTTCGTGTGTTCGGACGTCGGCCAGCACCAGATGTGGGCCGCGCAGTTCTACCGCTTCAACCAGCCGCGCCGCTGGATCAATTCCGGCGGCCTCGGCACGATGGGCTTCGGCCTGCCGGCGGCGATGGGCGTGAAGATGGCGCACCCGGACGACGACGTGCTGTGCATCACGGGCGAAGGCTCGATCCAGATGTGCATTCAGGAGCTGTCGACCTGCAAGCAGTACGACACGCCCGTGAAGATCATTTCGCTGAACAACCGCTACCTCGGCATGGTCCGCCAGTGGCAGCAGATCGAATACAGCAAG
The DNA here is from genome assembly GCF_038900775.1 of Paraburkholderia sp. JHI869. Taxonomy (NCBI): domain Bacteria; kingdom Pseudomonadati; phylum Pseudomonadota; class Betaproteobacteria; order Burkholderiales; family Burkholderiaceae; genus Paraburkholderia; species Paraburkholderia sp. JHI869. Next base: position 4,586 of record NZ_JAYMSC010000046.1, read on the forward strand.
CGCTATTCGCATTCCTATATGGATGCGCTGCCTGACTTCGTGAAGCTCGCCGAAGCGTATGGCCACGTCGGCATGCGGATCGAAAAGACGGCGGACGTCGAGCCGGCGCTCAAGGAAGCGCTGCGTTTGAAGGACCGCACGGTGTTCCTCGATTTCCAGACCGATCCTTCCGAAAACGTCTGGCCGATGGTACAGGCCGGCAAGGGCATCACCGAGATGCTGCTCGGTTCGGAAGACCTGTAACGGTATTTGCACGGCGTCGTTTCGACCTCGCGCGGCGCGCGTCCACACAACGGGCGCGCGGGTTCGCGGGGGAGGGCGGCAGCCTCATCTGCCAAATGCGAAAACTGGATAAATCGCGGATCACATCATGAGACACATTATTTCCGTTTTGCTGGAAAACGAGCCGGGCGCGCTTTCGCGCGTGGTCGGCCTCTTCTCCGCACGCGGCTACAACATTGAAACCTTGACGGTGGCGCCGACCGAAGACCGTTCGCTGTCGCGCATGACCATCGTTTCCATTGGCTCGGACGACGTGATCGAACAGATCACGAAGCATCTGAACCGCCTGATCGAGGTGGTGAAAGTGGTCGACCTTACCGAGGGCGCCCACATCGAGCGCGAGCTGATGCTGATCAAGGTAAGGGCGGTCGGCAAGGAACGTGAGGAGATGAAGCGGATGGCGGATATTTTCCGCGGCCGCATCATCGACGTCACCGAAAAGACCTACACGATCGAACTGACGGGCGCGAGCGACAAGCTCGACGCGTTCATCGAAGCGATCGATGCGACCGCGATTCTCGAAACCGTCCGTACGGGCGGCTCGGGCATTGGGCGCGGAGAGCGCATTCTGAAGGTGTGACCCGACCACAGTCGATCTTGCACCGGAACTTGACCGGATGCGTCCTTAATCGCATCCGGTGCAGCAAAAGCTAATAGCAGTACCGATATTCACCAGACTCTCGCCAAGGAACCAACATGAAAGTTTTCTACGACAAGGACGCCGATCTCTCCCTCATCAAGGGCAAGCAGGTCACGATCATCGGTTACGGCTCGCAAGGCCACGCACACGCGCTGAACCTGAAGGACAGCGGCGTGAACGTCACGGTCGGTCTGCGCAAGAACGGCGCATCGTGGAGCAAGGCTGAGAACGCCGGCCTGCAGGTCAAGGAAGTGGCCGAAGCGGTGAAGAACGCCGACGTCGTCATGATGCTCCTGCCCGACGAGCAGATCGCCGATGTCTACGCGAAGGAAGTTCACGCGAACATCAAGAACGGCGCAGCGCTCGCATTCGCACACGGCTTCAACGTGCACTACGGCCAGGTGATCCCGCGCGCGGATCTGGACGTCATCATGATCGCCCCGAAGGCGCCGGGCCACACGGTTCGCGGCACGTACTCGCAAGGCGGCGGCGTGCCCCACCTGATCGCTGTCCACCAGGACAAGTCGGGCGCAGCGCGTGACATCGCCCTGTCGTATGCAGCAGCGAACGGCGGCGGCCGTGCCGGCATCATCGAAACGAACTTCCGCGAAGAAACCGAAACCGACCTGTTCGGCGAACAAGCCGTGCTGTGCGGCGGTACGGTCGACCTGATCAAGGCTGGCTTCGAAACGCTGGTGGAAGCCGGCTACGCGCCGGAAATGGCGTACTTCGAGTGCCTGCACGAACTGAAGCTGATCGTCGACCTGATCTATGAAGGCGGCATCGCCAACATGAACTACTCGATCTCGAACAACGCCGAGTACGGCGAGTACGTGACGGGCCCGCGCGTCATCACGGCCGAGACGAAGAAGGTCATGAAGGAAGTGCTGAAGGACATCCAGACCGGCGAATACGCCAAGAGCTTCATCCTGGAAAACAAGGCCGGCGCACCGACGCTGCAATCGCGCCGCCGTCTCGGCGCTGAGCACCAGATCGAAGTGGTCGGTGCGAAGCTGCGCGCGATGATGCCTTGGATCGCCGCGAACAAGCTCGTCGACCAGTCGAAGAACTAATCTGACGGTATCAATCTGACTGTGCGTACGGTTTTATGCAGTCGCGCAGCAGTTTGACTTGAGTCAGACCCGAAAAAGCCGCCCAGGTGGGATGAACCCTGGGCGGCTTTTGCTATCCTACGGTTTTTAAAATAACAGCGAAGCCACCATGAATTACCCTCATCCGATCATTGCGCGCGAAGGCTGGCCGTTCATCGCCATTGCGGCCGTCGTGGCGCTCCTGATCCATGCGGTCGCAGGCTTCGGACTCGCATGGCCCTTCTGGCTGATCCTGATCTTCGTCGTCCAGTTCTTCCGCGATCCGCCGCGCCCGATCCCGAGCCAGGCCAACGCCGTGCTGTGCCCGGCCGACGGCCGCATCGTCGCCGTGGAAACCGCGCACGACCCGTATGCAAACCGTGAAGCGCTCAAGATCAGCGTGTTCATGAACGTTTTCAACGTGCACTCGCAGCGTTCGCCTGTGGATGGCGCCGTCGCCAAGGTCGAGTACTTCCCTGGCGCGTACCTGAACGCCGCCATCGACAAGGCTTCGACCGAGAACGAGCGCAACGCCGTGGTCCTGACGATGGCCGATGGCACGACCGTCACGTCGGTACAGATCGCGGGCCTCATTGCGCGCCGCATTCTCTGCTACGTGCGTGCGGGCGAGCCGCTTTCGCGCGGCCAGCGCTATGGCTTCATCCGCTTCGGCTCGCGCGTCGACGTGTACCTGCCCGTGGGCAGCCGCCCGCGCGTGTCGATTGGCGAGAAGGTGTCTGCCTCGTCGACGATCCTCGCCGAACTGCCGACCCAATCGGCATAAAGGAGGGCTGCGATGGCCGGATTCAAACAGCGTCGACCCCGTAACCCTGCCGGCGGGCCGCTGCCGCGGCCGTTTCGGCGCAACAAGGCCGTGCAGGAACCCATGGGCGTCGCCGCGAACCGGCGCGCGGCGCGCCAGGAGTTCCTGAAGAAGCGCGGCATCTACCTGCTGCCGAACGCGTTCACCACGGCGGCGCTCTTCTGCGGCTTTTTCGCAGTGGTGCAGGCCATGAACGTGCGCTTCGAGGTGGCGGCCATCGCCATTTTCGTGGCGATGGTGCTCGACGGCATGGACGGGCGCGTGGCGCGCATGACGCACTCGCAAAGCGCGTTCGGCGAGCAGTTCGACAGCCTTTCGGACATGGTGTCGTTCGGTGTGGCGCCCGCACTCGTGATGTACGAGTGGGTGCTCAAGGATCTCGGGCGCTGGGGCTGGCTCGCGGCTTTCGTCTACTGTTCGGGGGCGGCGCTGCGACTCGCGCGCTTCAACACGAATATCGGCGTGGTGGACAAGCGCTTCTTCCAGGGACTGCCGAGCCCGGCTGCTGCGGCACTGATCGCGGGCTTCGTCTGGCTCGCCACCGACAACCGCGTGCCGGTGAAGCTTTCGTGGCTGCCGTGGGTGGCCTTCGTGCTGACGATCTACGCGGGCGTGACGATGGTGTCCAACGCGCCGTTCTACAGCGGCAAGGCGCTGGACGTGCGCCACCGCGTGCCGTTCGCCGCCACGCTGCTCGTGGTGGTGGCGTTCGTGCTGGTGTCGTCCGATCCGCCGCTGATGCTGTTCGGCCTGTTCGTGCTCTATGGCCTTTCGGGCTATGTGTTCTGGGCGTACCAGGCCGTGCGCGGACGCTCGAACCCGGCGCGTTCGTCGCCGCGCGAGCGGTAGGTTGCGGGTGCGTGAATGATGCAATGAGGGCTGTGCGCGAGCACGGCCCTTTTTCTTTTTGCGCTAGCCCGCGCTGGTCGCTTCCAATTGCGCTATCGGCGGATTCCGGCTATAGTCGGCGGCATGGACACCATCCAGTTCCCCCTCTTCTCCCTTCAAGCCGGCGCGCTACTAAGCACGCTAGCGCTAGCGCGCCTGCCGCGCTGATCTCGCTCGCCCTCCGTAAGCCTCGTTCATTGTCAGCGTCGCCATCGGTGGCGCGAACACCCGAAATCCGTTTTAGACACTGAACAAGTCCCCCTGGAGACCCGAAATGGCAGCAGACAAGCTCATCATCTTCGATACGACGTTGCGTGACGGCGAGCAGTCGCCCGGTGCGTCGATGACGAAGGAAGAGAAAATCCGCATCGCGAAGCAACTCGAGCGCATGAAGGTCGACATCATCGAAGCCGGCTTCGCGGCCAGCTCGAACGGCGACTTCGACGCGATCCACACGATCGCCGGCATGGTGAAGGACAGCACGATCTGCTCGCTCGCCCGCGCGAACGACAAGGACATCCAGCGCGCCGCCGACGCACTCAAGCCCGCCGACCACTTCCGTATCCACACGTTCATCGCCACCTCGGCGCTGCACATGGAGAAGAAGCTGCGCATGTCGCCCGAGCAGGTGCTCGAGCAGGCGAAGCTCGCTGTGCGCTTCGCACGCAAGTTCACGAACGATGTGGAGTTCTCGCCCGAAGACGGCAGCCGCTCGGACATGGACTTTCTGTGCCGCGTGCTCGAAGCCGTGATCAACGAAGGCGCGACCACGATCAACATCGCCGATACGGTCGGCTACGGCATTCCCGAGCTGTACGGCAACCTCGTGAAGACGTTGCGCGAGCGCATTCCGAACTCGGACAAGGCCGTGTTCTCGGTGCACTGCCACAACGACCTCGGCATGGCCGTGGCGAACTCGCTGGCCGGCGTGCAGATCGGTGGCGCGCGTCAGGTGGAGTGCACGATCAACGGTCTCGGCGAGCGCGCGGGCAACACGTCGCTCGAAGAAATCGTGATGGCCGTGAAGACGCGCAAGGACTACTTCGGCCTCGATCTCGGCATCGACACCACGCAGATCGTGCCGGCTTCGAAGCTCGTTTCGCAGATCACCGGTTTCGTCGTGCAGCCGAACAAGGCCGTGGTCGGCGCAAACGCGTTTGCGCACGCTTCGGGCATTCACCAGGACGGCGTGCTCAAGGCGCGCGACACCTACGAAATCATGCGCGCGGAAGACGTGGGCTGGAGCGCGAACAAGATCGTGCTCGGCAAGCTCTCGGGCCGCAATGCGTTCAAGCAGCGCCTGCAGGAACTGGGCATTCAGCTCGACAGCGAAGGCGAACTGAACAACGCGTTCGCGCGCTTCAAGGAACTGGCCGACCGCAAGTCCGAGATCTTCGACGAAGACATCATCGCGATCGTCACGGAAGAGTCGGCGCAGGCGCAGGATCAGGAACACTTCAAGTTCATCTCGCTTGCACAGCACTCGGAAACGGGTGAGCGTCCGCACGCACGTGTGGTGTTCTCGGCAGACGGCAAGGAAGTGACCGGCGAAGCCGCGGGCAACGGCCCGGTAGACGCCACGCTCAATGCCATCGAAACCGAAGTGGGCAGCGGTTCGGAATTGCTGCTGTACTCGGTGAACGCGATCACGACGGGCACGCAGGCGCAGGGCGAAGTGACGGTGCGCCTCTCGAAGGCCGGCCGCATCGTCAATGGCGTGGGCACCGATCCCGATATCGTCGCCGCTTCGGCGAAGGCGTATATCTCGGCGCTCAACAAGCTTTACTCGGGCGACAAGGTCAATCCGCAGCGCTCTGAAGCGGTGTAAGTCGTGGCGGGGCGTCACGCCCCGCATTGACGCGCAACGAAAAACCCCCGGCTCGCGAGAGCGCGGGGGTTTTGTCTTTTTGTGCTGCAATCAGAACAGGCTGCGCCGATCCGGATCGTGCAGCGGATCGGGCGTTTTCTGCGTGAGCCGCAGAATGCCCTGGTCGTCGAAGTAGAAGCTGTAGAGCATGTACCAGACGTTGTCTTCGAGGTAACGGTAGGTCCACGCTTCCTTCTTCATCAGCGGGAAGTAGGCGGTCTCGACCGGGCGGCCGAAGTTCACGAGCACGTCGGCGCGCGTCCATTTGCCGATTTCCGCGCGATAGAACTCGTTGGGCTGCAGCACCTGGCGCACGTTCACGACCCGGCCATTGGCGTCGATGTCGGCGGCGGTGGTGGTTTCGCCCATTGGCTGGGTGGGCCACATCAGACGCTTGCCGCCGTCGGGCAGGTCATAGGTTTCAGCCGGCGGTCCGAAGCGGGCGATCACGGACTGCGCGTCGTCGCCCGCGTGGAATTGCTGCCACGGCTGCGCGCAGCCGGCGAGCGCGAGTGCGCCCACGCCCGCGAGGAGGGCGAGACGCAAGCGGCGCGACGCGAGGCGCACTGGCGTTGCGAGCGAGGTTGATAGGCGCGTGAACATGATGTCCCCCGATGGCAAGGTTTCAATGACCGCCGTGAATGTGGAACCGTTATTTTGACACGGCATGACGCGCTCGCGCGTCGGGCCTGTTCGCGCAAGAGACGAATTGCGGCCTTGCCGCCGCTGGCCCTCGCGGCCTATGATCCGCGCTTCGAATGAATATCCGGCTGGCATCGACAATGAGAAAAAGGCGCATAACGGCACGCATGGCGCGTGCGGCAGCGGCCATGTTCGCCACGGCGGCGCTGGCGGCTGGGCTCGCGGCCGCAGCCTGCGCACAGGCGCAAGAGGCGCCGACCGGCAAGCCGATCCAGATCGCGCTCATCGAAGGCATGTCCGGCCCGTTCGCGGACGCGGGCGCGGCCGTCGAGCGTAACTTGCGCTTCGGCGTGGAGCGGGTCAATGCGAGCGGCGGTGTCGTGCTGCGTGACGGGCGGCATCCGCTCGAGCTGGTCACGCTCGACAGCAAGGGCAGCCCCGAGGCGGCGCTCGTGCAACTGCGCATGGCGCAGGACCGCCACATCGGCTACGTCATGCAGGGCAACAGCTCAGCGGTGGCGGCAGCGCTCGAGACGGCGATCGATCGCCAGGCCGCGCGCGATCCGGAGAACCGCCAGATTTTCCTCAACTATTCCGCCGACGACCCCGCGCTCACCAACGCGAATTGCAGCTTCTGGCATTTCCGCTTCGACGCGCACGCGGGCATGCGCATGGACGCGCTCGCGGATGTGATCGCCGCGGACAAGTCGGTGAAGAAGGTGTATTTGCTCAACCAGGACTACAGCTTCGGCCACGACGTAAGCACGCTCGCGCGCGCGGCACTGACGAAGGACCGTCCCGACATCGCCATCGTTGGCGACGAGTTCCACCCGATCGGCCGCGTGAAGGACTTCGCTCCGTATATCGCCAAGATTCGCGCCGCCGGCGCCGACGCCGTCATCACCGGCAACTGGGGGAACGACCTCACGCTGCTCGTGAAGGCCGCGCGCGAGCAGGGGCTCGACACGAAGTTCTACACCTTCTACGGCAATAGCCTCGGCGCGCCGGCGGCGCTGGGCGATGCGGGTGTGAAGCGCGTGATCGCGGTGGCCGACTGGCACCCGAACGCGGGCGGGGCGGCCTCCGACGCCTGGTACAAGGCGTTCCGCGCCCGCTACCCGGCGGCGAAGGACGACTACCCGGTGCTGCGCATGTCCATGATGGTGGAGATGCTCGCGCAGGCCATGACGAAGACGGGCACGGCCGACCCCGAGGCGGTCGCGAAAGCGCTGGAGGGCATGCGGTTCAAGGGTGATGAAGCTGGCTTCCACCCCATGTGGATGCGCGCGGATGACCACCAGGTGATCCAGCCCCTTTACGTCATGGAGATGGACAAGCAGGGCACGCCCGGCGTGCGCTTCGACAACGAGGGTTCCGGCTATGGCTTTCGCACCGTGCTGGCGCTGCCCGCGGAGCGCACTGTGCCCGCCACCGTCTGCCAGATGAAGCGGCCTTGACGGCGAGCCTTACAAGCGGGTTCGCGGCAAATCGGGGCTGTGCTACAATACGCCCCTTGTCGCGAACCTGCGGCAAGGCAATCAGTTGTTAGAACCAAGCACGGCACGGCCTTTCTTCCGTGACCGCTCGTTTGTTTTAAAGGAAAAGCAAAATGTCCGTAGCAGATATCAAGAAGTCCGACGTCGTCGCGCAATTCGCGCGCGGCACCAATGACACGGGTTCGCCCGAAGTTCAGGTTGCGCTCCTGACGTCGCGTATCAACGAACTGACCTCGCACTTCAAGTCGCACGCGAAGGATCACCACAGCCGCCGCGGTCTGCTGCGCATGGTGAGCCGCCGCCGCAAGCTGCTCGACTACCTGAAGGGCAAGGACGCCGACCGTTACCGCGCGCTGATCGAGAAGCTGGGTCTGCGTAAGTAATCGGAAGGTCTTCCGCAAAGATGCCTGTGTCAGTTCCACTGATGCAGGCATTTTGTTTTTGAACGGTGCGCTTCATGCTGCTTTTCAAGCCGCTTTGATGCGATAAACGCCGGTTCAGAACAAAAGGCAACACCACGTAGCACCAGCAGTACAAGCAGCAGGGCCGGGCCTCGGGGCAGAGCTTTGTGTCATTCCAGCAGATCGTACGCGGCGATGCGTCACAGCCGCAGGGCAACAGTTTTGCACCCTCGCGATCCGCTGGAATGGCATAACACTCCTCTTCCTGCGCGGTGCCGGAACCTGTCTTGCCGCATCGTCCGCGTGTGCGGGCGGCGCATAACAAATGAGTAAGGAGTGAGTGACCATGACCATGTTCAATAAAGTCGTGAAAGAATTCAAATGGGGCCAGCATAACGTGCGCCTCGAAACGGGTGAGATCGCCCGTCAGGCCAGTGGCGCTGTCATCGTCGACGTCGAAGACACCGTCGTGCTCGCGACCGTCGTCGGCGCGAAGACGGCCAAGCCGGGTCAGGACTTCTTCCCGCTCACCGTCGACTACATCGAAAAGACCTATTCGGCCGGCAAGATTCCGGGCGGCTTCTTCCGTCGCGAAGGCCGTCCGTCGGAAGGCGAAACGCTGATCTCGCGCCTGATCGACCGTCCGCTGCGCCCGCTGTTCCCGGAAGGCTATTACAACGAAGTTCAGGTCGTGATCCACGTCCTGTCGATCAACCCGGAAGTCCCGGCTGACATCCCCGCGCTGATCGGCGCGTCGGCAGCGCTGGCGATTTCGGGTCTGCCGTTCAACGGCCCGGTAGGCGCCGCACGCGTGGCCTACATCAACAACGAGTACGTGCTCAACCCGACGCGCGCGCAAATCAAGGAATCGCGTCTCGACCTCGTCGTGGCCGGTACCGAGCGCGCCGTGCTGATGGTGGAATCGGAAGCCGACCAGTTGCCGGAAGACGTGATGCTCGGCGCGGTCGTGTTCGGCCACGAGCAAATGCAAACGGCCATCGACGCGATCCACGAACTCGTTCGTGACGGCGGCAAGCCCGAGTGGGACTGGACGCCGGCGCCGAAGGACGAAGCGCTCATCGCGCGCGTCACGGCCATCGCCAACGACAACCTGCTCGCCGCGTACCAGCTGCGCGACAAGCAACAGCGTTCGACCAAGCTGAAGGAAGTCTACGCAGCGACGTCGGCGAAGCTCGAAGAAGAAGCGGCTGCGGCCGGCACGACGGCGGCCGACAAGGCAACCGTCGGCAACATCGTGTTCGACCTCGAAGCGAAGATCGTCCGCTCGCAGATCCTGAACGGCGAGCCGCGTATCGACGGCCGCGACACGCGCACGGTGCGTCCGATCGAAATCCGCACGGGCGTCCTGCCGCGCACCCACGGTTCGGCGCTCTTCACGCGCGGCGAAACGCAGGCGCTGGTTGTGGCTACGCTCGGCACGAAGGGCGACGAGCAGATCATCGACGCGCTCGAAGGCGAGTACCGCGACCGCTTCATGCTCCACTACAACATGCCCCCGTTCGCGACAGGCGAAACGGGCCGTGTTGGTTCGCCCAAGCGCCGTGAAATCGGCCACGGCCGTCTCGCGAAGCGCGCGCTCGTCGCGTGCCTGCCGAGCGCCGAAGAGTTCGGCTACTCGATCCGCGTCGTTTCGGAAATCACCGAGTCGAACGGTTCGTCGTCGATGGCTTCGGTGTGCGGCGGCTGCCTCGCGCTGATGGACGCCGGCGTGCCGATGAAGGCGCACGTCGCGGGTATCGCGATGGGCCTGATCCTCGAAGGCAACAAGTTCGCCGTGCTGACCGACATCCTCGGCGACGAAGATCACCTCGGCGACATGGACTTCAAGGTGGCGGGTACGGAAGCTGGCGTGACCGCGCTGCAGATGGACATCAAGATCCAGGGCATCACCAAGGAAATCATGCAGGTCGCCCTCGCGCAAGCGAAGGAAGGCCGTATGCACATCCTCGGCAAGATGACCTCGGCGGTGTCGGGCGTGAACACGGAGCTGTCGGCGTACGCTCCGCGCATGATCACCATCAAGATCAACCCGGAAAAAATCCGCGACGTGATCGGCAAGGGTGGTTCGGTGATCCGCGCGCTGACGGAAGAAACCGGCACGACGATCGACATCTCCGACGACGGCGTCGTGACCATCGCTTCGACCTCGAGCGAAGGCATGGCCGAAGCGAAGAAGCGCATCGAGAACATCACGGCCGAAATCGAAGTGGGCCAGGTGTACGAAGGCGCGGTCCTCAAGCTGCTGGACTTCGGCGCGATCGTGAACCTGCTGCCGGGCAAGGATGGTCTGCTGCATATCTCCGAGATCGCCAACGAGCGCATCAAGGACATCAACGACTATCTGAAGGAAGGCCAGGTCGTGAAGGTCAAGGTCATCCAGACGGACGAGAAGGGCCGCGTGCGTCTGTCCGCCAAGGCGCTGCTCAACGAGCAAGCGAATGGCGGCGCACCGCAGGGCGAGCCGCAGCAGTAAAGCGGTAAGCTCCAACGGCCGGCAGCGTGCAAAACGCGCCGGCCGTTTTTTATGACAATGAGGGTGAATGGCAGTGCGTACGCGTCAATCAGGTCGCGTACGCAGCGCCATTCAGACGGCGGTGCGCAAAGCGCTGAGGAGACGCGAGATGAAGGCAGTCGAGATTACGGAATTCGGTGCGCCGGACGTGCTCAAGCTGGCCGAACGGCCGACCCCTGAGCCAAAGGCCGGCGAAGTGTTGATCAAGGTGAGCGCCTCGGGCGTGAACCGTCCCGACGTGTTCCAGCGCAAGGGCTCGTATGCGCCGCCGCCGGGCATTTCGGATCTTCCGGGCCTCGAGGTGGCGGGCGAGATCGTCGGCGGAACGATCGACGAGAAGAACAATCCGTTCGGCCTGAAGGTCGGCGATCGCGTGTGTGCGCTGATCGCCGGCGGCGGTTACGCCGAATACGCGATTGCGCCGCTCGGGCAATGCCTGCCAGTGCCGAAGGGGCTCACGGATGTCGAGGCGGCTTCGCTGCCCGAGACGTTCTTCACGGTCTGGAGCAACGTGTTCCAGCGCGCTTACCTCGGCCAAGGCGAGGGCGGCGAGAACGAGACGCTGCTCGTGCAGGGCGGCTCGAGCGGCATTGGTGTGACGGCAATCCAGATCGCGCATGCGCTTGGCTTTCGCGTGTTCGCGACCGCCGGCTCGGACGACAAGTGCCGTGCTTGTGAGGCCCTCGGCGCGGATCGCGCCATCAACTACCGTGACAGCGATTTCGTGGAGGTCGTGAAGGCGCTCACGAACGACCGAGGCGTGGACGTGATTCTCGACATGGTGGCCGGTGGCTATGTGGCGCGCGAGCTTTCCGCGCTCGCGACCGGTGGCCGCATCGTGCTCATCGCGACGCTCGGCGGCTCCAAGGCCGAACTGAACATGGGCGAGATCCTGCGCCGCCGGCTCACGGTGACCGGCTCGACGCTGCGCGCTCGCTCGGTGGAGTTCAAGGCCCAGATCGCTCAGGAACTCAAGGCGAAGGTCTGGCCCCTCATCGAAGAGGGGCGCATCAAACCCGTCGTGTTCCGCGTATTTCCCGCCGCGCAGGCGGCCGAAGCGCATGCGTTGATGGAAAGCAGCGAGCATATCGGCAAGATCATGCTCGACTGGAGCGGCGCGGCCTGACGGCACATCGGCACGAGCGATCCGCTCGTGCTTGATTTTTCTGGATTTTTTTCGCGTCTTTTTTGTGCGTCGCGGGCAGGGCGGTTTGACCCATCAGGATTTCACGCAGTAAAATTATGTGTTTTGCGTCCGCTTTTAACAGCAACCGGAACAATGACGAAACAACGATCGAAGCTCGTAGTCGGTAACTGGAAGATGCATGGCCGCCTCGCGGCCAATGCGGCACTGCTAGAAGGCGTTGCGCGCGGCGCGCAGGCGCTGCCCCCGGACGTGCGCGTCGGCGTGTGCGTGCCGTTGCCGTATCTCGCTCAGGCGCAGGCACTGCTCGGCGGCAGCCGGGTTCAGTGGGGCGCGCAGGACATTTCTGCGCACGAGCAGGGTGCCTATACGGGCGAAGTCGCGGCAGGCATGGTCGCCGACTTTGAAGCCGCTTTTGCGATCGTTGGTCACTCGGAGCGCCGCGCTTACCACGGCGAAAGCTCCGAACTCGTCGCCGTGAAGACGCAGCGCGCGCTGGCCGCTGGCCTCACGCCTATCGTCTGTGTGGGCGAGACGCTGGAAGAGCGCGAATCGGGCGCGACCGAGCGCGTAGTTGGCGCGCAGCTCGATGCTGTGCTGGCCTTGCTGTCGGTTGAAGAGGCGGCGCGTATCGTCGTTGCTTACGAGCCGGTCTGGGCGATCGGTACGGGCAAGAGCGCGAGCTCGGAGCAGGCTCAGCAGGTACATGCATTCCTGCGCGCGCGCCTCGCTGCCAAGGGCGCGCAAGTGGCGGACGTGCCGCTGCTCTACGGCGGCAGCGTGAAGCCGGAAAATGCGGCGGAGCTCTTCCGTCAGGCCGACATCGACGGCGGCCTGATCGGCGGTGCGTCGCTGAAAGAGGGTGATTTCCTCGCGATCTGCGCGGCCGCTACGGCGGGCGCCAGCGTCGCGAGCTAAAGGCTTGCGCACGAAGCATTCGAAATAAAACGCGTCGTGCGGGCTGCTTATGCGTCTGCTCCGGGAGGGGCAGGCGTTCAACCAGGACTCAGGTGAGTGTGATGCTGTATTTGAAAACGTTGATTATCGTCGTCCAGCTTCTGTCGGCGCTCGGGGTGATCGGCCTCGTCTTGCTGCAGCACGGCAAAGGCGCGGACATGGGCGCTGCTTTCGGCAGCGGCGCGTCGGGCAGCCTGTTCGGCGCGAGCGGCTCCGCGAACTTCCTTTCGCGTACTACCGCAGTTCTCGCAACGGTGTTTTTCTGCTCCACCCTTGCGTTAACTTACCTGGGGTCGTATCATGCGAAGCCTTCGGCGGGCGTGCTTGGCGCTTCGGTTCCAGCCCCGGTCGTGGCTTCGGCAGCGGTTGCATCGGCTCCTGGCGCATCCGCCGCGGCGGCGGCTTCGCCGGCTGCAGCAGCCTCGCAACCGGGTAACGACGTTCCGAAATAAATTTGAAAAACTTGTTTTGTGCGTTGAACAACGAACGGAAACAAGTTAGAATCTAAGTCTTGAAGCGATTCGCGGGTTGCAATAATTGTTGTCCCGGATTGCATGTAGTGCCGACGTGGTGAAATTGGTAGACACGCTATCTTGAGGGGGTAGTGGCGAAAGCTGTGCGAGTTCGAGTCTCGCCGTCGGCACCAATGTTATCTAAAAAATGCCAGCCGCTTGCTTCAGCTTCGGCTGGCATTTTTGCTTCTTACGTCGTGTTCGTCTTCTGTTCGCAGCGCGAAGTACGTGAAGTGATTCCCGCGGAGCGGTGCAAGTTCCAGCGGAACCTCAGAACCAACCGATATAGAGGATAGCCTTGAACCTCGCTGCCTATTTCCCCGTCCTTCTGTTCCTCCTCGTGGGTGTCGGTCTGGGCATAGCGCTAGTGACAATCGGCAAGGTCCTCGGTCCCAACCGGCCAGACAGCGAAAAAAATTCGCCGTACGAGTGCGGCTTCGAAGCCTTCGAAGACGCCCGAATGAAGTTCGACGTACGCTACTACCTGGTCGCCATCCTTTTCATCATCTTCGACCTCGAAACGGCGTTCCTGTTTCCGTGGGGCGTGGCCCTGCGCGACATCGGCTGGCCGGGCTTTCTGTCGATGATGCTGTTTCTGCTCGAATTCCTGCTGGGCTTTGCCTACATCTGGAAGAAGGGTGGTCTCGACTGGGAATAATGGGTTAATCGCCGGATAGCATGGGCGGCACTGCGGGGAAACTGTGGGCTGTCCGTCTGGAGTGGAAAGCACATGAGTATCGAAGGGGTCTTGAAGGAAGGGTTTGTCACCACCACGGCTGACAAGCTGATCAACTGGACGCGCACTGGCTCGCTGTGGCCAATGACGTTCGGTCTGGCGTGTTGCGCGGTCGAAATGATGCACGCGGGCGCGGCCCGTTATGACCTTGACCGTTTCGGCGTGGTGTTTCGTCCGAGCCCGCGTCAGTCGGACGTCATGATCGTGGCCGGCACGCTCTGCAACAAGATGGCGCCCGCGCTGCGCAAGGTCTACGACCAGATGGCCGAGCCGCGCTGGGTCATTTCGATGGGGTCGTGCGCCAACGGCGGCGGCTACTACCACTATTCGTATTCGGTCGTGCGCGGTTGTGATCGCATCGTGCCGGTCGACGTCTATGTGCCGGGATGCCCGCCGACAGCGGAAGCCCTGGTCTACGGGGTGATCCAGTTGCAGGCGAAGATTCGCCGCACCAGCACCATCGCCCGTCAATAAAGGCCGCGGCCTCCCCACAATATGGCAAGCAAACTCGAGACCCTGAAAGCGAACCTCGAAGCGGCCCTCGGCGCGCGCATCGTCAGCCTCACCGAGGCGCTCGGCGAGCTGACGCTGGTCGTCAAGGCGGGTGAGTCCCTCGCAGTGGCCAAGGAGCTGCGCGACAATCCCTCGCTGCGCTTCGAGCAACTGATGGACCTGTGCGGCGTCGACTATCAGACGTTTGGCGACGGCGCGTGGGAAGGCCCGCGCTTCGCCGCGGTGTCGCATCTGCTCTCGCTCGCGAACAACTGGCGTGTGCGTCTGCGCGTGTTCGCGCCGGACGACGAAGTGCCTATCGTGCCCTCGCTCGTCGAGATCTGGAATTCGGCCAACTGGTACGAGCGCGAGGCGTTCGACCTGTTCGGTATCGTCTTCGAAGGCCACCCCGACCTGCGCCGCATTCTGACCGACTACGGCTTCATCGGCCACCCGTTCCGCAAGGACTTCCCGGTTTCGGGCTATGTCGAAATGCGTTACGACCCGGAGCAGAAGCGCGTGGTCTACCAGCCCGTCACGATCGAGCCGCGCGAGATCACGCCGCGTGTGATCCGCGAAGATCGCTACGGCGGTCTGAAGAAACACTAAGAGGGTCGCATGTCAGAGATCAAGAACTACACGCTCAACTTCGGCCCGCAGCACCCGGCAGCGCACGGTGTGCTGCGCCTCGTGCTGGAGCTCGACGGTGAAGTGATCCAGCGCGCCGATCCGCACATCGGCCTGCTGCATCGCGCGACGGAAAAGCTTGCCGAGAGCAAGACGTTCATCCAGTCGGTGCCGTACATGGACCGTCTCGACTACGTGTCGATGATGGTCAACGAGCACGGCTATGTGATGGCCATCGAAAAGCTGCTCGGTATCGAAGTGCCGATCCGCGCAAAGTACATCCGCGTGCTGTTCGACGAAGTCACGCGCGTGCTGAACCACCTCATGTGGATCGGCTCGCACGCACTCGACGTCGGCGCGATGGCGGTGTTCCTCTACGCGTTCCGCGAGCGCGAAGACCTGATGGACGTCTACGAGGCGGTGTCGGGCGCGCGCATGCACGCGGCTTACTATCGTCCGGGCGGCGTGTACCGCGATCTGCCTGACGCCATGCCGCAATACAAGGCGTCGAAGATCCACAACGAGAAGGCGCTCGCCCGCATGAACGAGGCGCGCCAGGGCTCGGTGCTGGACTTCATCGACGACTTCTTCACGCGTTTCCCCGGTTGCGTCGACGAGTACGAAACACTGCTTACCGACAACCGTATCTGGAAGCAACGTCTGGTCGGCATCGGCGTGGTGAGCCCCGAGCGCGCCATGCAGCTCGGCCTCACGGGCGCGATGCTGCGCGGTTCGGGCATCGAGTGGGACCTGCGCAAGAAGCAGCCGTACGAAGTCTACGACCAGATGGACTTCGACATTCCGGTGGGCGTGAACGGCGACTGCTACGACCGCTATCTCGTGCGCGTCGAAGAAATGCGCCAGTCCACTCGCATCGCGAAACAGTGCATTGAGTGGCTGCGCAGGAATCCCGGCCCTGTGATGATCGACAATCACAAGGTTGCGCCGCCCTCGCGCGTGAACATGAAGTCGAACATGGAAGAGCTGATTCACCACTTCAAGCTCTTCACGGAAGGCTTCCATGTGCCGGAAGGCGAGGCATACGCTGCCGTCGAACATCCGAAGGGTGAATTCGGCATCTACCTGGTGTCAGATGGCGCGAACAAGCCTTATCGTCTGAAGATCCGTGCGCCGGGTTATGCCCACCTGTCCGCGCTCGATGAAATGGCGCGTGGGCACATGATTGCCGACGCGGTCACGATCATCGGCACACAGGACATCGTGTTCGGTGAAATCGACCGCTAGGTAGCAAACTGCCGGTGCGCTCCGCATGAGCGGGGCGTGCGGCGAAATACCGGGAACGCCAAGACTGTCGCAGCGAGCAGGAATGCGCAACGCGCTGCAGGAGTTTGTCTGGCGGGAATTGAAACGGTAGGAATTGAAAGAGTCGTGTCTGAAAATGATCTCAGCTGAAGGCCTGAAAGAAATCGATCGCGCGTTGACGAAGTACCCCGCCGATCAACGACAGTCCGCCGTGATGGCGGCGTTGGCCGTGGCTCAAGAAGAGCATGGCTGGCTGTCCCCCGAAATCATGCAGTTCGTGGCCGACTACATCGGCATGCCGCCTGTCGCGGTGCAGGAAGTCGCCACGTTCTACACGATGTTCGAGACGAGGCCCGTCGGCAAGCACAAGATCACGCTCTGCACGAATCTGCCGTGCCAGCTCGGCCCGGAAGGCGGCTCGGAGAGCGCCGCCGAATACCTGAAGCAGAAGCTCGGTATCGACTTCGGCGAAACCACGTCCGACGGCAAGTTCACCTTGAAAGAAGGTGAGTGCATGGGCGCGTGCGGCGATGCACCGGTGATGCTCGTGAACAATCATCGCATGTGCAGCTTCATGAGCCGCGAGAAGATCGACCAGCTGCTCGAGGAGCTTTCGAAATGACTTCGTTGCACGACCGTCACATCAAACCGCTGATTCTCGCGGGCCTCAATGGCGAGAACTGGCATCTCGAAGACTACGTCGCGCGCGGCGGCTACAAGCAGCTGCGCCGTATTCTCGAAGAAAAGATTCCGCCCGAGCAGGTGATCGCCGACGTGAAGGCGAGCGGTCTGCGCGGCCGCGGCGGCGCGGGCTTCCCGACCGGCCTGAAGTGGAGCTTCATGCCGCGTCAGTTCCCGGGGCAGAAGTATCTCGTCTGCAACTCGGACGAGGGCGAACCGGGCACGTTCAAGGACCGCGACATCCTGCGCTGGAATCCGCATAGCGTGATCGAAGGCATGGCCATCGGCGCGTACGCGATGGGCATCACCGTGGGCTACAACTACATCCACGGCGAGATTTTCGAGGTGTATCGCCGCTTCGAGGCAGCGCTTGAAGAAGCGCGCCAGGCGGGCTATCTCGGCGACAACATTCTCGGCACGGACTTCTCGTTCCAGCTGCACGCGCACCATGGTTATGGCGCGTACATCTGCGGCGAGGAAACCGCGCTGCTCGAGTCGCTCGAAGGCAAGAAGGGCCAGCCGCGCTTCAAGCCGCCTTTCCCGGCGAGCTTCGGCGTGTACGGCAAGCCTACGACGATCAACAATACCGAGACTTTCGCCGCGGTGCCGTTCCTGCTGACCGTGGGTCCGCAGACGTATATGGAACTCGGCAAGCCGAACAATGGCGGCACGAAGATCTTCTCGATCTCGGGCGACGTGGAGCGTCCGGGCAACTACGAGATTCCGCTCGGCACCCCGTTCGCTACGCTCATGGAGCTGGCCGGCGGCGTGCGCGGCGGCAAGAAGCTCAAGGCCGTGATTCCGGGCGGCTCGTCGGCGCCGGTCATTCCGGGCGACCTGATGATGCAGACGGACATGGACTATGACTCCATCGCCAAGCAGGGCTCGATGCTCGGCTCGGGCGCGGTCATCGTCATGGACGAAACGCGTTGCATGGTGCGCTCGCTGTTGCGCCTCTCGTACTTCTATTACGAAGAGTCGTGCGGCCAGTGCACACCGTGCCGCGAAGGCACGGGCTGGCTGTATCGCGTGGTGAACCGCATCGAGCACGGCGAAGGCCGCCAGGAGGACCTGGACTTGCTGAACTCGGTGGCGGGCAACATCATGGGCCGCACGATCTGCGCGCTCGGCGACGCAGCGGCCATGCCGGTGCGCGGCATGCTGAAGCACTACTGGGACGAATTCGAATATCACGTGCACAACAAGCGGTGTCTCGTCGGCGGTCATGCCGGCTCGCACGCGGCCTCGGAAACGGTGGCCGCCTGACGGCGAGTAAGGACAGCGCGTTGTGTGCGAACCGCGTAGCACGACGCAACGGGGAATGCCGCTGTGAAATTGAGCGGTAACAGGTTAGGGACGATTAACCATCATGGTTGAACTTGAAATAGACGGCAAGAAGGTGGCGGTGCCCGAGGGCAGCATGGTGATCCAGGCTGCTCAGCGCGTGGACACGTACATCCCGCACTTCTGCTATCACAAGAAGCTGTCCATCGCGGCCAACTGCCGGATGTGTCTCGTCGATGTCGAGAAGATGCCGAAGGCCGTGCCCGCGTGCGCGACGCCGGTGTCCCAAGGCATGGTCGTGCGCACCATGTCGGACAAGGCCGTGCAGGGTCAGCAAGCCGTGATGGAATTCCTGCTGATCAACCACCCGCTCGATTGCCCGATCTGCGATCAGGGCGGTGAATGCCAGCTTCAGGATCTGGCCGTTGGTTACGGCAAGTCCGCCTCGCGCTACAGCGAAGAAAAGCGCGTGGTGTTCCACAAGAACGTCGGTCCGCTCATCTCGATGGAAGAGATGTCGCGCTGCATTCACTGCACGCGCTGCGTGCGCTTCGGCGACGAAATTGCCGGCGTGATGGAACTCGGCATGCTCGGCCGCGGCG
The DNA here is from genome assembly GCF_038900775.1 of Paraburkholderia sp. JHI869. NCBI lineage: Bacteria > Pseudomonadati > Pseudomonadota > Betaproteobacteria > Burkholderiales > Burkholderiaceae > Paraburkholderia > Paraburkholderia sp. JHI869. The sequence goes on from NZ_JAYMSC010000046.1 coordinate 23,547, forward strand.
AGCACTCGGAAATCACCTCGTTCGTCGGCAAGACGGTCGACTCGGAACTCTCGGGCAACATGATCGACCTGTGCCCGGTCGGCGCGCTCACGAGCAAGCCGTTCCGCTTCTCGGCGCGTACGTGGGAACTGTCGCGCCGCAAGTCGGTGAGCCCACACGACGCGACGGGTGCGAACCTCGTCGTGCAGGTGAAGAACAACCGCGTGATGCGCGTGCTGCCGTTCGAGAACGAATCCATCAACGAATGCTGGATCTCGGACAAGGACCGTTTCTCGTACGAAGGCCTGAACAGCGAAGACCGTCTCACGCGCCCGATGATCAAGCAGGGCGGCGAGTGGATCGAGACCGACTGGCAGACCGCGCTGGAATACGTCGTGAAGGGCATCAAGGGCATTTGCGACGAGCACGGCGAGAACCAGCTCGCGCTGCTCGCGAGCCCGCACAGCACGCTCGAAGAACTCTATCTCGCGAAGCAATTTGCAGATGCGATCGGCACGCCGAACGTCGACTTCCGCCTGCGCCAGAGCGACTTCTCGGCGCCGCTGGAAGGCGCGCCGTGGCTCGGCACGAAGATCGCAGAACTCTCGTACGCTGATTCGGCGTTCGTGATCGGCTCGTTCCTGCGCCGCGACCACGCGCTGTTCGCCGCGCGTCTGCGCCAGGCTGCGAAGGGCGGCGCACAGGTATCGTTCCTCAACGTCACGGCCGATGGTTCGCTGATCCCGAACGCGCAGCGCATCGTTGCCGCGCCTTCGGCATGGCTCGACGAACTCGCGGCAATCGCTGCGGCGGTTGCGCAAGCGAAGGGTGTTGCGCTGCCGGAAGGCTTCGCGGGCGCACAAGCCACGGAAGCTGCGAAGCAGGTTGCCGCATCGCTCGCGAGCGGCGAGCGCCGCTACGTGCTGCTCGGCAACGCCGCGGTCCAGCATCCGGAGTTCTCGCGCCTGCACGCAGCCGCGCAGTTCATCGCCGAAACGACGGGCGCGACGCTTGGCTTCCTCACGGAAGCGGCCAACTCGGTCGGCGCGCATATCGCCGGCGCATTGCCGGGCCGCGATGGCCTGAATGCACGCGAAGCGTTCGAGCAGCCGCGCAAGGGTTATCTGCTGTTCAACGTCGAGCCGGAATTCGATACGGCGAACCCGGCCGCTGCGCGCGCTGCGCTCGCGCAGGCCGAAATGGTCGCCGTGTTCTCGCCGTACAAAACCGGCCTCGACTACGCGGACGTGCTGCTGCCCGTCGCGCCGTACACGGAAACCTCGGGCACGTTCATCAACGCCGAAGGGACGGCTCAGACCTTCAATGGCGTCGTGCGCCCGCTCGGCGACACGCGCCCGGCATGGAAGGTCCTGCGCGTGCTCGGCAACCTGCTGGGCGCCAAGGGCTTCGAGTACGACACCGCCGACGAAGTGCGCCGCAAGGCGCTCGGCGACGGCAGCTTCGAAGGCCGCCTGTCGAACAAGGCCGGCACCCCGGTTGCGCGCGGCAGCCTCGCGAAGGCCGCGGAAGGCCGCTTCGAGCGCATCGCCGACGTGCCGATTTACCACGCCGATCAAATCGTGCGCCGCGGCGAAGCGCTGCAGCTCACCATGGCTGCCCGCGTGGCGAACGCGATCGGCCTGCCGGCGGCATACTTCGACCAGCTCGGCTTGAAGGAAGGCGACGCCGTGCGCGTGCGCCAGGGCGATCTGTCGGTCACGGCGCCCGCAACGCGCGATGCGAATCTTGCGCCGACGGTGGTGCGCGTGTCGGCGGCGACGCCGGCCGGTGCGCAACTCGGCAGCCTGTTCGGTGAACTGCTGGTGGAGAAGGCGTAAATGAGCTTGTTCGATACGATCAATGCAGGCGGCAGCCAGCTGCTCGGCGTGGCATGGCCCACCGTCTGGGCGCTGGTGCGCATTCTCGTCGTCGCGGTGGTGATCCTGCTGTGCGTCGCGTACCTGATCCTCTGGGAGCGCAAGCTGATCGGCTGGATGCACGTGCGTCTCGGTCCGAACCGCGTGGGCCCCGCAGGTCTCTTGCAGCCGATCGCCGACGTGCTGAAGCTGCTGCTCAAAGAAGTCATTCAGCCCGCGCAGGCTAGCCGCTGGATCTACATGGTCGCGCCGATCATGGTGGTGGTGCCGGCCTTTGCGGTCTGGGCGGTGATTCCGTTCCAGGCGGGCGCGGTGCTTGGCGACATCAACGCCGGTCTGCTCTACGCCATGGCGATCTCGTCGATCGGCGTGTACGGCGTGATTCTCGCGGGCTGGGCCTCGAACTCGAAGTACGCGTTCCTGGGCGCGATGCGTGCCGCGGCGCAGATGGTGTCGTACGAAATTTCGATGGGCTTCGCGCTCGTCGTCGTGCTGATGGTGTCGGGCAGCCTGAATCTTTCGGTGATCGTCGAAGGCCAGATGCGCGGCATGTTCGCGAACTGGGGCATCACGTTCCTCTCGTGGAACTGGCTGCCGCTCCTGCCGATGTTCGTCGTCTACTTCATCTCGGGCATTGCAGAAACGAACCGCCACCCGTTCGACGTGGTGGAAGGGGAGTCGGAAATCGTCGCGGGTCACATGATCGATTACTCGGGTATGGCGTTCGCGCTGTTCTTCCTCGCCGAGTACATCAACATGATCGTGATCTCGGCGCTCGCCTCGGTGCTGTTCCTTGGCGGCTGGAGCGCCCCGTTCGCGTTCCTCGACTTCATCCCGGGCGTGTTCTGGCTCGTGCTGAAGGTCTTCTGCCTGCTGTCGATCTTCATCTGGGCCCGCGCGACGTTCCCGCGCTATCGCTATGACCAGATCATGCGTCTGGGCTGGAAGGTGTTCATTCCGGTGTGCATCGTGTGGCTGATCGTGGTCGGCTTCTGGTACATGTCGCCGTTGAGCATCTGGAAATAAGGGGCGAACACAACCATGAACGCTATCCAAAACTTCTTCAAGACGTTTTTCCTGACCGAGCTGCTCAAGGGGCTCGCGCTGACGGGGCGTTACGCCTTCAAGCGCAAGTTCACGGTGCAGTTCCCGGAAGAAAAGACGCCTATGTCCCCGCGTTTTCGGGGTTTGCACGCGCTGCGCCGCTATGAAAATGGTGAAGAGCGCTGCATCGCGTGCAAGCTGTGCGAGGCCGTGTGCCCCGCGCTCGCGATCACGATCGAATCGGAAGTGCGCGAGGACAACACGCGCCGCACGACGCGTTACGACATCGACCTGACCAAGTGCATCTTCTGCGGTTTCTGCGAAGAGAGCTGCCCGGTCGACTCGATCGTCGAAACGCACATTCTCGAGTATCACGGCGAGAAGCGCGGCGATCTGTATTTCACGAAGGATATGCTGCTGGCCGTTGGCGATCGCTATGAAGCGCAGATCGCAGCGAACAAGGCAGCGGATGCACCGTACCGTTGATCTTTCAGTTTGACGCTGCATCGGCCCGCGGTTCGGGCCGGCTGTGGGGAACGCGTGTGCTGAACACCCGCGCTTTACCGCAGCCTGACCGCCGCGGCGCGACGCTCCCTGGTCTGGCCGCCAGTCTGCGCCGCGCAATCCGCCTCACGAAGGCCTCAACGATGAACCAGTAATCATGGAATTCACGACCGTCCTGTTCTACATCTTCGCGCTGCTGCTCACGCTGTCAGGGCTGAAGGTGATCACTTCGCGCAATCCTGTCGCGTCTGCGCTCTTCCTCGTGCTCGCGTTTTTCAACGCGGCCGCGATCTGGATGCTGCTCGAGGCCGAATTCCTCGCGATCCTGCTGGTGCTCGTCTACGTGGGCGCGGTGATGGTGCTGTTCCTGTTCGTGGTGATGATGCTGGACATCAACATCGACGTGCTGAGCCGCGACTTCAAGCGCTTCATCCCGGTGGCGACCATCGTGGGCGCGATCATCGTGGTCGAAACGGCACTGATCCTGTGGCACGGCTACGGTGCGACGAGCACGCCGGTGCCCGACACCACGCCGGCTGCGGCCGCTGCGATCTCGAACGCGCACCTGATCGGCAAGATCATCTACACCGACTACATCTTCGCCTTCGAAGTCGCCGGCCTCGTGTTGCTGGTGGCGATCGTCGCGGCCATCGCGCTGACCGTGCGCGAGCCGAAGGACTCGAAGCGCCAGGACGTGTCGAAGCAGGTCAGCGTGCGTCGCCAGGACCGCGTGCGCCTCGTTAAGATGCAAGCCGTCGTGGAAGTGCCGGAGCCGGCCGAACCGGCGGCCGAGGCCGCCCCTGCGGCAGGCGCGGCCCCGGCCGCACCGGCAACGAAGAGCTAAGCGCGAAGGAGCGAACCATGCTGACACTGGCCCATTACCTCGTCCTCGGCGCGATCCTCTTTGCGATCTCGATCGTTGGTATTTTTCTCAATCGGCGCAACGTCATCATCATCCTGATGGCGATTGAGCTGATGTTGTTGGCGGTGAACACGAACTTCGTCGCGTTCTCGCATTATCTAGGTGACGTTCACGGACAGATTTTCGTGTTCTTCGTGCTAACAGTTGCGGCAGCGGAAGCAGCAATTGGTCTGGCTATTCTTGTGACCCTGTTCCGCAGCCTCGACACGATCAATGTCGAGGATCTCGATCAGCTCAAAGGCTAAGGCAGGCTGACTATATGGCAACGACACTAAACGAAACCCTGTTGCTGGCGATCCCGCTGGCACCCCTCGCGGGCTCTTTAATCGCCGGTCTCTTCGGCAAGTCGGTGGGCCGCGCGGGCGCGCACACTGTAACCATTCTTGGCGTCGCGATTGCGTTCGTGCTTTCGTGCATCACGTTGTTCGACGTGATGGGCGGCGCGAGCTTCAATGCGACTGTCTACGAATGGATGTCGGTTGGCGGCCTGAAGTTCGAAGTCGGCTTCCTCATCGACTCGTTGACCGCGCTCATGATGGTCGTCGTGACCTTCGTGTCGCTGATGGTCCACATCTACACGATCGGCTACATGGCGGAAGAAGAGGGTTACCAGCGCTTCTTCTCGTACATCGCGCTCTTCACGTTCTCGATGCTGATGCTCGTGATGAGCAACAACTTCCTGCAGCTGTTCTTCGGCTGGGAAGCAGTGGGTCTCGTTTCGTACCTGCTGATCGGCTTCTACTTCAAGCGTGAAAGCGCCATCTACGCGAACATGAAGGCGTTCCTCGTGAACCGCGTGGGCGACTTCGGCTTCCTGCTCGGTATTGGCCTGCTGCTCGCTTACGGCGGCTCGCTGAACTACAACGACGTGTTCGCGAAGGGCCATGAAATCGCCGCGCTGACGTTCCCGGGCACCTCGTGGAGCCTGCTCACCGTTGCGTGTATCTGCCTCTTCATCGGCGCGATGGGTAAGTCGGCGCAGTTCCCGCTGCACGTGTGGCTCCCGGACTCGATGGAAGGCCCGACGCCGATCTCCGCGCTGATTCACGCGGCAACCATGGTGACGGCCGGTATCTTCATGGTCGCGCGCATGTCGCCGCTGTTCGAACTGTCGGAAGCCGCGCTGTCGTTCATCGTCGTGATCGGTGCCATTACCGCGCTGTTCATGGGCTTCCTTGGCGTCGTGCAAAACGACATCAAGCGCGTGGTCGCTTACTCCACGCTCTCGCAACTCGGTTACATGACGGTGGCGCTCGGCGTCTCGGCGTACCCGGTCGCGATCTTCCACCTGATGACGCACGCGTTCTTCAAGGCGCTGCTGTTCCTTGGCGCGGGTTCGGTCATCATCGGCATGCACCACGACCAGGACATGCGCAACATGGGCGGCCTGCGCAAGTACATGCCCATTACGTGGATCACCTCGCTCGTCGGTTCGCTCGCGCTGATCGGCACGCCGTTCTTCTCGGGCTTCTACTCGAAGGACTCGATCATCGACGCCGTGAAGCTCTCGCACCTGCCGGGTTCGGGCTTTGCCTACTTCGCGGTGGTCGCCAGCGTGTTCGTCACGGCGCTGTACTCGTTCCGCATGTACTTCCTCGTGTTCCACGGTGAAGAGCGCTTCCGCGGTCCGAAGCATCCGGAATCGCCGATGGCGATCGAAGCGGCTAATGCTGCCCACAGCGGCCACGGCGATCATGGCCACGGCCACGACGAACACCACGTGCACGTGCCGCACGAGTCGCCGTGGGTCATCTGGGTGCCGCTCGTCCTGCTCGCGATTCCTTCGGTGATCGCCGGTGCGTTCGCAATCCAGCCGCTGCTCTTCGGTGACTTCTTCTCGCATGGCGTGGCGTTCCAGAACGTCATCTTCGTTGGCGAGAACCACGAAGCGCTCACGGAAATGGGCAAGGAATTCCAGGGCTGGGCCGCGATGGGCGCGCATGCGTTCTCGGGTCTGCCGGTGTGGCTCGCACTCGCGGGTGTGGTGGTGGCGTGGTTCTTCTACATGAAGCGCCCGGAACTGCCGGCCGTCGTGTCGCGCACGTTCTCGCCGGTCTACAAGCTGCTGGCAAACGCGTATTACCTCGACAAGATCAACGAAATCGTCTTCGCTCGCGGAGCGGTCGCGATCGGTCGCGGTCTGTGGAAGGAGGGCGATGTCGTCGTGATCGACGGCGTCGTAAACGGGAGCGCCAAGTTTATCGGCTGGTTTGCAACTGTCATTCGTTTCCTGCAATCCGGCTATATCTATCACTACGCATTTGCCATGATCATTGGCATGCTTGGCCTCCTTACCCTTTTTGTAACGCTCGGCGGCAAATAAGGCTAAAAAAAGGCGAGGAAACGCATGCACGCAACTCCGATTCTCAGTATTGCGATCTGGATGCCGATCGTTTTCGGCATCATCGTTCTTGTAGTGGGTTCCCGTCGGAACCCGAGTGCGGACCGCTGGCTCGCACTCATCGGTTCGGTGCTTAGTTTCCTCGTCACCATTCCGCTCGTTACGGGCTTCGATACGTCCACGGCTTCCCTGCAATTCGAAGAGAAGTCGGTCTGGATCGAGCGGTTCAATATTGCGTATCACCTGGGCGTCGACGGCATCGCGATGTGGTTCGTCGTGCTCACGGCGCTCATTACCGTGATCGTCGTGATCGCGGGCTGGCAGGTCATCACGAAGAACGTCGCGCAGTATTACGCGTCGTTCCTCATCCTGTCGGGCATCATGATCGGCGTTTTCTGCGCCGCGGACGGTCTGCTGTTCTACGTGTTCTTCGAAGCCACACTCATTCCGATGTACATCATCATCGGCGTGTGGGGCGGACCGAACCGCGTGTACGCTGCGTTCAAGTTCTTTCTCTACACGCTGGCCGGCTCGCTGCTGATGCTGGTTGCGTTGCTGTACCTGTACCGTATTACCGGGACCTTCGACCTCGCCACCTGGCAGGCCGCGAAGATCGCCATGACGCCGCAGATTCTGCTATTCGTCGCGTTCTTCTTCGCCTTCGCCGTCAAGGTGCCGATGTGGCCGGTCCACACGTGGTTGCCGGACGCGCACGTCGAAGCGCCCACGGGCGGCTCGGTCGTGCTGGCCGCGATCATGCTGAAGCTCGGTGCGTACGGTTTTCTGCGTTTCTCGCTGCCGGTCACACCGGACGCGAGTCACTACCTGGCGCCGGTCATCATCACGTTGTCGCTGATCGCTGTGATCTACATCGGCCTCGTGGCGATGGTGCAGGCGGACATGAAGAAGCTGGTCGCGTATTCGTCGATTGCCCACATGGGTTTCGTCACGCTCGGCTTCTTTATGTTCGGCCCTTCGAGCCAGCTCGCGATGGAAGGCGGGATCATCCAGATGATTTCGCACGGTTTCGTCTCGGGCGCCATGTTCCTGTGCATCGGCGTGCTGTATGACCGTATGCACACACGCGATATCGCGGATTACGGCGGTGTGGTCAACACCATGCCGAAGTTCGCGGCGCTGGTCATGCTGTTCGCCATGGCCAATTGCGGTCTGCCGGGCACCTCTGGATTCGTCGGTGAATTCATGGTGATTCTGGCGGCCGTGCAGTACAACTTCTGGATCGCTTTCGGGGCGGCGTTCACGCTGATCCTGGGTGCGGCCTATACGTTGTGGATGTACAAGCGGGTGTACTTCGGCGCTGTTGCGAACGACCACGTTCGCGAGCTGAAGGACATCGGCAGTCGCGAATACTTCATGCTTGCAGTGCTCGCGCTGTTTACGCTTTTCATGGGCATCTACCCGAAGCCCTTTACCGATGTGATGCACGTTTCCGTGGAAAACCTCCTCTCCCACGTCGCAGTGTCGAAACTGCCGCTGTCACAGTAATACCGAGCGGAGGAACAAAAGATCATGCCAAACGCCCCTTTGAACGCTCTGCTACCCGACGCGCTGGTGATGACCGGCCTCGTCGTCGCGTGGCTCAACGACACGTTCACCGGCCCTTCGGGCCGTCGCACGACCTATTTCATCGCGCTGCTGACCACGGTCATAGCCGGTATCTGGTTTGCGGTGAACGCGTTCGATCCGCACGTGTACTACTACTTCACGCGGATGTATGTGATCGATCCGTTCGCGAGCGCGATGAAGTCGGTGGTCACGCTCGGCTACGCCGTGTCGATCGTGTACTCGCGCAAGTACCTCGAAGACCGCGACATGTTCCGGGGCGAGTTCTTCCTCCTTGGCATGTTCTCGCTGCTCGGCCAGATCACGATGATCTCGGGCAACAACTTCCTCACGCTGTACCTTGGCCTCGAGCTGATGTCGCTCTCGCTCTACGCGCTCATCGCACTGCGTCGTGACGCGGCGCAGTCGAACGAAGCGGCCATGAAGTACTACGTGCTGGGTGCGCTCGCTTCGGGCTTCCTGCTCTACGGCATCTCGATGCTGTACGGCGCGACCGGCTCGCTCGAACTGAACGAAGTGTTCAAGGCAGTGGCGTCGGGCCACATCAACGACATCGTCCTGTTGTTCGGCGTGGTGTTCATCGTCGCCGGCGTGGCGTTCAAGATGGGCGCGGTGCCGTTCCACATGTGGGTGCCAGACGTCTATCAAGGCGCGCCCACGGCCATGACGCTGCTCACCGGCGGCGGCCCGAAGGTCGCGGCATTCGCCTGGGCCGTGCGCTTCCTCGTGATGGGCCTGCTGCCGCTCGCAGTGGACTGGCAAGAGATGCTGATCATCCTCGCCGCGCTTTCGATGATCGTGGGCAACATCACGGGTATCGTGCAGCGCAACGTCAAGCGTATGCTCGCGTACTCGGCCATTTCGAACATGGGCTTCGTGCTGCTCGGCCTGCTCGCCGGTATCGTCGACAACAAGGCGACGGGCGCGGCCAGCGCATACAGCTCGGCCATGTTCTACAGCATCGTCTACCTGATCACGACGCTCGGCGCGTTCGGCGTCGTCATGCTGCTCTCCCGCCGCGATTTCGAAGCGGAAACGATCGACGACTTCAAGGGTCTGAATCAGCGCAACCCGGTGTTCGCGTTCGTCATGATGCTCATGATGTTCTCGCTCGCGGGCATTCCGCCGACCGTCGGCTTCTATGCGAAGCTCGCCGTGCTCGAAGCGACCATGAACGCTGGCCTCACGTGGCTCGCCGTGCTTGCCGTGATCACGTCGCTGTTCGGCGCGTTCTACTACCTGCGTATCGTCAAGCTGATGTACTTCGACGCACCGCAGGACGAAGCACCGATCGAGAGCCACGCATGCAACCGCGCGCTGCTCACGCTCAACGGCGTGGCGGTGCTGGTGCTGGGCATCATCCCGGGCCCGCTGATGTCGATCTGCCTGCAGGCAGTTACGCATACGCTGCCGCTCTAATGTCGGCAGCGGGCTGGTTCATTGTGCTGTTGGCGCTCGCGGGCGCCAACCTGCCGTTCCTCAACCAGCGATTGTTCGGCGTCGTGGCGCTTCGCGCACCCAAGAAGAGTGCGTGGATTCGCATCGCTGAAATGATCGTGCTGTATTTTGTGGTCGGTACGTTCGGCTTCCTGCTGGAGGCGCGCGCCGGCAATCGTTTTGACCAGGGCTGGCAGTTCTACGCGATCACCTTCAGTCTTTTTGTCGTGTTCGCGTTTCCCGGCTTCACCTGGCAATATCTCCTCAAACGCCGCCCGGCGTAATGCGCGCGTAGCCGGCCCGCGGTCGGCACGCGCCGTGCGACCCGCTGTATGGCCGGTTTCACTTCCCGCGGCGCGCCCGCGGCTTCCCGATTTTTTCTGAGCACCCACGAGGCTGACTATGGCTGAACATCATCAACACGACCCGGCGCTCGCCGAGACGTGCGTGGAAAGCACGACGCTCTACGCGGGCAATTTCCTGACCCTCAAGCGCGACACCGTTGCCTTGCCGGACGGCAAGCACGCGACGCGCGAGTTCGTTCAGCATCCCGGTGCGGTGATGGTGATCCCGCTGTTCGACGACGGCCGCGTGCTGATGGAGCGCCAGTACCGCTATCCGCTCTCGCGCGTGATGACGGAATTCCCGGCCGGCAAGCTCGATCCGCAGGAAGGTGCGCTCGCGTGCGCGATCCGCGAACTCAAGGAAGAGACCGGCTATACGGCGCGCGAATATATCTATCTCGCGCAGATCCATCCCGTGATTTCGTACTCGACCGAGTTCATCGACATCTACCTCGCGCGCGGGCTGACCGCAGGCGCGGCGCAACTCGATGACGGCGAGTTTCTCGAGACCTTCACGGCGACGGTCCCCGAACTGCTCGAATGGGTGCGCACGGGCAAGATCACCGACGTGAAGACGATCATCGGCACGTTCTGGCTCGAAAAAGCATTGTCGGGCGCGTGGCCGCTCGCGAAGGCAGAGCAGGGTTGACACGCTAGCCTGCGCAGCGCATTCCGAATCAACGGCGGCCCTCGTGGCCGCCGTTGTCGCTTCTGCGCATGAAAGCACCTTCAGCGCGCCCGCCCCAGCGGCGCTACAATCGAACCCCCGGGAAAATCCCCGGTGGCCGGCCGCAGGAATTTTTTCGAACGGTCGTTCACAAATTTACGATTTGCGCTAAACTCATCGCAAGCCTCGATTCCCCATGAAGGTCCTCGATTTACAGTGTCCAGACGGCCATCGGTTTGAAGGCTGGTTCGCATCGGTTGACGATTTCGAGTCGCAACTGTCCCGCAAGCTGGTCGAATGTCCGATGTGCGGCGCCACTCATGTGACCCGCTTGCCGTCCGCGCCCCGGTTGAACCTGTCCGGTGCGAGCGAAATGCCGAAAGCGTCGCCGCAAGAGCAGGCGGCGCAATGGCAGGCGCATGCGATGCGTGTAATCCGCGAGGTCCTGGACAAGACGGAGAACGTTGGCGACCGTTTCGCCGAGGAGGCGCGGCGCATTCACTACAACGAAGCGCCGTCGCGCAACATCCGTGGAGTCGCTTCTGCGGAAGATGCGCAAGCTCTCGTCGAAGAAGGCATCGATGTGATGCCGCTGCCGGTTCCGGCCGCGCTGAAGGGTCCGCTGCAGTAAAGCCAGGCGGGTCTTCGCCGCGGCGCGGGGAACGCTCCGCACCGGCCGCGGCCAGGAGACTTAGCGCATGGATCTGGACTACACCCCCGCTGACGACGCATTTCGCGCCGAAATCCGCGCCTGGCTCGAGGCCAATCTGCCTCAAGCGATGCGCGACAAGGTTCTCAACCACAAACGCCTCTCGCGCGACGACATCGCCAACTGGCACAAGCTGCTAGGGAAGAAGGGCTGGTCCGCACCTGCATGGCCCGCAGAGTGGGGCGGCCCCGGCTGGACTGAAGCGCAACGCCATATCTGGGACGCCGAGTGCGGCCGCATCGGCGCGCCGCCCGTCCTGCCGTTCGGCGTGTCGATGGTCGCGCCCGTGCTCATGAAGTACGGCAACGAGGCGCAAAAGCGCCGCTATCTTCCGCGCATTCTCTCCGGTGACGACTGGTGGTGCCAGGGCTACTCCGAGCCGGGTTCGGGTTCCGACCTCGCGTCGCTTCGTACCCGCGCCGTTCTTGTCAAAAGCGGGGAGGGCGATCACTACGTCGTGAACGGCCAGAAGACCTGGACCACGCTCGGCCAGTACGCCGACATGATGTTCTGCCTCGTGCGCACCGATCCCGCCGCCAAGAAGCAGGAAGGCATCTCGTTCCTCCTCATCGACATGAAGACGCCCGGCATCACCGTGCGTCCGATCATCACGCTCGATGAAGACCATGAGGTCAACGAAGTATTTTTCGAAGACGTGAAGGTGCCGGTCGAGAATCTCGTCGGCGAAGAGAACCGCGGCTGGACCTATGCGAAGTATCTGCTCGGTCACGAGCGCACGGGCATCGCGCGCGTGGGCGCGTCGAATCGCGAGCTCGTGTTTCTCAAGGGCGTCGCGCTCAAGCAGAAGAAGCATGGTAAGCCGCTGCTCGAAGATCCCGTGTTCGCAGCGCGTGTGGCCGCCGTCGAAATCGAGCTGATGGCGCTCGAAGTGACCGCCGAGCGCGTGATCGCCAGCGCGTCCAACGGTCGCGGCCCCGGTCCGGAAGCGTCGATGCTCAAGATCAAGGGCACGGAGATCCAGCAGGCGCTGACCGAGCTGATGGTCGATGCCATCGGCCCGCTCGCGGCGGCGTTCGATCCGGCTTTCCTCGAGGGCGAGCACGAACACGCGGCAGGCGGCGACGACGACGCGGCCCCGCTCGCGGCGTACTACTTCAACTATCGCAAGACGTCGATCTACGGCGGGTCGAACGAAATTCAGAAGAACATCATCTCGCAGATGATTCTGGGGATTTGAGGAGCGGCGCAATGAACTTCAATTTCACCGAAGAGCAACAGCAACTCGCCGACGCGCTGCGTCGCTATCTCGACAAGAACTACGGCTTCGAAGCGCGCCAGGCGATCGTGAAGACCCCTGCTGGCGTATCGGACCAACACTGGAATGCGTTCGCCGAACTCGGCCTGACCGCATTGCCGGTGCCGGCGGAACAGGGCGGCTTCGATGGCGCGCCGTTCGACATGCTTGTCGTCATGCAGGAGTTGGGCCGGGCGCTCGTGATCGAGCCGTACTGGGCAACTGCGGTGGGTGTCGAGGCGCTCAAGCTCGCGGGCGGCGTGGCCGATCCGGAAAACGCCGCGCTGCTCGAACGCGTGGCTTCGGGCGAGATCAAGCTCGCCGCCGCCTTCCACGAGCCGCAGTCGCGCTACGACCTGTTCTCGCTGGAAACGCAGGTGAAGGAAACCGGCGACGGCTTTGCGCTTACCGGCACGAAGTCGGTCGTGCAGCACGGCGCCCAGGCCGACTATTGGATCGTGCCGGCGCGGGCTGCGGGCGAGGTGGCGCTCTTCGTCGTCGCGCGCGATGCGACGGGTGTCGAGGTGAGCGACTATCGCACGATCGACGGCCAGCGTGCCGCGACCTTGACCTTCAAGGAAGCACAAGCGCGCCGTCTTGGCGATGCACACACCGGCGCGGCGACGTGGGAGAAGATTGCCGACTACGCCACGTTCCTGCTGTGCGCGGAAGCGGTAGGTGCAATGGACGCGCTGAACCACGCGACCGTCGAATACACGAAAACGCGTCAGCAGTTTGGTGTGCCGATTGCGCGCTTCCAGGCGCTGCAGCACCGCATGGCGGAGATGCTGATCCACGCGGAGCAGGCCCGTTCGCTGACTTACCTCGCCGCTGCGCTATACAGTAGCGAGTCAGCCGACGAGCGCCGTCGTGCGATCTCGGCGGCGAAGGTGCGCGTGGGGCAGGCGGCGCGCTTCATCGGCCAGCAAGCCGTGCAGTTGCACGGCGGCATGGGCGTCACCAACGAAGTGGCGGCAGCGCATCTCTTCAAGCGTCTTGCGATCATCGAAACGACGCTCGGTGATGTCGATCATCACCTTGAACGCTTCGCGTCGCTGCCCGGTTTCGCGCAGGCGGCGTAACGCGTGAGGCAGCAAGCAACATCAGCGGAGAATACGGATGGGAGTGAGTTACGAAGACCTGGAAGTGGGCAAGCGCTATGTGATCGGTTCCCACACGTTTGAGCGCGACGAGGTGGTGCATTTCGCGGAGCAGTTCGATCCGCAGCCGTTTCACTTGAGCGAAGCCGCTGGCGAGGCGTCGATGTTCGGCGGCCTCGTCGCGAGTGGCTGGCATACCTGCTCGGTCATGATGGGCATGCTCGTGCGCAATTTCCTCAAGGGCTCGACGTCGATGGGCTCGCCTGGCGTCGACGAGATCCGCTGGCTCAAGCCCACGCGCGTGGGCGACACGCTCACGATGACGAACGCGATCCTGAGCAAGCGCGTTTCGGCGAGCAAGCCCGATCGCGGGATCGTCGAAACGCAGTGGGAAGGGCACAACCAGCACGGCGAACTGATCGTGACCGTGCGTTCGAAGGCGCTCTTTGGCCTTCGTAATCCACAAAATTCGCCGGGGAGCGCATCGTGAGCGAAAGCGACGTCATGCAAATAGCCGACGCGGCGGCGTTGCGCGCGCTGGTCGGCGCGGGGCCGCTCGTGAGCGGCTGGCGCGAGGTGAGCGAGGCGGACGTGCACGGTTTTGCCGACGCCACGGGCGACCATCAGTGGATCCACATCGACGCGGAACGTGCGCGCCGCGAGTCGCCGTTCGGCGGCCCGATTGCGCACGGCTTTCTCACGCTTTCGCTGATTCCTGTGCTCCTCGGAGCAACGCTGCACATGCGCCAGCGCATGGGCGTGAACTACGGGCTTAACCGCGTGCGCTTTACGCAACCGGTGCCCGTGGGCGCGAAGGTGCGTGCACGTATCGCGGTGAAGGAAGTGAGCGACGTGGAAGGCGGCGGCGTGCAGGTCGTGTGGGATGTGAGCATCGAACGCGAAGGCAGCGAGCGGCCCGCGTGCGTGGCCGAGTTCATCACGCGGCATTACTTCTAAGGTTGTTGCGTGCTCAACAAAAAGGGGCGCTCCGCTGCAAGCGGGCGCCCCTTAATTTTTGCCTGCGCTTCAGCGCAATCAGTGCTTTGCGTATTGCGTAGCGCCGAACAGCATTTCCTTGGCTTTGTCGTCCATCAGCGGCTTGCGCGCATTCGCAAGTACTTCCACGCCGCGCTTGACCGCCGGCCGCGCCGCGATCGTTTCATGCCAGCGCTTCACGTTGGGCAGCGAGTCGAGATCGATGCCCTGGTTCTGCCAGGAGCGCGTCCACGGGAAAGCGGCAATATCCGCGATGGTGTACTCGTCGCCGGCCAGATACTCGGTCTTTTCCAGCTGCGTTTCCATCACGTTGTAGAGGCGTTTCGCTTCGTTCGTGTACCGATTGACCGCGTAGTCGATCTTCTCGGGCGCGTAGATGCGGAAGTGGTGCGCCTGGCCGAGCATGGGGCCGAGTCCGCCCATCTGGAACATCACCCACTGGAGCACGTCGTAGCGTGCGGCGAGGTCCTCAGGCATGAAGCGGCCCGTTTTCGCGGCGAGATAGATCAGGATCGCGCCTGACTCGAACAGCGAAAACGGCTGGCCGTCGGCGCGGTGCGGGCCTTCGGAGTCGGTAATCGCGGGGATCTTGTTGTTCGGGCTGATGGCGAGAAATTCGGCCTTGAACTGGTCGCCCGCACCGATATCGACCGGATGCACCCGGTATTCGAGCCCGGTTTCCTCGAGCATGATATGGACTTTGTGACCGTTCGGCGTGGCCCAGCTGTAGACGTCGATCATCGTGGCTCCTTGGCACCCTGAAAGAAGGCGTCGCCATACTCTGGACAGGCAGCCGCGACGCCGGATCTGGCGCAAATTAGCATAGATCGGCGTCGCTCGCAGAGGGCGCACGAGCGCCCCTGTTGCGCTTGTGGACTTACGAGCGCGTGACCGGCATTTCCACGCGCGAGGCCGCGCCCGCGTCCATATGGCGCGCGAGTTCGAGCTTGGCGATGGCGTTGCGGTGCACTTCGTCGGGGCCGTCCGCGAAGCGCAGCGTGCGCGCCGAGGCGTACGAGTAGGCGAGCGGAAAGTCACCGCTCACGCCCGCCGCGCCGTGCACCTGCATCGCCCAGTCGATCACCTGGCAGGCCATGTTCGGCGCGACCACCTTGATCATGGCGATCTCGCCGCGCGCGCCCTTGTTGCCGACGGTGTCCATCATGTATGCGGTCTTGAGCGTGAGCAGGCGCGCCTGTTCGATCATGCAGCGCGCTTCTGCAATGCGCTCCTGCGTGACGGTCTGCTGCGCCACCGGCTTGCCGAACGCCACGCGCGCGAGGGCGCGCCTGGCCATGAATTCGAGCGCGCGTTCCGCGAGGCCAATCAGTCGCATGCAGTGGTGGATGCGGCCCGGTCCGAGACGCCCTTGCGCGATTTCGAAGCCGCGGCCTTCGCCCAGCAGGATGTTCGACGCGGGCACGCGCACGTTTTCGAGCGTGATTTCCATATGGCCGTGCGGCGCGTCGTCGTAGCCGAACACCGTGAGCGGACGGCGCACGGTGATGCCGGCCGTATCCGAAGGCACGAGGATCATCGACTGTTGAGCGTGGCGCGGTGCATCGGGATCGGTCTTGCCCATCAGGATGTAGATCGCGCAGCGCGGGTCGCCCGCGCCCGAGGACCACCACTTCGTGCCGTTGATCACGTAGTCGTCGCCGTCGCGCTCGATGCGCGTCTGGATGTTCGTCGCGTCCGACGAGGCCACGTCGGGCTCGGTCATCAGAAACGCGGAACGGATCTGGCCTGCCAGCAGCGGCGCGAGCCATTGCTGCTTGTGCGCCTCGCTGCCGTAGCGCTCGATCGTCTCCATGTTGCCGGTGTCGGGAGCGCTGCAGTTGAACACTTCGGGTGCCCAGTGCACGCGGCCCATGATTTCGCACAGCGGCGCGTATTCCAGGTTCGTGAGGCCCGCACCGCGTTCGGAGGCGGGCAGGAACAGGTTCCAGAGTCCGGCCTCGCGCGCCTTCTCCTTCAATTGCTCGACGATTTGCGTGGGCACCCAGGGGTTGCCGTTCGCGCGATTGCGCTCGACTTCCTCGTGGAAGACGGCCTCGTTCGGATAGATGTGTTCGTCGAAGAACGCGAGCAGCTTCTCGCGCAGCGCCTGCACTTTCGGGGAGTAATCGAAATTCATCGGTGACCTCGCAATGCGATGCAGTGACAGTGACAATGAAAAATAAGTCGTTCTCGAATGCGCTTTCGCAAACCCTCAGCGGACCTTCTGCGCGTATTGCCACGCGAGTTCGGCCATGGGCCTCGCGCGGCGGCCTGCGTCGATTGCCTGCGCGCTCGCGGCCGTGCCGTCCACCACGCGCTTCATGATGCCCTGCAGGATCGCCGCGATCCGGAACATGTTGTACGCAAGGTAGAAGTTCCAGTCGCCGCGAATCTCGAGGCCGGTGCGCTCGCAATAGCGCGCGACGTACTGCGCCTCGTCGGGAATGCCGAGCGCCTGCCAGTCGAGCCCGGCAATGCCGCGGAACTGTGCGGGGTCGACGTGCCAGGCCATGCAGTGATATGAGAAGTCCGCGAGCGGGTCGCCGAGCGTGGAGAGCTCCCAGTCGAGCACGGCAAGTACGCGCGGCTCGCTCGGGTGAAAGATCAGGTTGTCGAGCCGGTAGTCGCCATGCACGACCGAGACGCGCGAACCCGCATCGTCCGGCATGTGCTGCGGCAGCCATTCGATCAGGTGATGCATCGCGTCGATACGTTCGGTTTCCGAGGCCTGATACTGGCGGCTCCAGCGATCGATCTGGCGTGCGAAATAATTGCCGGGCTTGCCGTAGTCGGCGAGGCCGACGGCATCGGGCTTCACATTGTGGAGCGCGGCGATCACACGGTTCATCTCGTCGTAGATCGCGCCGTGTTGCTCGCGCGTCATGCCGGGCAACGACTGATCCCAGAGTACGCGGCCCTCGACGAACTCCATCACATAGAACGCGCGTCCGATCACGGCTTCGTCGTCGCAGAGCGCGAGCATCTTCGCAACCGGTACGTCGGTGGCGGCGAGCGCGTCCATCACGCGGTATTCGCGTTCGATCGCGTGCGCAGAGGGCAGCAGTTTCGCCTTGGGTCCAGGCTTTGCGCGCATCACGTAGGTGCGGCCTGGCGTGACGAGCTTGAAGGTCGGGTTCGACTGGCCGCCGGCGAACTGCTCGATCGTGAGCGGGCCTTTGAAGCCTTCCACGTGAGCGGTGAGCCAGGCGCTCAGCGCCTCGGTGTCGAAGCGCTGCCGCTCGGCAACCGGGCGCGTGCCTTCGAACGCCGAGTAGTCGGTGCGCGTTTGCGCGTTCTTTTGCGTGTCTCCATCCGGGGTGGCTTGCGCCATATTCGTCTCCCTTCTCCTGATTCTCCTGTGGGTCGCCGCGCGTCAGCCGTGCGGTCTATAGCGCAGGTATTGCGCGTAAAGCATTTCCATCGTCGTGTTGCGTGTGTCGCGGTGCAGCGGCGAGGGCGGCGCGTAGTTGAGCATGCGCACGACCCAGTCCCGCGGCGCGGCGCCGACATCGAGCGCGTTGATGCAGCCGGTGGCCTGCGCGAGATGGCCGAAGAATGCGCGTCCGCCTGCCGTGATCGCGTGCGAGAGAATCGCGCGGTTCACGCCGCCGTGCAGCACGAGCAGCGCCGTGTCCCACGAAAGATCGTCGCGCAACGCATCCAGCGGCGGCAGTACGCGGTCGAGCAGCTCGCCGATGGTCTCTCCGCCGAGAAAGCGCGTGTCTTCCGGTACGATGCCGTCGAACACGCGCAGGAAGGCGTCTTCGACTTCAGCGGGTGGAATCGCGGCGAGGCGCCCGCCACGAATCTCTTCCCACGCGGGCTGGACTTCAAGTGCGATCGACTGGCCGGTTGCGGCGAGCACGCGCTGCGCGGTCTCGACCGTGCGGCGCAGGCCGCTCACGATCACGCGATCGAAACGCACGCCCTGCAGGGCGAACGCTTCGCCCGCGGCGCTTGCCTGGGCGCGGCCGTTCTCGTTGAGCGGCACGGTGTCCGGGTCGATTGGACGGCCTGTTTCGTCGAAGTAGGTGACGTCGCCGTGCCGCATGACGAACAGGCGGCGGCGCGCGGGCAACTGGTATTCGCTCATGGACGTGGCGCGCAAGCGCATTTACTTGTAGACGGGAGCGCGTTTTTCGAGGAACGCAGTGATGCCTTCGAGCCCGTCGCGGTGATGCAGCGACGCGACGAAACTGTCGCGCTCCGCACCGAGTTGCGCTTCGAGCGGTTGCGTGTCCGCGACGTTCGTCAAACCCTTGATGCGCGCCACTGAATTCGGTGAAATTTTCGCGAGTTCGTCTGCCCAGGCGAGCGCCGTGTCGAGCGCCGTTTGCGGCTTCGCGAGCCGGTTCACGACACCCAGTTCCGCGAGACGCGCCGCGCCGATCGGCTTGCCTTCCACCATCAGCTCGAACGCGAGCGAGCGCGGCAGCGAGCGCGCGAGAAACCACGAGCCGCCGCCATCGGGCGTCAGACCCACGCGCGAATAGGCCATGACGAACTTGGCATCGTCGGCGGCGACGAGCAGGTCGGCGGCGAGCGCGAGCGAGAAGCCCGCGCCGGCGGCGGCGCCTTCGACGGCCGCGATGATCGGCTTGCTCGACTGGCGCATGGCGGTGACCCACGCGGCGAGCATGTCGATGCTGGCGGCCTGCACCGAAGGGTCCTTCGCGCGGTTTTCGAGCAGGCGGTTCAGGTTGCCGCCCGCGCAGAAGAAGTTGTCCGCGCCTGTGAGGACGATCGCGCGCAGCGACGGGTCGCGCTCGGCGGCATCGAAAGCCTCGATGGCTGCGGCGTACATGTCGGGATGCAGCGCGTTGCGTGCGCCGGGGTTCGACAGCGTGAGGACGAGAGTCGATTCGTGGCCCTGCGGGCGGGTGCTGAGGAGTTCGGCGCTCATTGCGGTGCCTCGTTCGATGCGTTGATGTCTGCTGCGTCGGGTTGCGTCAGCGAAAGTCCGAGCTGCGCGCGGCGCGCGAGCCACGGCGACGGGCGATAGCGCGGATCGCCGAGTACGGTGTGGATGTTGCGCAGGATCGTGAGGATCGTGCTTGCGCCCAGCGCGTCGCCGAGCGCGAGCGGGCCGCGCGGATAACCCAGGCCCAGCGTGACCGCGAGGTCGATGTCGCGCGGCGTGGCGATCTGCTTCTGCGCGATGTCGCAGCCGATGTTGACGATTGTCGCGACGATGCGCTGCGCGACGAAGCCCGTCGAGTCGCGGATCACCGTGACCGGCACGCCGTCTGCGGCGAAGAGCGCATGGCCCGCGTCGCGTGCGGCGCGCGTGGTGGCGGGCGTCGTCATCAGCGTGCGGCGCTTCGCGGTGTCGAGCGGGAACAACGTGTCGATGGCGACGACGCGGCTCGCGTCGAGCCCTTCGTCGAGCGCGGCGGTCGTCGCGTCAAGACCGAGCGGCGCGACCACGATCAGCGAGTCGGCGGTGGGCGTATTGCCTTCGTCGACGGGCACGCCCGCTTTCGCGGCGAGCGCGAGCACGGCGTCACGCGCGGCGGTGTTGCGGCGGCTCACCCAGACGCGCGCGGGCAGCACTGTTGGCGATGCGGGCTCGTCGGGCACCTGCTGCTTGCCATCGACATAGCGATAGAAGCCTTCGCCCGCCTTGCGGCCAACCAGGCCGCCCGAAAGCCGCACGCCGGTAATCGGCGAGGGCGTGAAGCGCGGCTCCTCATAGAACTGGTGATAGATCGACTCCATCACCGGATGCGACACATCGAGCGCCGTCAGATCGAGCAGTTCGAACGGTCCGAGGCGAAAGCCCGCCTGCTCGCGCATGATGCGATCGATCTCGACGAAGCTCGCTACGCCTTCGCCCGCCACGCGCAGGCCTTCGGTGTTCATGCCGCGGCCCGCGTGATTGACGATGAAGCCGGGCATGTCCTTCGCGCGCACGGGCGTGTGACCCATGCGGCGCGCGAGCGCCATGAGCGCGTCGCCGGCGGCGGGATCGCTGCGCAGGCCGTCGATCACTTCGACCACCTTCATGAGCGGCACGGGGTTGAAGAAGTGATAGCCGGCAACACGCGACGGATCGCTGCACGCGGCGGCGATGGCGGTAATCGAGAGGGAAGAGGTGTTCGAAACGAGCAGGCAGCGCTCGCTCACGACAGTTTCAAGCTCGCGAAAGAGCGTGCGCTTGGCTTCGAGATTCTCGACGATTGCCTCGACCACGAGATCGCAGACCGCGAGTTCATCGAGCGTGTGCGTGCCGGTCACGCGTTCGAGCGCGGCCCGGGCGGCGGGCTCGTCGAGCTTGCCTTTTGCCGCGAGTTTCGCGAAGGTGTCGGCGAGATAGTCGCGCGCGGCGGCGACCGCCTGCGGGTTCGTGTCGTAGAGGCGCACCGCGAGGCCTGCCTGCGCGGCGATCTGGGCGATGCCGCGGCCCATCGCGCCGGTGCCGACGATGCCGATTGTCTCAATGTTGAAATGATGTGAAGTCATTGGAAGCCTGGCTCCATGATTGGCCTAGAATAGCACGGTCGTACAATTTTATGAAAACGGTTCGGCGGTTTCGGTAAGGGGACTGCCGCTCTCAAGGAGGCAATGAGGATGATCAAGCTGCACGGTTTCGCGCTTTCGAATTACTACAACAAGGTCAAGCTTCTGCTGCTCGAACACGGTATCGAGTTCGAGGAGGTGCCGAACAAGCTGCCGCTCGACGAGGCGCTGCTCGCGCAGTCGCCGGGCGGCAAGGTGCCGTTTATCGAAACGGAGCAGGGATTCTTGTGCGAGTCGGAAGTGATCGTCGAGTATCTGGCGGCGCGCTTTCCGGAGAAGCCTATTTTCGCGGCGGATCCGTGGCAGGCGGCGAAAGAGCGCGAACTCATCGTCTTCATCGAGACGCATCTTGAGCTGAATGCGCGCGAGCTTTACGGCGAAGCGTTCTTCGGCGGCAAGGCGACAGAAGAGGTCAAGGCGACCATGGAAAAGCGCCTGCGCCGCTATGTGGCGGCCTTCAAGCGGATCGCGAAGTTCGCGCCTTTCGTGGCGGGCGAGCAGTTCGGCGTGGCCGATGCAGCGGCGTTCGTGAGCCTGCCGCTCGTGGGCCGCGCGACGCAGGCCGTGTACGGCAGCGATTTCCTCGCCGATGTGGGCATCGACTGGAAGTCGTATATCAAGCTGATCGGCGAGCGTCCCACTGCGCAGCGCGTCAACGCCGACCGCAAGGCCTACATCGAGGCGAACTCGTAAGCGTCGCGGCGTCTTGCACGCCGCTTTGCACGTTATCGCGCGCGATGATCGGGAACACACTGCCGTTCGCGGATTCATCTCGCGCGAAGCACGTCAGAGCCGTGCGAGGCGCTCTAGCGCCGTCGCGAGCGTGCTTTCCTGCTTGGCGAAGCAAAAGCGCACGACGCCCGATTCGTGCGCCTCGTGATAGAACGCCGACACGGGAATGGCGGCCACACCGATTTCCGCGGTGAGCCACTTCGAGAATTCGGCTTCGGGCAGGTCGCTGATCGCCGAATAGTCCACGCACTGGAAGTAGGTGCCTTCACATGACAGCAGCTTGAAGCGCGTGTTGGCGAGGCCCGCGCGGAAGAAGTCGCGCTTCTTCTGATAGAACGCGGGCAGTTCCAGATACGGCTTCGGATCGCGCAGGTATTGCGCGAGGCCGAACTGCATCGGCGTGTTCACGGTGAACACGTTGAACTGATGCACCTTGCGGAACTCGGCCGTGAGCGGCGCGGGCGCGGCCACGTAGCCCACCTTCCAGCCCGTCACGTGATAGGTCTTGCCGAAGCTCGACACGATGAAGCTGCGCGCGGCCAGTTCCGGATAGCGCGCCACGCTCTCGTGCGGCTGGCCGTCGTAGACCATGTGCTCGTACACCTCGTCGGAGAGAACCAGCACGTTGGTGCCGCGCACGATCTCCTCGAGCTTTTGCATGTCCTCGGCGCGCCACACCGTGCCCGTGGGGTTGTGCGGCGTGTTGATGAGGATGAGGCGCGTTTTCGGCGTGATGGCCGCGGCGAGGCGGTCGAACGGAATCGCATAGTCGGGCGCCTCGAGCGTCACGAACACGGGCTTGCCGCCCGCGAGTTCGATCGACGGCAGATAGCTGTCGTAGGTCGGCTCGACCACGATCACTTCGTCGCCCGCATGCACGGTCGCGAGAATCGCCGTGAGCAGCGCTTGCGTGGCGCCCGCCGTCACGGTGATTTCGGTATTCGCGTCGTAGCGGCGGCCATACACATGCTCGATCTTGTCCGCGATCGCTTCGCGCAGCGCGGCGATGCCCGCCATCGGTGGGTACTGGTTGTGGCCCTCGCGCATGGCTTGCGCGACGGCGTCGACGATGCGCGTGTCGCAATCGAAGTCGGGAAAGCCCTGGCCCAGGTTCACCGCGCCCTTTTCGGCGGCAAGCGCGCTCATCACGGTGAAGATCGTCGTGCCGACGTTCGGCAGACGCGACGGAAAAGAGGGCGTGAGCAGGGTGTCCTGCGAATTCTGCGTGGGATGCGGTGCGTTCATGTCGCGGGCGGAAGTCAGACGTTGGGACAGGAAAGGTTGATTGTAGGCAAATCGGCGCGGCTGCGGTGGTGAGCCCGGGTGCGCGTGCTGTCTTCGCCTTGTCAGGCCTGCGCTGCTTGAGCGGCGTTTTGCACGCATTCGGCGACGAAGGCGTCGGGTGTCGCAATGCGAAAGCCGAAGTCGCGCGCCACGCGCTTCGCGAGCTTGAGCACCGCGCGGTCCTTTGAGACGAGCCACTGTGCGCCGCTTGCGCGCGCCAGTTCCAGGAACTTCTGGTCGTCGCGGTCGCGGCATTGGGGCAGGGGCCGTGCGTCGGCGGGAAGTTCGGGCAGCTCGATCACCGCCACTAGCCCGGACAGCGCAGCGAGGGCGTCCGCCTTCGCGACGCCGCGGCCGGCAAACTGCGGATAGTCGAGCACATGGGCCAGTTCGGCCCGGCAGCGTTCGTCGATCAGCGCCCGGATCGCGCCGCGCTCGAGCGCCTCGCGAATGGGGCGCGTGTGCGGGTCGTCGAACACGAGAATATCGAGCCAGACGTTCGAGTCGAGAACTATGGGGAGCGCCGGTGCGGCGGCGGGCGAAAGGGATGCTGCGGTTGGGGGCGTGAGGCCGGTCATTCGTGAATTCGCTACAATCGGGCTTTCGCCTTTGAACATCGGCACATCGTGCCTGCAAGCCTCTATGATAATCGTTCTGTCGCCGGCCAAATCGCTTGACTATGACACGCCGGCGCACATCGAAACCCACACCATCCCCGATTTCGTCGACGACGCAGCCGAGCTGATCGCGGGCCTGCGCCGTCTCTCGCCGCAGCAGATCGGTTCGCTCATGAGCATTTCCGACCCGCTCGCGCGCCTGAATTTCCAGCGTTACGCCGACTGGTCGAAGCAGTTCAGCCAGAGCAACGCGAAGCAGGCGGTGCTCGCATTCAACGGCGACGTGTACGAAGGCTTCGACGCGAAGTCGCTTTCGTCGGCGGATCTCGACTATGCGCAGCAGCATGTGCGCGTGCTCTCCGGGCTCTACGGTCTGCTGCGTCCGCTCGACCTGCTTCAGCCTTATCGCCTTGAAATGGGCACGCGCTTTGAAAACGCGCGCGGCAAGGATCTCTACGCGTTTTGGGGCGAGCGCATCACGCACGCGATCAATGCGCAGATCGAGCACAACCGCGCGAAAGCGGCGAAGAGCGCGAGCGTGCTGGTGAACTGCGCGTCGAACGAGTACTTCAAGGCCGTGAAGCCGAAGAAGCTCGCCGCGCCCGTCATTACGCCGGTATTCGAAGACTGGAAGGGCGGAC
This sequence comes from Paraburkholderia sp. JHI869, assembly GCF_038900775.1. Lineage (NCBI taxonomy): Bacteria > Pseudomonadati > Pseudomonadota > Betaproteobacteria > Burkholderiales > Burkholderiaceae > Paraburkholderia > Paraburkholderia sp. JHI869. The sequence goes on from NZ_JAYMSC010000046.1 coordinate 48,099, forward strand.
GCTACAAGATCATCAGCTTCCACGCGAAGCGCGCACGCGGATTGATGGCGCGTTATGCCGTCGAGAACCGCGTTGCCGAGCCCGAAGGGCTCAAGGCATTCGACGTGGAAGGCTATGCATTCGATGCAGATGCATCGAACGATTCGACCTATGTATTTCGTCGGCGTATTGCCGAGTAAGTGAACAAGCGAGCCGGAAGGAAAAGACTATGACGATTGCCATCACCAGCCAGTTCGATGCGGGCGCGATCGAGGTTCTGTCGTGCGAGCGCGCCGACGACATTCGTCTGCGCGTGCGCGCAGACAACCAGTCCGAGTTCGCGCAATGGTTCTACTTCCGCGTCTCGGGTGTGCGCGGCGAGCGTTGCGTGATGACGTTCGAGAACGCGTCGGCCTGTGCGTTTCCAGAAGGCTGGCGCGACTACCAGGCCGCGGCGAGCTATGACCGCGTGAACTGGTTCCGCGTGCCGACCAGCTATGACGGCAAGCAACTCGTTATCGACCACACGCCCGACTTCGACAGCATCTACTACGCGTACTTCGAGCCGTATAGCGAGGAGCGTCACTCGGAATTCCTCGGTGCGCTTCAGCAACTGCCGCACGCCACGCTCACGGAACTCGGCCAGAGCGTGGAAGGCCGGCCTATGTCGCTGCTCTCGCTCGGCATGCCGGGCGACACCTCGCCTGACGGCAAGCCGAAGAAGACGGTATGGATCATCGCGCGCCAGCATCCGGGCGAGAGCATGGCCGAGTGGTTCGTGGAAGGACTCATCAAGCGGCTTGCCGGCTGGGGCGACTGGGCGGGCGATCCGGTCGCGCGCAAGCTGTACGACCGCGCCGTGTTCCATATCGTGCCGAACATGAATCCGGACGGCAGCGTGCACGGTAATTTGCGCACCAACGCCGTGGGCGCGAACCTGAACCGCGAGTGGATGGGTCCGGACGCGCAGCGCAGCCCCGAAGTGCTGGCCGTGCGCGATGCGATCGAAGCCACGGGCGTCGACCTCTTCTTCGACATCCACGGCGACGAGACGCTGCCTTATGTATTCGTGGCGGGCTCGGAAATGCTGCCGGGCTTTACCGATCAGCAACGCACGGAGCAGAAGGCGTTCATCGAGGCGTTCAAGGTGGCGAGCCCCGACTTCCAGGATCAGCACGGCTACGAGGCGAGCCGCTACCGCGAAGATGCGCTCAAGCTCGCGTCGAAGTACATCGGCCATCGCTATGGCTGCCTGTCGCTCACGCTCGAGATGCCGTTCAAGGACAACGCCAATCTGCCCGATGAGCGCGTAGGCTGGAATGGCGAGCGTAGCGCCGCGCTCGGCGCTGCGATGCTGCAGGCCATCCTGCATCACGTGGAGACGTTCGCGTAACGCGAGTGTGCGTCACACGGACATGTAGAAAGGGGGAAGCGGCCATGCCGTTTCCCCCTTTTTGCATCGAGAACAACGACGAGTTCAGGTAGTCGCCGTCTTCTTCTTTGAAGTCGTTTTCTTCGCGGTAGTTTTTGTCGTTGTCGATTTGCTGGTCGACTTCGTGCTGCTTGTCGACGACTTGTGGCTCGACTTGTTCGCGGGCGCCTTCTTCGAACCCTTGCCGGTGGCCTTCTTGGGCGAATGCTTGCCCTTTCCATGTGCGCCGCTCTGCGGCGCCGTGCTGCGCTCGCCATGCGCGCGCGCCGGCGGGACCGGATCGTTCCAGCTGAACGCGAGCATCTGCTGCCCGACATAGCCGCAGCGAAACTTCAGATCGTAGGGCGCGTTGCCGCTTTCCCTGGAAATGCCGATGCCGTCGACGGTCACGATCGTATCGACCTTCACGCGCTGCTTGCCTTCGTCGAACGAGTCGTTCCACGGCGTCACGCTCGCGTGTGCGCTGTCGAAAGAACTTGGCGGAAACTCGACGTGATCGAGTGCCGCCGACGTGCTTGCCACGAAATCGCCGTGCGCCGCGCAATCCGCGACTAGTGGGTCCGCGTGCATCTGGGTGACGAACTGATTGACGAGATCGTTGTGTCGATCGAGTTGATCGGCCTGCGCGGCTGGCGCGGCGATGAGCATGAGGCTCGCGGCGCACGCCGCCAGTTGACCGGCTACGAACAACAGCCGGCGGGATGCATGGTTGCAGTCCATCTATCTGCTTGCTAGGGGAAGAGGGGTGAGACGTCAGGCACGGTAAGATGCGGCGCAGCCCGGTTGAGTTCAATCTGGAAACAATTATTTTCTTCCGCCTGAACGGTGGGATCGACGCAGGCGCTGCTGTGTACGCGTCGACGGTCGATTGCGACGTGTCGTCGCGCCAGTTGCCGAGTTGCTGGCGGCTGCGCTATCGGCTGAAGCAGCGCTCAGGTTCGCGGGCCGCCCAGGCGATAGCGGCGCACGTCATAGGTGGTGACCCAGGCCGGGCGGTAGACGGCGATCAGCGCTGTTGCCATGCCAGTGAACCAGGCTTCGCCAGAGGCGAGCAGAAATACGCTGAATGCATAACCTGCGGGCACAGTAAGGGCCGATCCGCCGTTGAGCGCGACATGGGTGCCGAGCGCGAGATAAGCCGCCGCCGAAACGGCGATGGCCGGCGACACGAAGCCTTGGCCGACGATGAACATGAACAGGTTGCGCGGCAGCCACGCCGTGCAGGCGCGCTGCAGCAGCGTTGAAATCGCGACAGGGAACGCGCCGAATATCAGGAAGGTGAGGGCGATCCCTTCCCAGGGGGCGTCGAAGACGAGCGCGGCGAGTCCCACGACGACGCCCATGGCGACAAGCGCGAGCCCCCAGTCGAATAGCGTGACCACGAGCGTGGCGCCGAGCAAGTGCAGCACGGTGCCGTCTTCGAGCCACGCGTTGCTCGCCCACAGCACGGAGATCGCGACGACGATCGCGAGCCACACGTGCTGGAGCGTCGCGTCCTGCAGACGCTTGAAGGGGTTCTTCCACAACGCGAGCGCGAGCAGCCCCACGGTGACAACCCAGGCACCGATAGCAACCCAGAGCGGAAGCGGTGTAAATAGGAACCCCATGTGCTTCATATTACTCGTTGGACGGCAAGACGTGTGCGCGAGCGAGCACCAGGGCTTCCTCGTCCACGCTCTCGCTGGCCTCGTCGACCTCGGCGGGGCGCACCTGCTGCGCCGCGGCAGGGTCGCCATAGGGTGGCAGGGGCTCTGCGGCGATCGGCAGCGGCTCCACACTGTCGCCTGACAGCAACGGATAGCGGAACGGCAGACTCTCACGTGCGCGCAATGGCACTGGGCCGTGCTCGCCGTGCCTGGGCTTCGCCGGCCGCTCGTACTGCGCGCGCAGCACCTGCAACTGGTTCGCGAGCAATCCGTTATAGATCGCGACTGCCGCCGCCCGATTAGGCGCGCCGAGCTGCTGGAAGATGCTGGTTAGATGGACTTTCACCGTGCCCTCGCTGATGCCGAGCGCTCTCGCGATCATCTTGTTCGTATTGCCCATATGGACGCAGCGCAGTATCTGCTCCTGCCGTGGCGACAGATGGACCTTTGGACGCACTTTGCGGGCCTGCGCGGCGGCCTTGGCGTTGCGCCGGGGCGGTAAGGGCCACGGCGTGCACGGGCCGAGCACATCGGCCGGCAGATGATCGCCGCCGAGCATGATGAGCTCCAGAAACTTCACGATCAGGATGGAGTCCGTTGTGCGCCGGATGATGCCGCGGGCGCCTTCATCGATGAGCGCACGCACGGTCGCGGGCGTCTCTGCGCTGTCTACGAGGATGGCCACGGGCAGGCTGCGGTGCCGCATGACGAAGTGGCGCAATTCGCCGGCGCGAATACCGTCGTGCCAGTCGATCGCGATCAGGTTGGGGGTGAACCGTTGCATGGCGCGCTCAGCGCTGCGCCAGTCCGGCGCGTCATTGAAGCGTGCGCGACGGTCGATTTGTCTTAACAGCGCCTTGAGCCCTTCACGCCTTTCGGCGTCCGGATTGAGTACAACGAACCGCATGGATTTGCCCTCCTCTCGTTGACGGCCTCTCGAAATGTTGTGCAACGCGCACCGCTTCTAAACGGCGGTGAACCAGACCAACAGCACCATGATGACAAAAAGGTTGGGCGCTGGCGGCCTGTCCAAAAGGCATAAGACATAGGGCAAAAAAAAGTCCCGCACACAGGCGGGACCGGGTAGGAATTTTGGAATTGTCTTAGTGGAAGTGTGGCTGTACAGGCTCAGCATCTTCCGGCATCTCGGCGTGGACGATCTCGCCGAGCGGATCCGCATAGAGCGGCACGCCGCAGTCATCGCAATATTCCGGCTCGAAGCGGCCGGCGTGACGACGGATGTCGGTGATACCCGATTCCTTCAGCAGCGCAACGATCTCTTCGAGCGGACCGCTGCTGACATCCTCTTCGGTCGGTTCTTCGTCGATGTCGGCGTCGCCGTTCTCGCGGCCATAGAGCGGCCAGACCACGCCATACAGGACGTCATTGCTGCCGCGTTTGGTGAAGCCGATGCGGTATTCGTCGATACGGCGCTCGCCGAAGCCGGCGACTACGGCGCGCAAGTCCTGCGCGCCCGCGCCGATCGTGTCGAGCAGATAGCGCACGGCGGTGCGGATCGTGTGCGGGCGCACGCGCTCGTCGGCGTCGCGGCAGGCGGAGTAATAGGCGTCTGGCAGCAGGCACTCGAACTCACAGCCCGGCATGACGACGGCAAGGTTGGCGCCGCCCTGGGTGGCCCATTGTTCGAGGCATTGACCACGCTCAATGCGCGAGCCGTGCTCCTCTTCCTGCCAACGGAAAAGCGGCGCGCCGACAGGTGCGGCGACGACGGCGAGCAGGAAACGCGGATCGGCGAGGATCGGCGACGTTTCCGGCAGTTCGCCCGAGCTGATTTTCGCCGGTGCGCCGCTCAGCGCCGCCTGCGTAAGTTGTTGCGCGAGGCGCCAGGTTTCGACGTGGTGGCGCGGCAACTGGTCGATGCTGTAGAGATACGGGGCCATCGCCACGCGTGTGCCGTTCGCAAGCACGTGCGCCTGGAGATGGGTGCGCAGGGCATCGGCACCGTCGACCTTCAGCGGGCCCGAAGGGATGACATAGCGCGTCCAGGCCAGCACCGGCGCGGCGACGAGCAGGGCTTCGTATTGCGCGCCGTCGTGTTCGATGATGAACGATTCGCTGTGCGTCTCGGCCATATCGGCGAGTGCGCCGTAGGCGTCCGGATGGTTCTGCTGCAAGTGATCGAGCGCGGCGTCGAGCGTAGTCTGATTGCCGTTGCGCACGACCTTCGCTAGCAGCGTGTCGAGTTTGGCCTCCCAGAAACGATCTTCGGTGCGGCTGCCCGAGGCGAACAGGGCGAGCGAGAGACCGACGAGCTTGTCGGCGTCAGGAGGAAGGCGTTTGGCGATTCGCGAGCGCATAAATCTGTGAGTTGGGGTGCAGAGAACCCCATATTCTAGTCGGTTCCGTGCGCGCCATCGGATTGGGCAGCAGGGCCGCGTCGGACGGGCGTGGGTGCGGTGCGGGATCGTCGTTGCTGCGGGGCTGGAAGGCATCAGCCGGAAGGACTATGGCGACTGCTTATGGCGACTGCTATTTGGAGCAGGCGAACCGTGTTTAACCTGCCTTCGCTAGCCGTTCAAAAAACCGCTTGCAAGATGTCACTTGCATGACTAGAATTCCGGTCTTTCGCGCTTTCGATGAAGGCGCGGGGAGACGGGAAGCTTGAGGCGAAAGCCTTGTGGCGACTGGGTCTGCGGGTGATTCGAAGTTGAGCGGCAGGTTGAACGAAGTAAAAAAACCTGTTGACAGATCGCTAGACAGTCTTCATAATCTCGTTTCTCTGCTGCTGACGCAGCAACGTAGAAAGCGCCGGGTAGTTCGATGGTTTAACGGCGCTTTCGCGATCGATCTTTAAAAATTTACAGCCGATAAGTGTGGGCGCTTGATGCGGTGGCGGCCTGACCTTGTTCTCCGGAATGAAGTCGGGAGCAGCAAAAGTATCAAGAGTCTCACACTAAAGTAAGTCAGGTTTTTGAAGTAATTCAAATTCCTGTCAGCTTTGAGTGAGCGACCGGTTCTTAACTGAACCGAAAACAGTAACAGGTTTAAACTGAAGAGTTTGATCCTGGCTCAGATTGAACGCTGGCGGCATGCCTTACACATGCAAGTCGAACGGCAGCACGGGTGCTTGCACCTGGTGGCGAGTGGCGA
>NZ_JAYMSC010000047.1:0-53448 GCF_038900775.1 Paraburkholderia sp. JHI869
GTCCCGCCCCTGCCGCCCTCGTCGATCGACGACGGCCCCACCGCCGACTCCCACGACGACGATCACCCCGACCCCACCCGCTACCGCACGATCTGGCTCTCCGATATCCATCTCGGCACGGGCGGCTGCCAGGCGTCGTATCTGCTCGATTTTCTGCGCCACAACGAGTCGGAGTATCTGTACCTCGTGGGCGACATCATCGACGGCTGGCAACTGAAGAAGGGCTGGTACTGGCCGCAGGCGCACAACGACGTCGTGCAGAAGGTGCTGCGCAAGGCGCGCAAGGGCACCCAGGTCATCTACATTCCGGGCAACCACGACGAGAGCGCGCGCCAGTTCTGCAATCTCGCGTTCGGTGACATCCACGTGCGCGAGGAGGCCTTTCACACGACGCTCACCGGCAAACGCCTGTGGGTCGTGCACGGCGATCTCTTCGACGGCGTGATTCAGCACGCCAAGTGGCTCGCCTATCTCGGCGACTCGGCCTACACGCTGATCCTGTTGCTCAACCGCTGGTTCAACCGCGTGCGCGCGAAGCTCGGCTTCCAGTACTGGTCACTCTCGCAGTACCTCAAGCATCAGGTCAAGAACGCGGTGAACTTCATCTCCTCGTTCGAGCGCGTGATGACCGACGAAGCGCGCCGCCGAGGCTGCGACGGCGTGGTGTGCGGCCACATCCACAAGGCCGAGATCCGCGACATCGACGGCATTCTGTACTGCAACGACGGCGACTGGGTGGAGAGCCTGTCCGCGCTCGTCGAAACGTTCGAGGGCGAGTTGCGCATCGTCTACTGGACGGTGAAGCGCGCGCCGGAGGCGCAGGTCTCGACGCGCAAGGCGCGTGTGAGCGCCGCTTGAGTGTCAACTGATACCGCTACGCAGCAGCCATAACCGCAGCGATAACCGCACGACGGAACAACAAGAGGGCCGACGACCGATGAAAGTAATGATCGTGACCGATGCATGGGAGCCGCAGGTCAACGGCGTGGTTCGAACGCTGAAGAACACGACGCGCGAACTGATCGCGCTCGGGCATCAGGTCGAACTGCTCACGCCGCTGGAGTTCCGCACGATTCCGTGCCCCACCTACCCGGAAATCAGGCTCTCGCTGTTTCCGAAGCGGCATCTGAAGGAGCGCATCAGCGCATTCGGGCCCGATGCGATCCACATCGCAACCGAAGGTCCGCTCGGGCTCGCCGCGCGCCGCTACGCGATCGACCACGACCTGCCGTTCACGACCGCTTATCACACGCGCTTTCCCGAGTACGTGCAGGCGCGCTTCGGCGTTCCGCTTTCGGCGACCTACCGCTTCCTGCGCTGGTTCCACAAGCCTTCGCTCGCGGTGATGGCGCCCACGCCGGTCGTCAAGACCGACCTCGAGAAGTTCGGCTTCACGAACGTCGTGCTGTGGACGCGCGGCGTGGATCTCGACATCTTCCGGCCGATGGAGTCGAAGGTGCTCAACACCGCGCGCCCCATCTTCCTGTATGTGGGCCGCGTGGCCGTCGAGAAGAACGTCGAGGCGTTTCTCAAGCTCGATCTGCCTGGCTCTAAGTGGGTGTGCGGCGAAGGCCCGGCGCTCGCCGAGCTGAAGTCGCGCTATCCCCAGGCGAATTACCTGGGTGTCCTGAGCCAGCCCGAACTGGCGAAGGTCTACGCCGCCGCCGACGTGTTCGTGTTCCCGAGCCGCACCGACACCTTCGGTCTCGTGCTGCTCGAAGCGCTCGCATGCGGCACGCCCGTGGCCGCCTACCCGGTGACGGGCCCGATCGACGTGCTGGGCACGGGCGGCGCGGGCTCGATGAACGAAGACCTGCGCGAAGCGTGCCTCGAAGCGTTGAAGATCGACCGCGCCGAGGCGCGCGCCTGGGCCGAGCGCTTCTCGTGGCGCGCCGCCTCCGAGCAATTCGCGGCGCATCTCAAGCCGCGCTCGGGCGCGTCGATGGAGCCTTCCAGCGCCGCGGCCTGAGCACGAGGCCGGCGATGGTCCGCGCTTCGATTGTTCGCGAACGCGCCGGGGATACGGACGGCCCCGGCGCAACCACCTCCCACGCGTGCGATACTGGGGTTCTACCTGGCACCACCATGACGCCACGTCCTCCGTCACCGCCGCATAGCGCCCATGGCGCACGCAGTAACAGTCCGCCAGCCCGCCAGAGTGCCGGCGCCTCGACGCGCGCCGCACGCGCCGCCGAAGCGCTCGATCCGCGCGCGCCGGCTTCTACGACTGTGGTGCCTGGCGTCGCGCCGCAAACCGCATCCGCAAGCGAGCCCGCCAGTCCCACAACGCCTGTAGCGCCGAGAGCAGCCGCACAAGAGCCGCCCGAGTCGCCGCACCTGCACGAACCGCTCGGCCCCGACGATCCGCTCGCCCCGCTGCCCTTCAACCCGTACAAGGGCAACCGCGGCATCACGCGCGCGTGGAAGGCGCTCAAGTACTCGATCAAGGGCTTTCGCGCCGCCATCCGCGAGGAAAGCGCATTTCGCCAGGAACTCACGCTCTCGGCCATCCTCGTGCCGATCGGCGTGTTCATTCCGGTCGAGCCCGTCGAGCGCGTGCTGCTGCTCGGCTCGGTGATCCTCGTGCTGATCGTCGAATTGCTCAATTCGAGCATCGAGAACGCGGTGGACCGTATCGGTCTCGAGCGCAACGAGCTTTCGGGCCGCGCCAAGGACCTCGGCAGCGCGGCCGTCACGCTCGCCTTGCTGCTCTGCGTCTTGACGTGGGGGCTGATTCTCGTACCCCGTTTCGGGCCGCTGCTGCTGCACGGCATCGGCGTACTCTAGCGCCCCGCACCCCCGCGTAGAGCGGGGGGCCCGCCCTTCCCCACGTTCTTGACGGACGCAAGCTGTCGGTGCGTGCGGGCCGTCGGTTTATAATCGAACGACAGTCTTATAACGACCAACCGCGTCCGGGCCGCGCGCACCGCAACATACGAGCGGGCGCCTGCGCCCGGCACAGCATTTTCAGGGCCGGACGACATGGATGCCAAACCTCCCCGCCGTACACGCGAACGGATTCTTGAGTTGTCGTTGAAACTGTTCAACGAGATCGGCGAGCCGAACGTCACCACAACGACCATCGCCGAGGAAATGGAGATCAGTCCAGGCAACCTGTACTACCACTTCCGCAACAAAGACGACATCATCAACAGCATCTTCAGCCAGTTCGAGCAGGAGATCGAAAAGCGTCTGCGCTTTCCCGAGGACCATCGCGCCACCATCGACGAGATGTGGGCGTACCTGCAGTACATGGTCGACTTCACGTGGCGCTACCGCTTTCTGTATCGCGACCTGAACGACCTGCTCGCGCGCAACCGCACGCTCGAGATGCACTTCAAGCAGATCATCAGCCACAAGGTGCACTTCGCGAAGCAGTTCTGCGAGCAGCTCATGGAAGACGGCGACATGGTCGCCACGCCCGCCGAGATCGACGTGATCTCGACCAACATCGGCGTGATCGCCACCTACTGGCTCTCGTACCAGTTTGTGATGAACCCGCGAAAGTACAACGACCAGGAAGCGATTCGCGACGAGCTGCACCAGGTGAGCGTGCAGATCGTCTCGCTGATGGCGCCGTATCTGCGCGGCCGCGCGCGCGAGCTGTTCGACGACCTCGTTTCGGGCAAGCTGCCCAAGCGCGAGTTCTACGATTACCTGCCGCCGCGCGAAGGCGCGGGCGCCGCCAAGGACAACCGGGAATAAAGGCCGAAGCCGAATGAAAGCAGTCTGCGTGTATTGCGGCTCCTCGTTTGGAGCCAATCCGGTTTATACCGAAGCCGCCCAAGCCTTTGGCCGCGCGCTCCTCGACGCGAACCTCGCGCTCGTCTATGGCGGCGGCAAGGTCGGCCTGATGGGTGTGATCGCCGACACCGTGATGGCAGGCGGCGGGCGCGCCATCGGCGTGATCCCCGAGCTGCTGGTGGACAAGGAAGTGGGCCATGCGGGCCTCACCGAACTGCACGTCGTGCCCGACATGCACCACCGCAAGAAGATGATGGCCGACCTCTCCGACGCCTTCGTCGCCATGCCCGGCGGCGCGGGCACGCTCGAAGAGCTGTTCGAGGTCTATACCTGGGCGCAGCTTGGCTATCACCGCAAGCCCGTGGGCGTACTGAACATTAGCGGCTTCTACGATCCGCTCATGGCGCTGCTCGACCACACGGTGCGCGAAGGCTTCATGCGCGAGACCTACCTCGACATGCTGCAAACCGACAGCGACCCTGTCGCGCTGATCGCAAAGATAAAGCGCTATCACGCGCCCGAGAAAGACAAATGGGCGGACTTGCGCGAGAACGTTTGATCTAGCCGCAAGGCGCTGCCCCTCGACAAACCGCAGTCACTACGATGAGTGCATCGCGATGAGCAAGGTTGTCCTGATCACCGGCGCAAGCCGCGGCATTGGCCGCGCGACGGCGCGTCTGCTCGGCGCGCACGGCTGGACCGTGGGCGTCAACTATCTGCACAACGAACCGGCCGCCGACGAAACCGCCGCCGAAGTGGGCCGCGCAGGCGGCCACGCGCGCGTACTGCGCGGCGACGTGGCGAGCGAAGCGGATGTCATTGCGATGTTCGACGCGCTCGAATCGTCCTATGGCCGCATCGATGCGCTCGTGAACAACGCAGGCATTGTGGCGCCCGGCAGCCAGGTCGCCGACATGAGCGCAGAGCGTCTGAAGCGCATGTTCGACGTGAACGTGTACGGCGCGTTTCTGTGTGCACGCGAAGCGGCGCGCCGCATGTCGAAGGATCGCGGCGGCGACGGCGGCGCGATCGTCAACGTGTCTTCTGCTGCCGCGCGGCTGGGCTCGCCTAACGAGTATGTGGACTACGCGTCGTCGAAAGGCGCAGTCGACACGATGACGATCGGCCTCGCGAAAGAACTCGGCCCGCAGGGCGTGCGCGTGAACGCGGTGCGCCCCGGCCTCATCGACACCGAAATCCACGCGAGCGGCGGCCGCCCGGATCGCGCCGCCGTGCTCGGTGCGCAAACGCCGCTTGGCCGGCCCGGCAGCGCCGACGAAGTCGCGCAAACGATCGTGTGGTTGCTGAGCGACGCAGCGTCTTACGTCACGGGCGCCCTGCTCGACGTGAGCGGCGGACGCTGAACAAGCTCGCCGGTTTCAGCTAGAACGACGAACCGCGCTCGCGCAGGAACGCAGTTTCCTCGTCGGTGGACGCGCGGCCCAGTTGCGCATTGCGATGCGGAAAGCGCCCAAAGCGCTCGATGATGTTCGCGTGCCGCACCGCGTAATCGTAGTAGCCCTTTCCTTCCGGATCTTTCCCCAGCTCGCCGAAGAGACGCAGCGATTCGCGCTGCGCTTCGGCATCTTCGGCATGCTCGAACGGCAAATACGCGAATGAGCGATGCTGCAGCGTGGGTAGCCGCAGATCTGCGCCGCTCGCCACCATCGCCCGTGCGATGCCGAGCGCCTTGTCGTCCGCTGAAAACGCTCGCGGCGTGCCGCGATGGCAGTTGCGCGAGAACTGGTCGAGTACGATCAGCACTGCGAGCGCACCCTCGGGCGTCTCGCACCACGCGTCGAGTTCGCCCGCGCACGCGGCGTCGAGCAGCGCGCCGAAGCGTTCACGCAACTTCGCGTCGAACGCTGCGTTCTTGCGGAACCACATCTTGCGCTCGCGGCCGAACTCCTCCGAGCCCGGCTCGCCGAACCAGAAGTCGAGCACTTCGCGGGCGCGAGGATCCAGACTCATTCGGCAAGTTCCAGCACGAGCCGCCGCGTACGCGCGCTCTTCTTTTCGAGCTTCGCCACGCGCAGCGCGCCAATTTCCTGCGTGTTGCGCACGTGCGTGCCGCCGCAAGGTTGCAAATCGACGTTATCGATACGCAGGAGGCGCACACGACCCAAGCCCATCGGCGGCTTCACGCTCATGGTGCGCACGAGTTCGGGACGTTGCGCCATCTCATCGTCGGTGATCCATTCGGTCGCCACCGCGTGCGCGCCCGAAACGAGTTCGGCAAGCCGCGCCTCCACCATGTCGCGCTCGATCGGCTCGACTGTCGCGAAGTCGAGGCGCGCATAGTCGGTCGTGATGCTGCAGCCGTCCACGGGGTATGGGAGGACCGCGCACATCAGATGGCTCGCCGTATGCAGGCGCATGTGCCGGTGGCGGCGCGCCCAGTCGATTTCAGCGCGCACGCGCGCGCCCGCGGCGAGACGCGCGAGCAGCGCTTCCTGGCCGGGCGCAGGAACGTGCAGCGCGTCGTCGGGTGTCGCGCCCTCGAACTTCGCCTTGCGCGTGTCGGCAATCTCGATGCGCGTGCCGTCGGCGAGCACCAGCGCGCCGGCGTCACCGGCCTGGCCGCCGCCGAGCGGATAGAACACGGTCTGGTCGAGCCGCACGCCGTCCTCGCCAACGGCAAGCACGGTCGCTTCGCACTGCGTGAGATAAGCGTCTTCGCGAAAGAGCGCGCGGGTGGTCGTCATTGCGGGTGTCTCCTTGTTTTGCTGATGGCTGCTCACACGAGCCAAAGAAACATTATGGCCGCGAGCCGAAACACCCCGCCGGACGGCCGCGATGCGCGAGTGCCTGACTGTACTGGCTCACGCACCGGCACAATCGAGCGCAACAAGTCAGCCGGGGTGATTGCGCATCCAGTCGGCGGTATCGAAGAACGAGTGCAGCAGGCGTTCGCGCAGCGGCTCCGGCAGGCCCACGTCTTCCATTGCCCAGGCCATGCAGCGCAGCCACTGGTCGCGCTCGGACGAAGCGATTGCGAACGGCAAATGGCGTGCGCGCAGGCGCGGATGGCCGAAGCGCTCGATGTAGTGGTCCGGGCCGCCAAGCCAGCCGCAAAGGAACCAGAACAGCTTGTCGCGCGAACCGTCGAGCGTTTGCGGATGCATCGCGCGGATGCCCGCGAAATCGGCCTCGAGGTCCATCAGGTCATAGAAACGGTCGACGAGCTCGCGCACACGCGCCTCGCCGCCGACGAGTTCGAAGGCCGTGGGTTTTTGCGGCGCTTCGTCGGCTGGATCGGTCATACGGTTGAATCAGAACAAAAAGAGGGACGGCTACACGTGCAAACGCGCTGCCGGAAACCAACAATTCTCGCATAGCGGCGCGCGGCGGGTTGCCGCGGGTTGCGGCACTACGCGTCGCGCAGCGACTGCAGTGCGGGCCGCGCGAGCACGTGCCGCAGGCTGATCCACCCGCCCACGCCCGCGCACACCACGCCCGCCGCGATGCCGGCCGGCAGGAGCCACGGATCGAACGGCAGATAGAACAGAAACACGTGCGTGGCGAGCACGGAGCCCACGGCCTGCGCACCGATCGCCGCCATGAGCCCCGCGAGCGCGCCCACGGAGACGAATTCGGCCACCTGCACTGCGCGCACCTGCTGGTGCGATGCCCCCAGCGCGCGCAGCAGCGCCGACTCGCGCATGCGCTCGTCGCGCGTGCCCGCGAGCGCCGCGTAGAGCACCAGCACGCCGGCGGCGAGCGTGAAAATAAAGAGGAACTGCACCGCGCCGATCACCTGCTCCAGCACGCGCTCGATCTGCGCGAGAATCGGCGCGATGTCGATCGCGGTGACGTTGGGGTAGCGGGCCACGAGACCGTCCACGACCTCGCGCTGCCCAGGCGGCAGGTGAAAGCTCGTGATGTACGTCGCCGGAAAATCGCGCAGCAACTCGGGCGGCATCAGCACGAAGAAGTTCACCTTGAACGAGCCCCAGTCGAGCTTGCGCACGCTCGTCACCGGCGCCGTCACTTCGAGGCCCGTCACGTCGAACTTGAGCACGTCACCGGGCTTCACGTTGATGAGCTTCGCCAGGCCCTGTTCGATCGAGAGTTGCGGCGTGCTCGAATCGCCGTACCAGGCGCCCGCCTCGATACGGTTGTCGTCGGGCAGCTTCGTCGTGTACGAGAGATTGAACTCGCGATCGACGAGCCGGCGCGCGTCCTCGCTCTTGTACGAGTCGGGATTCACGGGCTTGCCGTTGATCGAAATGAGGCGCCCGCGCACCATCGGCTGAAGATCGCTGTCGGCGCCGCCAGCAATGCCATGCGTGCGCAGCCAGGCGGCTACGGCGTCGCGCTGGTCGGGCTGGATGTCGATGAGGAATTCGTTGGGCGCGTCGGGCGGCGTGGATTTGCGCCAGCCTTCGACCAGGTCGTTACGCGTCATCGCGATCAGCAAAAGGCACATGAGGCCGATGGCGAGCGCCGTAATTTGCAGCGCACTCGCGCCCGGCCGCCGTTCGAGCGACGCGAGCGCATAGCGCCACCCCACGCCCGCGCGCGCCTGGCCGGAGAGACGCCCACTGCGCGCCACGCGCGCCGCACACCAGAGCGCCGCGCGCGCCACGCTGGCGAACACGAGCAGGCCGATCGCGAAACCGCCGGCGACGATGCCGCCCAGCTTCAACTCGCCCGCCGCGAGCACGAGCAGCCCCGCGAAGAGCGCAATGCCAACGCCATACGCTGCCCACGCGGCGCGCCCCTCGTCGCCCCACTCGCGGCGCAGCACGCGCACCGGCGGCACACGCGTGAGCGGCAGGAGCGGCGGCAGCGCGAAGCCCAGCAGCAGCACGAGACCCGCGGCGATGCCTTCGAGCACGGGCACCGGGCCGGGCTGCGGCAACACGACGTCGATGAGATTGCCGAGCCACGCCAGTAGCGCGAGATGGCCCGCGTAGCCGAGCGCGACGCCAACCGCGCCGCCCACGAGCCCGAGCCCGGCGAATTCCAGCACGAAGAGCGTGCGCAACGTGCGTTGGCTCGCGCCGAGGCAGCGCATGGCAGCACAGGCGTCGAGATGGCGGCGCGTATAGCGATGCGCGGCCATTGCGATCGCCACCGCCGCGAGCAGCGCCGTAAGGAGCGAGACGAGCGTGAGGAAGTGCCGCGCGCGGTCGAGCGTCTGGCGCACCTGCGGCTGGCCGTCCTGGAGCGATTCGAGCGCGACGCCGCGCATCTTGCCGCCATCCACGCGCGCACGCGCCCAGGACGCGAACTGTGCGACGGCCGGATCGGGGCCCGCCACGAGCAGGCGGTAAGTCACGCGGCTGCCATAGCCGAGCAGCCCGGTCGATGCGACTTCGTCCGCGCGCATCATGAGACGCGGCGAGAAGTTTACGAACGAAAAGCCGCGGTCGAGTTCTTTGGTGATGAGCGCGTTCACCGTGAAGGTGCGCGTGCCGACCTTCACCGTGTCGCCAATATGGAGCTTGAGCGCGTCGAGCAGTTCGTCGTCCACCCAGACTGTGCCTGGCGGCGGAATGCCTTGCGCCGGGTGATCGGGCGCGCCGGGCGCCGCGGCGATGCGCAGCGCGCCGCGCAGCGGATAGTCCGCCGAGACGGCCTTGACGGCGGCAAGGCGCGTGGCTGTGGCGCCCGGGGCGGCGGAAGCGCCCGCCGCTGCCGCAGCTTGCGGCGCCCCCGAACTCACCATGCTCGGAAAGATTGCCGTGGTCGCCGTGCGCAGCGCGAGCGATTGCGCCTCGTGCGTGAACATGGGATCGACGGGATGATCCGCGCGCACGATGAAATCGGCGGCGATCATGCGCCTGGCGTCGCGTTCGAGGCCGCGTTGCAGGCGGTCGGCGAGAAAACCTACGCTGGCGAGCGCCGCCACGGCGAGCACGAGCGCGAGCAGCAGCATGGTTAGTTCGCCCGCGCGCCAGTCGCGCGCCGTCATGCGCGCGGCAAGATGCACGAGATCGGACCAGCCTGGCGTGCTGCGCAAGGCCGCAGTCCCACGCGGGCCGCCTTGCCCGCCGGCGGCACCCGTCGGCTCAGCCTCGACGAAGCCCGGTCCGCCTTCGCTGCGCGGAGGCTTTGCGTTGGAAGAAGGCGCGCCGCCGCTCAATCGTGACGACCCCGCAGTGAAAGGCGCGAAACCATGTGCGTCGCCATGCCGCGAAAACCGCCCTGCACGCCGCGCCACAGACGCGGCAGCGCCCAGGCCGCGAGCACGAGGAACGCCACGAGCATGACGAGAAAGAGCAGCGGCACGAAGAACGCGAGCAGCACGCCCACGAAGGTCATGCCGTCCTCGGCGCTCGAGGTGACGACATTCGACACCGGTTCAGGCGAAAGATTGATGAGCGCGCGCGTGCCCGCCTTGGCGAGATGCGCTGTGCCAGCGAGCGTGCCGCCCGCCAGCGCGGCGACGGTCAGCAGCGCCGGATCGGCATGGCCGAGCGCGCCGGCCGCGAGCACGGCCCCGGCCGGAATGCGGATGAAGGTATGCACCGCGTCCCAGAGCGAATCGAACGCGGGGATCTTGTCGGCGAGGAATTCGAGCACCGTGAGCGCGGCGGCGATGCCGATCACCCACGGCGAAGCGAGCACGGCAAGCGTGTCGGGCAGGTGAATCAGGCCGAGACGTTGCAGTACGCCGGCCATCAACACCGTGAGATAGAGGCGCAGGCCGCTGCCCCAGGACAGGCCCGCTGCTAGCGAAAGTGGTTCCAGCATGGCTGCCTCCTCGCGCGGCGCGGCCGGGGCGCCAGCGCTCCACGCGTGAAGCGGGAGAGCAGGCGCGCAACGCGCACACGCTCGCCGCTCATGCGGCGCGGAGTGTTATCGGGTTATGACCGTTCCATTATAGCCACGCTCGCTGCGGTGCCGCAGCGGTGTTGCGCGGCCGCGGCATAGGGTCCGGACCGATGTATGCGCAGCGAATTTAATCAGGCGGCCGAAGAAAGCTTGAGGCCGATGAGGCCGAGCACGATGAGCGCGGCGCTCGCCACCCGCGCGGCGCTCACGGCCTCGCCCATCATGACGATGCCGAACACGAACGCGCCGACGGCCCCAATGCCCGTCCAGACCGCATAGGCGGTGCCGAGCGGCAGTTGACGCATGGCCATGGCGAGCAGGACGAAGCTGCCAAGCGCCGTGACCACGGTGAACACCGAGGGCCAGAGTCGCGTGAATCCTTCGGAAGACTTGAGACCGGCGGCCCACGCCACTTCGAGCAGGCCTGCGATGAGGAGAAGAAACCAGGACATGGGGAACGCTCCATTTGAAAAAATGGGGCCGTCCCCGATGACATAAGAGTCTGCAAGGCCGTCCTTACAGACCTGTAATTATAGCACCAAGGTCGTGCACGCTTACTGTACGCCGACCAGCCGATACCCCACGCCCGTCTCCGTAATGATGTGCTCCGGCTGCGCGGGGTCGCGCTCCAATTTCTGCCGCAGATGCGCCATATAGATGCGCAGGTAATGGCTGCTTTCCACATGCGACGGTCCCCAGACCTCGCGTAGCAGTTGCCGGTGCGTGAGCACGCGCCCGGCGTCGCGCACGAGCGTGGCGAGCAGGCGGTACTCGATGGGCGTGAGATGCACCG
This sequence comes from Paraburkholderia sp. JHI869, assembly GCF_038900775.1. Taxonomy (NCBI): domain Bacteria; kingdom Pseudomonadati; phylum Pseudomonadota; class Betaproteobacteria; order Burkholderiales; family Burkholderiaceae; genus Paraburkholderia; species Paraburkholderia sp. JHI869. Next base: position 11,321 of record NZ_JAYMSC010000047.1, read on the forward strand.
GCGCGCCTTCGCGCGTGACCTGGCGCAGCCCCAGATCGACGTTCACGGCGCCGAAGCTCACCTGCGGCGCCTCGTTCGCCCCACCGCGGTTGCGCCGGCGCAGTTGCGCGCGAATGCGCGCGAGCAGTTCGGAGACGCCAAATGGCTTCGTGAGGTAGTCGTCGGCGCCGGCGTCGAGCGCGGCCACCTTCTCGCTTTCCTGGGTGCGAGCCGAAAGCACGATCACGGGCAGATCGCTCCAGCCGCGCAGTTCGCGGATCACGTCGAGGCCGTCGGTGTCGGGCAGGCCCAGATCGACGATCACGAGGTCGGGCTTGCGCGTGGCCGCTTCGACGAGGCCCTGCTTGCCGGTCTCCGCGTCGTGCACGACGATGCCCTCGCCCTCAAGCGTTGCGCGCACGAATCGGCGAATCTGTTTTTCGTCTTCGATCAGAACGACGGCGATGCTCGGGTCACTCATTGGCGGGTTTGGGATCGACGTTATTTTGGGGGGCGGCCGGCATCTCGAGCGGCTCGAGCGGCTCAAGCGCTTCGTGTGCCTCCGTGACATCCGTCACATCGGCGGGCAGCGGCGGCGGCGATTCCACGGGCAGCGCGAACCAGAAGGTCGCGCCTTCCACACGGCCGTCGGCGGCGACGCGATTCGCCGCGCCGATTGTACCCCCGTGGGCCTCGACGATCGCCCGGCAGATGGCGAGTCCGAGCCCGATGCCGGGCTTAGCCGACTCCTTCTCGCCGCGCGTGAACTTCTCGAACACGCGCTCGCCCATGCCCGGCGGCAAGCCGGGCCCGTTGTCCTCGATCGAGACGCGCACGAACGGCTGGCCGCCCTCCTCCACGCGGCGCGCGGCGATGGTGAGCGGCGTGTCGGCGGGCGTGTACTTGGCCGCGTTCTCGAGCAGATTCGAGAAAAGCCGCTCCATCAGCACGGCGTCGAGCTGGAGCAGCGGCAAGCCCTCCTCCAGCTTCACCTGCACCGGATGCCGCGCGAGCACGCGGCGGCAGGCGGCGAGCGCGGCGCCCACGGTTTCCTCGAGCAACGTCCACTGGCGATTGAGCTTGAGGCTGCCCGCCTGCAGGCGCGCCATGTCGAGCAGGTTCGTGACGATGCCCGTCATGCGCAGCGCCTCGTCGTGGATCGCCTCGATCAGCTCGCCCGAGTGCGGGTCTTGCGCATCCTCGGGCTCGTGGGTTTGCGCGAGCATCGACGAGAATCCAACGATCGCCGTAAGCGGCGTGCGCAGGTCATGCGAGATGGCCGAGAGCAGCGAGTTGCGCAGCCGCTCCGATTCCATGTTGACGAGCGCATCGCGCGCGATGTCCACGTAGTGCACGCGCTCGAGCGCGAGCGCGATCTGCGCGGCGAACGCGTCGAGCATGCGCTGCTGCTCGGGCACCTGCAGCTCGCGCGCGTCGCGCGTCACGACGGCCAGTACGCCGCGCGTGCGCATCGGCGCCTTGAGCGGCAGGTAGCGCGCCACGGCCGCCGGCAGCGTATCGGTGCCGTTGCCCGCGGGCTTTTGCTGGTCGTACACCCACTGGCCCACGTCGATGTCGAGATTTTCGGCGTCGAGCATGATTTTCGGATCGGGCTCCTCGATCTTCTGCTGCACCTTGTCGGCGCTATCGGGCAGCAGCAGCGCCACGCGCGCGCCGAACACCTCGCTCACGTGGCGGCTGCCGATCGCCACGATCTGCTCTGTGGTGAGCGCCGCGGCCAGCTCGCGCGCCATCGCGTACATCGCGCCGGTGCGCTGCTCGCGCCGCTGGGCGACGCTCGCCTCGCGGCGCAGGCTCGACGTGAGATGGCTGATGACGAGCGAGGTGAGCAGCATGCCGACGAAGGTCAGCAGATATTGCGTATCGCTCACCGAAAGCGACATGCGCGGCGGCACGAAGAAGAAGTCGAAAGCCGCAACGCTCGCGAACGAGAGCATCACGCCCGGCCCGCGCCCGAGCTTCGTCGCCGCGAAGATCACGCCGAGCAGATACAGCATGACGAGATTCGCGAGGTCGATACGGTCGATCAACTGACTCGCGATGAGCGTCACGCAAGCGCAGATCACGAGCGCGGCCGCATAGGCGCGTGGCGGCGAGCGCTCGGCGCCGCCCGCCGCGAGCGCCTCGCGCCACGCGTTGGCGGCGCGGGTTGCGGCGCTTGCCGCGCCAGGCTCGCTGCCCGAGCGCACCGCGTCGCCCGCGCTCGCGCGCACGAGCGTGAGATCGACGTCGCCGGCTTTTTCGGCCAGGCGCTCGCCGAACGGGCGCTTCACCCAACGCGAAAAACCCGTGCGCAACGAGCCGCCCGCCACGAGCTTCGAGACATTGCGCAGCCGCGCGTAGCCGACTAGCGTGGTGGCGGCGTCCTCGCCGGCAAGCGTCGTCGTTTCGGCGCCCAGTTCAGAGGCGAGCTTGAGTGCGGCAAGCGTGCGCTCGCGCGTCGCGTCAGGCAAACGCTGGAGCTTAGGCGTCTCCACATACACGGCGATCCAGTCGGCCTTCAGGCTCGCGGCGAGCCGCGCGGCGGCGCGCACCAATGCACTCGCCTCGGGCCCCGGCCCCACGCAGACGAGCAGACGCTCGCGCGCCTGCCACACATGCTGGATCGAGCGGTCGGCGCGGTACTCGCGCATCTGCGCGTCCACGCGGTCGGCCGTGCGGCGCAGCGCCAGCTCCCGCAGCGCGATCAGGTTGCCCTTGCGAAAGAAGTTGCGCACCGCGCGCTCGGCCTGCGCCGGCATGTAGACCTTGCCGTCGCGCATGCGGTCGAGCAGCTCTTCGGCGGGCAAGTCGACGAGCGTGACTTCGTCGGCGCGGTCGAACACGCGGTCGGGCACGGTCTCCCAGACGCGAATGCCCGTGATCTGCCCCACCACGTCGTTGAGACTCTCGAGGTGCTGCACATTGACGGTCGTGTAGACGTCGATGCCCGCGTCGAGCAGTTCGTACACGTCCTGCCAGCGCTTCATGTGGCGCGCGCCAGTCACGTTCGAATGCGCGAGTTCGTCGACGAGCACGAGTTGCGGCTTGCGTTCGAGCGCGGCGTCGAGATCGAACTCTTCGAGCAGACGCCCGCGGTAGGCAATGCGCTGGCGCGGCATGACGTCGAGGCCGGCGGTGAGCGCAGCGGTCTCGCTGCGCCCATGCGTCTCGACGATGCCGACCACCACGTCCACGCCCTCCTCGGCGCGGCGGCGCGCGGCCTGCAGCATTGCATAGGTCTTGCCGACACCCGCTGACGCGCCGAAAAAAATCTTCAGCTTGCCGCGGCGGCGTTTTTCTTCGTCGCGCTGCAGCCGGTCGAGCAGTTCGTCGGGATCGGGGCGGTTCATGCGGAAGTCGGAATCAATTTCACGCGGGTTGTACCTGGGGCACGAAAGATCGTCTCACCGCGGCGCGGAAATGGCAAACCGCACGCTCGGCGCACGAGGCGTCGAGCGTGCGGGGCGGCTCAACGCTCTCGCTTAGCTAACCTCTTTGCCGTCGAGCGCGAGGTTCAGTTCGAGGACGTTCACGCGCGGCTCGCCAAAAACGCCGAACTGGCGGCCCTTCGTGTAGCGGTCCACGAGCGCCTGCACGTCGTTCGCGCTCAGGTGGCGCGCTTGCGCCACGCGCGCTACCTGGTAGGCGGCCGCGGCCGGCGAGATCTCGGGATCGAGCCCGCTGCCCGAAGACGTCACGAGGTCGGCGGGAATCGGCTGCGAGACATCGGTGCCCGCGGCCTTCAGGGCGGCGATGCGGCCTTTGATCTCGTCGGCGAGCGCCGGGTTGGTCGGCCCGAGGTTCGAGGCGACCGAGCCCGTCGGGTTGTACGGCATCGGCGAGGTTGCCGACAGACGCCCCCAGAAGTACTGAGGCGCATCGAACTGCTGGCCAATGAGCGCGCTGCCCACCACCTTGCCATCGACTTCGACGAGGCTGCCGTTGGCCTGGCGATGGAACGCGGCCTGCCCGAACGCGGTCATCACGGCCGGATACACGAGGCCGGTGATGACCGTCAGCACGGCGAAGATCACGATCAGAGGACGAAACTGCGATTTCATTTTGGTTTCCTATGTATCTATCCGTGTCTGTCCGTACGGCTCAGACCCAGCCGAACGCGGCGAGCACCATGTCGATCAGCTTGATGCACGGGAACGGCAGCAAAATGCCGCCGAGGCCGTAGATCAGCAGATTGCGGCGCAGCAGCGTCGCGGCGCCGAGCGGCCGGTACTTCACACCCTTGAGCGCGAGCGGAATCAGCATCACGATGATGAGCGCGTTGAAGATCACCGCCGAGAGGATGGCCGACGACGGCGAAGTCAGATGCATGACGTCGAGCACGCGCAGTTGCGGATACGTCGAAGCGAACGCCGCTGGAATGATCGCGAAGTACTTCGCCACGTCGTTGGCGATCGAGAACGTCGTGAGCGAGCCGCGCGTCATGAGCATCTGCTTGCCGATCTCGACGATCTCGATGAGCTTGGTCGGGTTCGAATCGAGGTCGACCATGTTGCCCGCTTCCTTCGCGGCCTGCGTACCCGTGTTCATCGCCACGGCAACGTCGGCCTGCGCGAGCGCCGGGGCGTCGTTGGTACCGTCGCCCGTCATCGCCACGAGCTTGCCTTGCGCCTGGTGTTCGCGGATCGTCGCGAGCTTGGTTTCGGGCGTGGCTTGCGCGAGGAAGTCGTCCACACCGGCTTCGGCGGCGATCGCGGCGGCGGTCAGGCGGTTGTCGCCCGTCACCATCACGGTCTTGATGCCCATCTTGCGAAGCTCGGCAAAGCGCTCCTTGATGCCGCCCTTCACCACGTCCTTCAGCTCGATCACGCCGAGCACACGTGCGGTGCCGTCATGCATTTCGGCCACCACGAGCGGCGTGCTGCCACGGCGGGCCACGTCGTCCACGGCGTTATCGACTTCGCCGGGAAAACGGCCGCCGTGCGTTTCGACGTAGTGCTTCACGGCGTCCGCGGCGCCCTTGCGGATCTCGCGGCCCGGCATGTCCACGCCGCTCATGCGCGTTTGCGCGCTGAAGGCGAGGAACACGGCGTGCAGCGAGTGCATATCGCGCTGGCGAATGTTGAAGCGCTGCTTCGCGAGCACGACGATGCTGCGGCCTTCCGGCGTTTCGTCGGAGAGCGACGAGAGTTGCGCGGCGTCCGCCAGCACTTCTTCGGTCACGCCGGGCGCGGGCAGGAACGTCGACGCCTGACGGTTGCCGAGCGTGATCGTGCCGGTCTTGTCGAGCAGCAGCACGTCCACGTCGCCAGCGGCTTCCACCGCGCGGCCCGAGGTCGCGATCACGTTGGCCTGCATCATGCGGCTCATGCCGGCCACGCCAATCGCCGAAAGCAGACCGCCGATGGTCGTCGGAATCAGGCAGACGAGCAGCGCCACGAGCGCCGTGATCGTGACCACGTGGCCCATCTTCGCGGCTTCGACCGAGAACATCGAGAACGGCAGCAGCGTGGCGGTGGCCATCAGCAGCACGATGCTCAGCGCGACGAGCAGGATCGTGAGCGCGATTTCATTCGGCGTCTTTTGGCGCTTCGCGCCTTCGACCATCGCGATCATGCGGTCGAGGAACGCTTCGCCCGGGTTCGCCGTGACGCGCACGACGATCCAGTCGGAGAGCACGCGCGTGCCGCCCGTCACCGACGAAAAGTCGCCGCCCGACTCGCGGATCACCGGCGCCGATTCGCCCGTAATGGCCGATTCGTCCACCGACGCCACGCCTTCGATCACTTCGCCGTCCGCCGGAATCGTGTCGCCGGTTTCGACCAGCACCACGTCGCCGCGGCGCAGGTCGGACGCAGTCATGATGCGGATCGGCGCCTTCGGATGCGGCTCGTTGAGCTTCTTGGCCATGACGTCTTTCTTGGCCTGCCGAAGCGACGCCGCCTGCGCCTTCGAGCGCCCTTCCGCGAGGGCTTCCGCGAAGTTCGCGAACAGCACCGTGAACCACAGCCACAGCGCGACCGCGAGGATGAAACCCGCGGGCGCTTCGGCCTGGCCCATGAGCGCCGCGATCCAGAGGATCGTCGTGAGCACGCTGCCCACGTAGACGCAGAACATCACGGGGTTGCGCAACTGCGTGCGCGGTTTGAGTTTTCGGAACGAGTCCACGATGGCCGGGCGCACCAGCGCCGGATCGAACATGGACCGAGTTGCACTATGCTGATTCATTTTCGTTTCGCTCATGTTGCGAAGGCCCCCGTTCAATGCACGCCCATCATGATCAGATGCTCGACGCCGGGACCGAGCGCAAGCGCGGGCACATAGGTGAGCGCGCCGACCAGCAGCACCGTGCCGAGCAGCAGCACGACGAAGAGCGGGCCGTGCGTGGGCAGCGTGCCGCCCGTCACTGCAATGCGCTTCTTGCTGGCGAGCGAACCCGCGATGGCCAGCACCGGAATGATCGTGCCGAAGCGGCCGAACCACATGGCGATGGCGAGCAGCCAGTTATAGAACGGCGTGCTCACGGTGAGGCCGGCGAACGCGCTGCCGTTGTTGTTGGCGGCCGAGCTGAACGCATACAGGACCTCGGAGAAGCCATGCGCGCCCGGATTGAATATCCCGGCCTTGCCCGCGTCGGAAAGCACCGCGATCGAGGTGCCGAGCAGCACGAGCAACGGCGTGAGCAGCACGACGATCGACACCATCTTCATCTCGAACGACTCGATCTTCTTGCCCACATATTCCGGCGTGCGGCCGATCATGAGACCCGCCACGAACACCGCGAGCAGTGCGAACACGAGCATGCCGTAGAGACCCGAACCGACACCGCCGAAGATCACCTCGCCGAGCTGGATGAAGAGCATCGGGACGAGGCCGCCGAGCGGCGTGAGCGAGTCGTGCGCCGCGTTCACGGCGCCGCACGAAGCCGCCGTGGTGGCGACGACGAAGATGCCCGTTTGCGCGATGCCAAAGCGCGTTTCCTTGCCTTCCATGTTGCCGCCGGCTTGCAGCGCGCTCGCGTGCTGGTCGACGTTGAGCGTCGTGAACATCGGATTGCCCGACTGCTCGGCGGAGAGCACGCAGCCCACCGCCACGACGAACGCAACCGTCATCACCGCGAGGACGGCCACGCCCTGCCTGCGGTCGCCCACCATATTGCCGAACACGAGACACAGCGACGCCGGAATGATCAGGATCGACAACATTTCGATGACGTTCGAGACCGGCGTCGGGTTCTCGTACGGATGCGCCGAGTTCGCATTGAAGAAGCCGCCGCCGTTGGTGCCGAGCATCTTGATTGCGACCTGCGAGGCGACCGGGCCCATGGCGAGCGTTTGCGACGTGACCTTCGTGTCGACCGTTTCAGGATTACCCTTCGCGTCCTTCACGGGGTTGCCCTGGGCGTCGAGCTTCGGCGCGGCGTAGGTCGTGGTTTGCAGCACGGGCACGTCCTGATACGCCTTGAAGTTCTGGATCATGCCCTGGCTCATCAGGAGCGCGGCGATGATCGCCGACATCGGCACGAGGATGTAGAGCGTCGTGCGCGTGAGGTCGACCCAGAAGTTGCCGATGGTTTGCACCGAGTGGCGTGCAAAGCCGCGGATCAGCGCGATCACAACGACGATGCCCGTCGCCGCCGAAAGGAAGTTCTGCACGGTGAGGCCGAGCATCTGCGTGAGATAGCTCACCGTTTGCTCGGGCGTGTAGTCCTGCCAGTTGGTGTTGGTGACGAAGCTCACGGCCGTGTTGAACGCGCCGTCCACCGTCATCGGGCCGAACTGCTGCGGGTTGCCAGGCAGCCAGCCCTGGATGCGCAGCAGCACATACAGAAAGCCCACGCCGAGCACGTTGAATGAAATGGTGGCGAGCGCATAGCGCTTCCAGTTCATCTCGGCCTGCGGATCGACGCCGGCGAAGCGATAGAGCAAGTTCTCGAGCGGTGCAAAGAGCCGCACGACGCGCGAGCGCCCGTCGAGCACGCGCGTGATGTAGCCCGAGACAGGCACCGCGAGCGCGAGCAGGATGACGAGGAAAATCCCCGTCTGGAGCAGATTGTTGGTGTTCATTCGATATCCTCCGCGCGCAAGAGCGCATGGACGAGATAAACGAACAGCAACAGCGTTGCCGCCCCCGATAGCCAGAAGATCCAGGTCATGGGCGCACCCCATTCGCACCTTGATCGCGGCGGTACTGCATCAACTTCTCGCAGCCCGCGATCAACGCGTATGTGAGCGCGGCGAAAACCACCAGCCCCCCGATGTACAGCACATCCATTGTCGTGTTCTCCATTCGCGGATGACGGATGGCTGAAAGTTACCCGCTAAGGCATTAAATCCGGATCAAAGGTTTTGGCGCGCGTATAAAAAACGTGTAAACGCGCTGACGCGCCATGCTGCGCAACGAAAGGAGCGGAAAAGAAAAAAGGCGCGCAACATGAGCGTTGCGCGCCTTGGTGTACGCCGTGGCGACGTAGGGTAAAGCTCGAATCAATACACCGGTGTCGATGGCACACCGCCTGCGGCGCGGCGGTTCATCAACTCATCCGCGCTGATTCGACCTAAGGCAGCAGAACCGTCGAACCCGTGGTCTTGCGCGATTCGAGGTCGGCGTGCGCCTGGCCAACGTCCTTGAGCGCATAGCGCTGATTGATCGACGTCTTGACCTTGCCCGAAGCCACCACGTCGAACAGTTCGGCCGCCATCGCTTCGTAGTCGGCGCGCTTCGCGATATAGCTGAAGAGCGTCGGGCGCGTGAAGAAAAGCGAACCGCGTCCCGCGAACTCCGACGAATCGATCGGCGGCAGCGGCCCCGAAGCATTGCCGAAGCTCACGAACATACCGAGCGGCGCGAGACAGTCGAGCGATTTCGTGTAGGTGTCCTTGCCGATCGAGTCGTACACCACGGGCACGCCCGCGCCATTCGTGATCTCGCGCACGCGCGCGGTGAAATCCTCGCGCGTGTAGACGATCGGATGATCGCAGCCGTGTGCCTTCGCAATCGCGGCTTTCTCGTCCGAGCCCACGGTGCCGATCACGGTCGCGCCCAGCGCCTTCGCCCACTGGCACACGAGCAGACCCACGCCGCCCGCCGCCGCCTGGATGAGGATGGTGTCGCCAGCCTTCACGCGATACGTGCGGCGCAGCAGGTATTGCGCCGTGAGGCCCTGCAGCATGAGCGAAGCTGCCGCTTCGTCGCTGATCGCGTCGGGCAGCTTGATCAACTGTTCGGCGCGCAGCACGCGCTCCTGCGCATACGCGCCCGGCGGCCGACCGACATACGCCACGCGGTCGCCCACCTTTAGCGCGCTTACGCCCTTGCCCACGGCCGTCACTTCGCCGGCTGCCTCCATGCCGAGCCCGGCGGGCAGCGGCTGCGGATAAAGCCCGGTGCGGAAGTACACGTCGATGTAATTGAGGCCGCACGCGCTCTGGCGCAAACGCACCTCGCCCTCGCCCGGCTCGCTCACGTCGACGTCCACCCACTTCATCACTTCGGGGCCGCCAGTCTTGTCGTAACGGATTGCCTTGGTCATCACGTCTCCTTGGTGTTGTGCTGAATTCGGGCTACGAGGCGCGCACCGCCCGCGCGCTTCAGACCGCGTCCTTCTGGCGCAGCGTGAGCACGTCGAGGAGCATGCGCGCCGTCGAGATGTTCGTCGCGCACGGCACATCGTGCACGTCGCACGCGCGCACGAGCGCGTTGATGTCGGGTTCGTGCGGCTGCGGGGTCATCGGGTCGCGCAGGAAGATCACAATGTCGATGTTGCCTTCTGCAAGTCGCGCGCCGATCTGCAGGTCGCCGCCGTGCGGGCCCGACAGCATGCGCTCGACGTTCAGGCCCGTCGCCGCCTCGATGCGCGAGCCGGTCGTGCCGGTCGCGATGATCTCGCAGTGACGCAGCGTCTCGACGTACTCGCTCGCCAGTTTGACGATGTCTTCCTTCTTGTGGTCGTGCGCGATCAGTGCGACCTGGGTTGGCATGGCGTAAGTCTCCTTGATGTGTGGTTTGCGTGCGTGGTTGTCGCGGTGCGGCGCCCGGGGCGCCGCGGCTGACTGTTACTCAATAAGTGCCCGGATAAGCCCCGCCGTCGATCAGCCAGTTCTGCCCGGTGATATAGCCGGCGTGCACGCTGCACAGGAACGCGCAGGCGCGGCCGAATTCCTCGGACGTACCGAAACGTCCGGCCGGAATCGCCTTCACGCGGCGTGCGCGCGCTTCCTCTTCCGAAATGCTGCTCGCCTTCGCCTGCGCGACGATGGTGGCCTGGATGCGGTCGGTATCGAACGCGCCCGGCAGCAGGCTGTTGATCGTGACGCCCGTCGAGGCGACCTGGCGCGCCACGCCCGCGACGAAGCCCGTGAGGCCCGAGCGAGCGCCGTTCGAGAGGCCGAGCACGTCGATCGGCGCCTTCACCGAAGAACTCGTGATGTTGACGATGCGCCCGAAGCCGCGCGCGATCATGTCGTCGATGGTGGACTGGATCAGCGCGATCGGCGTGAGCATGTTCGCTTCGAGGGCCGCGATCCACGCCTCGTGCGTGTACTTGCGGAAATCGCCCGGCGGCGGCCCGCCCGCATTGTTCACGAGGATGTCCGGCGAGGGACACGCGGCGAGCGCGGCGGCACGGCCCGCTTCGGTCGTGATGTCGCAGGCCACGGCCTTGACGTCCACGCCCGTCGTCTTGCGGATATGCGCGGCGGTTTCCTCCAGCGTCTGCGCGGTGCGCGCGACGATCGTCACGTTGACGCCTTCGGCGGCGAGCGCCTCGGCGCAGCCGCGCCCGAGTCCCTTGCTGGCCGCGCACACCAGCGCGGTGCGTCCTGCGATGCCCATGTCCATCGTTTTCGTGTCCTTTTTGCGTGGATGACCGTCCTGTGACAGGGCGGACGCGGCCAAGCCTTGCGCCGCGCCGCCCTGCGACCTTTTTGGGATTCTAGAAGAATCGGACGAAGCGCGTGGAAGGCCAGTGGCGACGAGGCCAGGCAGCGGTCCGCGAAGTGGCGCCACAAGGCGCCGGCGCGCACCGCCACGCGCCATGCGCGCGCCGGTGCGCGCGTGCTTACCGTATACTTGCGGCTGTAGCGCGGCCCGGCGCCTTCGCAAGCCATGAGCGCTTGCCGCGCGCGGCGGGCCGTGCTCGCCGCAACCGCACAATCCGGGCACGCCGCTTCGGACTCGCGCGGCAGCGGCACGACCGATTTCCCGATTCCCTTGCAGCCTTGTGCGCCCCGCCATGAAACAGGACAGCCGTTTCCCGAATCTCTTCATCCTCGATCACCCGCTGATCCAGCACAAGCTCACGCATATGCGCGACAAGGACACGTCCACGCGCACGTTCCGCGAACTGCTGCGCGAGATCACGCTGCTGATGGGCTATGAAATCACGCGCGACCTGCCGGTCGCATCGCGCCGCGTGCAAACGCCGCTCGTCGAAGTCGACGCGCCCGTGATCGCGGGCAAGAAACTCGCCATCGTGCCGGTGCTGCGCGCCGGCGTGGGCATGTCCGACGGCCTGCTGGAGCTGGTGCCCTCGGCGCGCGTGGGCCATATCGGCGTGTACCGCGCCGACGACCATCGGCCGGTCGAATATCTCGTGCGCCTGCCCGACCTCGAGGACCGCACCTTCATCCTGTGCGATCCGATGGTCGCGACGGGCTATTCGGCGGCGCACGCCATCGACGTGCTCAAGCGCCGCGGCGTGCCCGGCGAGCGCATCCTGTTCCTCGCGCTGGTGGCTGCGCCCGAAGGCGTGGACGTGTTCCAGAAGGCGCACCCGGACGTGAAGCTCTACGTGGCTTCGCTCGACTCGCACCTGAACGAGCACGCCTACATCATTCCGGGTCTCGGCGACGCCGGCGACCGGCTCTTCGGCACGAAGAACTAAATCCCGCGCCATCTGCGGCGGATGAGCGGCCGGGAGCACCGGCCGCCTGCCCCACCTTCCCGGCCGTCCCCGGCGCACACGCGATCCCGCCCCCTCTCCAGCCGGTGCAAGCAGCAATTCCCGGCGTTTCGTCGCGTAGGCAGGCGAAGCCGGACGGTCCCGCCGTGATAAAATTCAGATCCACCTGACCGGGCGCTGCGTCCCGTCCTGCCGGCACATGGTGCCGCACAGGCATTACGCGCGAGGTCGCGCAAGTGACGCGCGCCGCGCGAACGACGCACGAAGGCCGCCCGGGAACATCGCACGACAACAGCACATTGCACACTGCACGCGCATGGCGCGTGAGACGGAGAAAGGTATGGCGGGTCATTCGAAATGGGCCAACATCAAGCACAAGAAGGCTGCTGCTGACGCGAAGCGCGGCAAGGTCTGGACGCGGCTCATCAAGGAAATCCAGGTCGCGGCGCGCATGGGCGGCGGCGATGCCGATACGAACCCGCGCCTGCGTCTGGCTGTGGACAAGGCGTATGACGCCAACATGCCCAAGGACAACATCAACCGCGCCATCCAGCGCGGCGTGGGCGGCGTCGATGGCGCGAACTACGAGGAAATCCGCTACGAAGGCTACGGCATCGGCGGCGCGGCCGTCATCGTCGACACGATGACCGACAACCGCACCCGCACCGTCGCGGAAGTGCGCCACGCGTTCTCGAAGTTCGGCGGCAACATGGGCACGGACGGCTCGGTTGCGTTCATGTTCGATCACGTCGGCCAGTTCGTGTTCGCGCCGGGCACGCCCGAAGACGAACTCATGAACGCCGCGCTCGAAGCGGGTGCCGACGACGTCGTGACGAACGAGGACGGCTCGATCGAAGTGGTCTGCCCGCCGTTCGACTTCACGAAGGTGAAGACGGCGCTCGAAGCCGCAGGCTTCAAGGCGGAAATGGCCGAAGTCACCATGAAGCCGCAGAACGAGGTCGAATTCACGGGCGACGACGCCGTGAAAATGCAAAAGCTGCTCGACGCCCTCGAAAACCTGGACGACGTCCAGGACGTGTACACCAACGCGTCGATCGCCGACGAATAAGGCGTCGGCGCCGGGAGGCCGTGCTTTGGCCCCGCTTCCCGAATGCGATTTTCACGGCCGGCGCACTGTGCGCCGGCCGCAACTGTTTCTGGTCTTGGTCTTTCGGGGATTCTCATGAAGTTACTCGTCGTCGGTTCTGGCGGCCGCGAACATGCGCTGGCGTGGAAGCTCGCGCAGGCGCCGCGCGTGCAGCTCGTCTACGTCGCACCCGGTAACGGCGGCACCGCGCAGGACGAGCGGCTCGCCAACGTCGACATCACGGACATCCACGAGCTCGCCGATTTCGCCGAGCGCGAAGGCGTCGCCCTCACCGTGGTCGGCCCGGAAGCGCCGCTCGCCGCGGGCATCGTCAACGTGTTCCGCCAGCGCGGCCTGAAGGTGTTCGGCCCGTCGAAGGAAGCCGCGCAGCTCGAAAGCTCGAAGGACTTCGCCAAGGCGTTCATGAAGCGCCACAACATCCCGACCGCGGCGTACGAGACCTTCTCCGACGCCACGGCCGCGCACGCCTACGTCGAGAAGAACGGCGCGCCCATCGTCATCAAGGCCGACGGCCTCGCTGCCGGCAAGGGCGTGGTCGTGGCGATGTCGCTGGAAGAAGCGCATCAGGCCATCGACATGATGCTCGCCGACAACAAGCTCGGCGACGCCGGCGCGCGCGTGGTGATCGAAGAGTTCCTCGCGGGCGAGGAAGCGAGCTTCATCGTCATGGTGGACGGCAAGCACGTGCTCGCGCTTGCTTCGAGCCAGGACCACAAGCGCCTGCAGGACGGCGACCAGGGCCCGAACACGGGCGGCATGGGCGCCTACTCGCCCGCGCCCATCGTCACGCCGCAGTTGCACGCGCGCGTGATGCGCGAAATCATCCTGCCGACGGTGGCGGGCATGGAGAAGGAAGGCATCCGCTATACGGGCTTCCTCTACGCCGGTCTGATGATCGACGCGCAAGGCAACCCGAAGACGCTCGAATTCAACTGCCGCATGGGCGACCCGGAAACGCAGCCGATCATGGCGCGCCTGAAGGGCGACTTCTCGAAGGTCGTGGAGCACGCCATTGCCGGCACGCTGAACCAGGTCGAGCTCGAATGGGACCGCCGCACGGCGCTGGGCGTCGTGCTCGCCGCGCACAATTATCCGGAAACGCCGCGCAAGGGCGACCGCATCAGCGACATTCCCGCCGAGACCGCCGATTCGGTCACGTTCCACGCGGGTACGCAGATGATCGACGGCAAGCTCGTGACCTCGGGCGGCCGCGTGCTGTGCGTGGTTGGTCTGGCCGATTCGGTGCGCAGTGCGCAAAACGTGGCGTACGAAACCGTGAACCGCATCTCGTTCGACGGCATGCAGTATCGCAACGACATCGGCTATCGCGCCGCGGGGCGCAAGCAGTAAGTGCAGCGCTTACCTGGGGCCGCCAGTATTGATGCGACCCCAAAGGAAGCGGCCATGTGCAGCCGCCTGGCTGCACGCCGTAACCGCCGCGCAACGGCGCGACCACGGTTTTTTCGCCTGGCCGCGTACACGCGCCGCAAAGCGGTCCATCGCGAGCCAGCCCGCGCGGCCGCCATTGGCGCCGGGCGCCGCGCCAATCGGCGCTACACTGCCGCTGTCATGCCGCCGGGCGGCGTGCCCGAATAACCCGACGAATAACCCGATTCCAGCGCCAACGCGCTGGCGTCCCCATTTCATCGATGACCGAAACCCCTAACAGCGTCTCCCCCGACAGCGCCGCCGTTCGCACGTGGCTGGCCAGCCTGCAGACGCAGATCGCCGACACGCTAGGCGCCTTCGATGGCAAGCCGTTCGCCACCGACAACTGGCAGCGCGGGCCCGGCGAGAAGCTGCGCGGCGGCGGTTGCACGCGCATCATCGAAGGCGGCGAGTTCTTCGAGCGTGGGGGCATCGGCTTTTCCGACGTGTCCGGCGACGCCCTGCCGCCGTCGGCGACGGCCGCGCGCCCGGAACTCAACGGGCGCGGCTTCGAGGCGATGGGGGTGTCGCTCGTGCTGCACCCGCGCAATCCGTACTGCCCGACCGTGCACATGAACGTGCGCATGCTGCTCGCCACCAAGGCGGGCGAGGCACCGGTGTTCTGGTTCGGCGGCGGCATGGACCTCACGCCCTACTACGGCTTCGAGGAAGACGCGCAGCACTTTCACCGCGTGTGCCGCGACGCGCTCGCGCCCTATGGCGCGGACCTGTACCCGCGCTTCAAGCGCTGGTGCGACGACTACTTCTTCCTGAAGCACCGCAACGAAGCACGCGGTGTGGGCGGCATTTTCTTCGACGACTACGCCACGGGCGGCTTCGACGAAGCGTTCGCCATGCTGCGCAGCGTTGGCGACGGCTTCCTGAAGGCGTATCTGCCGATCATCGAAAAGCGGCGCGTCACGCCCTACGGCGAGGCCGAGCGCGAATTCCAGGCGTACCGGCGCGGGCGCTACGTCGAATTCAATCTGGTCTGGGACCGCGGCACGCATTTCGGCCTGCAAAGCGGTGGCCGCACGGAATCGATCCTCATGTCGATGCCGCCGGGCGCGACCTGGCGCTACGACTGGCAGCCGCAGCCCGGCACGCCGGAAGCGCGCCTTTACAGCGATTTCCTGCCCGTGCGCGACTGGGTCTGACGCCGTGAAGCAAGCTTTCACCGTCCCGCCCAACGCGCTCGAGCGGCGCGTCGGGCTGCTCGGCGGCACGTTCGATCCGATCCACGAGGGCCACCTCGCGCTCGCGCGCCATTTCGCGCGCGTGCTGGGCCTGAACGAGCTGATCCTGCTGCCCGCCGGGCAACCGTGGCAGAAACCGGGCGTGACCGCGGCGCAGCATCGGCTCGCGATGACGCGCGCCGCCGCCGGCTCGCTCGCGCTGCCGGGCGTGACGGTGACGGTGGACGCCGACGAAATCGAGCACAACGGACCGACCTACACGGTCGAAACGTTGCGCCGCTGGCGCGCGAGGAGCGAGAGCAATGCGCAAGCGGCGCTCACGCTGCTAATGGGCGCCGATCAACTGCTGCACCTCGATTCGTGGCACGAATGGCGCGAACTGTTCGCGCTCGCGCATCTGGGCGTGGCGAGCCGCCCCGGTTTCGACTTCACGGCGCTGCCGCCCGAGGTCGCGCGCGAAGTCACTTCGCGCCGCGCGAACGCCACGACGCTTGCGGCAACGCCGCACGGCCATTTGCTGGTCGACGAAACGCTCGCACTCGACGTTTCGGCGACCGAAATCCGGCGCGACCTGCCGGCCTGCGTGGCGAGCGGGCAACGTCGCGGCACAGCCGCCGACAAGCTTCCCGCAGCCGTGTGGGACTATATCCTTCAACATCATCTCTATCTGCATCACGGGTAACTATGGACATCCGCAAACTTCAACGCGCTATCGTCGACGGTCTCGAAGACGTCAAGGCACAAGACATCCGCGTCTTCAACACGAGCCATCTGACCGAGCTGTTCGACCGCGTGGTCGTCGCGAGCGGCACCTCGAACCGCCAGACCAAGGCGCTCGCCAACAGCGTGCGCGAGAAGGTCAAGGAAGCCGGCGGCGACATCGTCAGCACGGAAGGCGAGGACATCGGCGAATGGGTGCTCGTGGATTGCGGCGACGCGGTCGTCCACATCCTCCAGCCCGCGCTGCGCCAGTACTACAACCTCGAGGAAATCTGGGGCGACAAGCCGGTGCGCGTGAAGCTCGCCGCCACCACGGGCTTCGTGGGCGCGCGCCCGAGCGAGCCGATGGACGACGAGGACGAAGACGAGGAAATCGCACCGGCCGTGAAGAAGCCCGCGCGCAAGGCCGCGGCTCGCAAGACCGCGAAGTAAGCGCGGCGCGCTCACGAATCGCAGTCGCTTAGCACGATGAAACTGCATATCGTCGCCGTCGGCCACAAGATGCCGGACTGGATCGCCGAGGGCTTCGAGGAATATACGAAGCGCATGCCGCCGGAGCTGCGCATCGAGCTGCGCGAGGTGAAGCCCGAGCAGCGTTCGTCGGGCCGCTCCGCGGAAAGCGTGATGGCGGCCGAGCGCACGCGCATCGAAGCCGCGCTGCCGAAGAACGCGCGCATTGTCGCGCTCGACGAACGCGGCAAGGACTGGACCACGATGCAGCTCGCCAAGGCATTGCCGCTCTGGCAGCAGGAGGGCCGCGACGTCGCGTTCCTGATCGGCGGCGCGGACGGCCTCGACCCCGAGCTGAAGTCGCGCGCCGACACGCTCCTGCGCCTCTCGTCGCTCACGCTGCCGCATGCGATGGTGCGCGTGCTGCTGGCCGAGCAGCTTTACCGCGCCTGGACCATCACGCAGAATCACCCCTATCATCGCGTGTGATGCAGGTGTGAAGCGGCAGGTGCAAAGCGCGTGCGCCTGCGCTTTGCTGGCAAGCGCACACGTCAACCCGAAGTCCGTAACGACAAAGACGCTCCGATGCCCACCAACGCGACCTATCCGTTCGTCTATCTCGCCTCGCAAAGCCCGCGCCGCCAGGAGCTGCTGCAACAGCTCGGCGTGCGCTTCGAGCTGCTGCTGCCGCGCCCCGACGAAGACGCCGAAGCGCTCGAAACCGCGCTGCCCGGCGAGCAAGCCGCCGTCTACGTCGAGCGCGTGTGCGCCGCGAAGGCCGACGCCGCCCGCGCGCGCCTCGTCGCGGGCGCGCACAAGCATGCGCCGATTCTCACCGCCGACACCACGGTCTCCATCGACGGCCATATTCTCGGCAAGCCGCATGACGCCGCCGAAGCCTATGCGATGCTCGAACGCCTCGCGGGCCGCGAGCACGAGGTGCTCACGGCGGTAGCCGTGGTCAACGCCGAAGGGGTGTGTCTTCCCGTCGCGGTCTCGCGTTCGCACGTGCGCTTCGCGCCCGCGCTGCCCGCCGCAATCGCGCGTTACGTGGCGAGCGGCGAGCCGTTCGGCAAGGCCGGCGCATATGGCATTCAGGGCCGCGCGGCGGAATTCGTCGAGCGAATCGACGGGTCCTATTCGGGTATCATGGGTTTGCCACTATTCGAAACGGCCGCCCTCCTGCGCGCCGCGGGCATCGACTTCTAGAACAAATCATGAACGAAGAAATCCTGATCAACGTCACGCCCCAGGAGACGCGCGTCGCATTGGTCCAGCAAGGCGCAGTACAGGAGCTTCACGTCGAGCGCACGCTGTCGCGCGGGCGCGTCGGCAACGTCTATCTCGGCAAGGTCGTGCGTGTGCTGCCGGGCATGCAGTCCGCGTTCATCGACATCGGCCTCGAGCGCGCCGCGTTCCTTCATGTGGCCGATATCTGGCACCCGCGCATTGCCGGCGAAGCGCATGCGAGCGTGCATCATCAGCCCATTGAAAAGACCGTGTTCGAAGGGCAATCGCTCATGGTGCAGGTCGTGAAGGATCCGATCGGCACGAAGGGCGCGCGGCTTTCCACCCAGGTGAGCATTGCGGGGCGCACGCTGGTCTATTTGCCGCAGGAACCGCACATCGGCATCTCGCAGAAGATCGAGAGCGAGGCCGAGCGCGAAGCGGTGCGCGCGCGCCTCACGGCCGTGCTGCCCGCCGATGAAAAAGGCGGCTATATCGTGCGCACGATCGCCGAAGACGCGACGAGCGAAGAACTCGCGGCGGACGTCGCGTATCTGCGCAAAACGTGGGCGACGATACTCGCTCAGGCGCAGCGCGTGCCCGCCACGAGCCTGCTCTATCAAGACCTGAATCTCTCGCAGCGCGTGCTGCGCGACTTCGTGAACGACGAGACCTCGCGCATTCAGGTCGATTCGCGCGAAACGTTCCAGAAGCTCACCGAGTTCGCCGGCGAATTCACGCCCGCCGTGCTGCCGAAGCTGCATCATTACTCGGGCGAGCGGCCGCTCTTCGACCTCTACAACATCGAGGCCGAAATCCAGCGCGCGCTCTCGCGCCGCGTGGACCTCAAGTCGGGCGGCTACCTCGTGATCGACCAGACCGAGGCGATGACGACCATCGACGTGAACACGGGCGGCTATGTCGGCGCGCGCAACTTCGACGACACGATCTTCAAGACGAATCTCGAAGCGGCGCATACGATCGCGCGGCAATTGCGTCTGCGCAATCTGGGCGGCGTGATCATCATCGACTTCATCGACATGGAGAACGTCGAGCATCGCGACCAGGTGCTCGGCGAACTGAAGAAGGCGCTTTCGCGCGATCGCACGCGCGTGACCGTGAACGGCTTCTCGCAGCTTGGGCTCGTGGAGATGACGCGCAAGCGCACGCGCGAGTCGCTCGCGCACGTGCTGTGCGAGCCGTGCCCGACTTGCCTCGGCAAGGGGCAGGTGAAGACCGCGCGCACCGTTTGCTATGACGTGCTGCGTGAAATCTTGCGCGAGTCGCGGCAGTTCAATCCGCGCGAGTTTCGCGTGGTTGCTTCACAGCAGGTCGTCGACCTCTTTCTCGAGGAAGAGTCGCAGCATCTCGCGATGTTGATCGACTTCATCGGCAAGCCGGTTTCGTTGCAGGTGGAATCGAATTTGAGTCAGGAACAGTACGACATCGTGCTGATGTAGCGCGACGCCGTTGCAGGCATCACCGGAGCATCGCAGTTGAATCACCAGCGCGTCACCATTGAACAGATCGGCGAATTCGACGAGATCGTCGACGTTCGCACGCCGCTCGAATTCGCCGAGGACCACGTTCCCGGCGCGATCAACGCGCCCGTGCTCAGCAATGAGGAGCGCGTGATCGTCGGAACGATGTACAAGGAATCGCCCTTCGAGGCGACGCGCGTGGGCGCGGCCATGGTGGCGCGCAACATCGCCATGCATCTGGACACGCTGTTCGCCGATCGTCCGAGCAACTGGCGTCCGCTCATCTACTGCTGGCGCGGCGGCAAGCGCTCCGGCTCGATGACGGCGTGGTTCAACATGATCGGCTGGCGCGCGCGTCAGCTCGATGGTGGCTACAAGGCGTACCGGCATACGGTCGTTGAGGCGCTTGGTACGTTGCCCGAAGCGTTTCGCTATATCGTGCTGGCCGGGCCGACCGGCAGCGGCAAGACGCGCCTCCTGAAGGCGCTCGGCAGCGCTGGCGCGCAGATGCTCGACCTCGAGGGTCTCGCCGCGCATCGAGGCTCGCTGCTGGGCGCGCTGCCCACGCGAGCGCAGCCGTCGCAGAAGTCGTTCGATACCGCGCTAGTACAAACGCTGAGCGCCTTCGACGCCGCACGCCCCGTGTTCGTCGAGGCGGAGAGCCGGCGCATCGGCGTCATTACGCTGCCGCCCGCGCTCGTGGAACGTCTGCACGCCGCGCCTTGCGTCGTACTCGATGTGGCGCGCGAGGAACGGATCGACTTGCTGCTCGAGGAGTACGGACATTTGTTCAGCGAGCGCGAGTATTTCCGCGAGCAACTGAACAAGCTCACGCCGCTGCACGGGCGCGAGCGTATCGAATCGTGGTGCAAGCTGCTCGACGAGGATCGAAGGGCGGAGCTTTACTCGATGCTCGTCGAGCAGCACTACGATCCCGCCTACACGCGCAGCACGCGGCGCAACTTCGCGAAGCTTGAAAAGTCGCTGCACTTCGCGTTCCAGCCGATGAAGAGCGACACGCTCGTGCAAGCCCGCACGCTGCTCGCGCAGCTCGAGGAAACGTCGTACGCCGCAGAACCGGCGGGCAACGAAGCCGAAGCGCCTCGCGCTGTCTGACGTATCCCCTTCCCTTCGCGCACTTCAAAAAAAAACACGCACGCCGCGATGGCTTAGCGCGAGTACATCGCGTTCCAGTCTTCAGGCGAAACCGTGGCGCGGCCGCCCGATTGCGAGGCGTTCGCCACGCCGCCGTAGCCGCTGTTTGCGCCATTCAATGCGGCGACCTTCGCCTGAGCGGCCTGGATCGCTTCGGGATAATGGGCGTTGTCGCCATCGCCAACGCGGTAGCCCACTTGCTGAAGCTGCACGAGTTCGGCGCGCACCTGGGCGCGGGTGATGGTCGAGTGCGACTGCGCGAACGACGCGGTGGGAAGAGCGGCAGCGGCAAGAGCGGCGGCGACGGCAACGGCCTGGATCAGGGACTTCATGGTTACGACCTCCAATTGGTTTCGGCGGTCGACGTGCGACGGTATGTGCATGCGACCGATGTACGCATCGTATGCTCATGGCTTCCAAGGGTTAACCCCTAGAAACCTAAGGCACTGTTCCAATTCGAGGCAAAGTCTGCGCGATCGGTCGCCGCAGGGCGCGGCCGGCGTTAGCGCGATGACTGGCGCGGCGTGGCGCTTTGCGTCACCGAAGCCGTGTGCTGAAGCTGTGCGGGCAGATCGGGCTCCCACGCTTCGAGATCTTCAGTCGGGTAAAGGCCGAACGCGTACATCACCCGCTTGAGACGGCTCATGAAGTTGGGCCGCGGCACGTTGGGAAGCGTGCCCGGCGCGGCGTCGGCCGTGCGGGCCATGTAGTTGTACTTGAAATCGCGCTGCGTCACGCCCCACTTCATGAGGAATTCGCGGCCGCCGCGATTGCGGCGGATGCGTCCCGTCGTACGGGTGCCGAAATGGTAGATCCGGCTCGCGCCAACCGAGCGGAACGTGCGGCAGCCGACCAGCCAGAGCTTCATCAGGAAGTCGTCGTCGCTGCTCATGCCCGGCCCGAACTCGATGCTGTAGCCGCCCACGCGCAGCCAGAGCTCGCGGCTCACGAGCGTCGGCTGCAGCGCGATGCCGTTGCGGTCGGCCGTATTCATCTTCGCGGCGAATTCGAGCAGCCCCGCCTCGTTGAAGTCCGCTGGACCGGTGCCGAAGTGCGCGACCGTCACGAGGCCGTTGCCGGTGTCGGTCGGCTCGATGATCTGCGAGGCGAGATACGCAGGCGCGCCGCCGATTTTGCGCAATGCGTCGACGAAGGCCGAATCCCAACCGGGCGTGCAGAACATGTCGTCGTTCATGAACAGGATCCACTCGGTCGAGGCGAGGCGCGCCACGTCGTTCACGGCGAGGCACACGCCTACGTTCCCCTTGCTCCACGTATGGCGGATGCCCTGTTCGCGGACCCAGTCGAGCGTACCGTCGCTGCCGTCGTTGACGTGCACAAGAATTTCGTGCTCGAACGCAGAGTGTCGCCGGATGCTGTCGACGCACATCTTGAGGTACGGCAGGTTATTCCAGGTCGGGATCAGGATACTGAACATGAAGGTTTGCCCTAGAAAGGGTCAGATTTGATAGGTCGAGAACCGCAATATTGTACGCATACATTCCCCCACCCGAACTTGCCGCAGAAGTTCGCATCGCGGAGTGCCCGCCGATATCACCGACCCCAATTCTTCGCGCGGCGCACGGGCCAGCTTTCATGTGATAATAAGAGGTTATTTTGAATCATAGCCAGACCCGTGTTTCAGCAGACCAACTCAAACACTTCGTGGGTTTCGCCAGCAAAGTGGCTCGAGCGCGCCGTTTCCCGGTCCTGCATGATCCCCTATCCGGGCGTGCCTTACGAGCCGGAGGCGTTTCTTCGCAGCACCAGCCGCCTCAAGATCGCGAAGAAATACCTGCACAAGCAGCTTCTTCTGAAGGCGCATGGTCAGTTGCGCCTCGAACAGGCGCATCTGGACCCTTCGCAGCGAATCCTGTGGGTCTATGCCAAACGCAACTTCGGCGACGCGACGATGGACATGGCCGGGCGCGCGCTGCTCAAGGGTCTGGGCATGCGCATCGATTTGCTCGCCCTGCCGTCGCTCGTCCCGCTTTTCAACGAAGACGACGTGTTCGGCAAGGTCTACGGTGACCCGCGCGAGGTCGACGCGAGCCGCTACGACGCGATCCTGCTCTCCGAGTACAACCTGCCCTCGATTCGCATCAAGACGGAGCACTTCGCGAAGCTGCCCTACGCGGGCCTCTTCCGTCACTTCAACGGCCCCGACCGCAATCAGACCTGCTTCAGCTTTGCGAGCGTCAACGACGTGTTCTCGCTCGGCCACGACGCCGACACGCTCGCCGCGATCAGCAAGCCTTATCTCGCCAGCAAGCCGGCCACGCGCGACTCGGTGCGCGGCCTCTTGCCCGCGCGTCCGTTCATCGCGATCGCGGCGGGCGGCGTGGACCCAGAACGGACCTACAACCACTGGTCCGAAGTCATCGAATTGCTGAGCAAGTACGACAGCGCAAGCGCCGCGAAGGAAGTCGTCGTGCTCGGCTCGGACAATGGCACGCAAATCGCGGATCGGTTGTGCGCGAGCGCGCCCGCCAACGTGCGCATCCGCTCGCTGACCGGCAAGCTCGCGTTCCTTCAGGCGCGCGAGATCGTTGCGCACGCCGAACTGTTCGTCGGCGCGGACGGCGGCCTGATGCACGTCGCCCATACCACCGGCACGCCCAGCGTCTCGCTCTTCAGGCGCGAGGAGCCGCCCTACCTGCGCTTGACCAAAGCCTGCCGATCCATCGGCCTGCGGGGCAGCGGCACCGTGGACACCATCGCCCCCGCGCAGGTCGTTGGCGCGGTGCTGCGCCAACTCGCGGCGCATGCCCCCGCGGCCGCGCCTGCGGCCGCCTGATCGCCCCTAACGCAGCTGCCTGAGCCCACGCCACGCGCGGGCCTGGCTTCACGACCGCGGCGCGCTTGAACTCGCGCGCCGCGTGATCGCCCCGAAGGATCAGGCCGCGCTCTGCTGATACTGGATCTTGTGCAGGTGCGCGTACATGCCGCCCTTCGCGAGCAGTTCCTGGTGCGTGCCCGATTCGACAATATGGCCGCCATCCATCACGAGGATGCGGTTCGCGCGCTCGATCGTCGAGAGGCGGTGCGCGATCACGAGCGTCGTGCGCCCGCGCATCAGCGTTTCGAGCGCCGCCTGCACATGGCGCTCCGATTCCGAATCGAGCGCCGAGGTCGCTTCGTCGAGAATCAGGATCGGCGCATCCTTGTAGATCGCGCGGGCGATCGCCAGGCGCTGGCGCTGGCCGCCCGAGAACTTCATGCCGTTGTCGCCGATCAGCGTGTCCACGCCTTCGGGCAGCGCCGAAATCGTCTCCCACAGGTTCGCGGCGCGCAGCGCGCGCTCCACGCGCTCGCGGTCGGCCGTCTGGCCATAGGCGACGTTGTTCGCGACCGTGTCGTTGAACAGCACCACGTCCTGGCTCACCATCGCGATCTGGTTGCGCAGCGCATGCACGTCGTAATCGGCGATCGAAACGCCGTCGACCATCACCTGGCCACCGCTCGGATCGAAAAAGCGTGGCAACAGATTCACGAGCGTGGTCTTGCCGCTGCCCGACGGACCGGCGAGCGCCACCATTTCGCCGGGACTGATGCGGAACGATACGTGGTCGAGCGTCACGCGATGGCTCGCGCCGTAGGCAAACGACACGTCGCGGAACTCCACCTCGCCGCGCGCGCGTTCGAGCGGCAAGCCGCCGCCCACGGGCTCGGGCGGCTCGTCGATCAGACCGAAAATCAGCTCAGCCGCGGTCATGCCGCGCTGCAGCGGCTGGTTCACGTCGATCAGGTGCTTGAGCGGCGAGATCACGAGCAGCATCGACGTGACGAACGCCACAAAGCCGCCCACCGTCGTCTGGTCGTTCGAGGCCTGCACGACCGCAATGGTGATGACGATCGCCAGCGCGATCGAAGCAAGGAACTGCGTGAGCGGCTGCGCGAGACCGCCCGACACCGTCATGCGCATCTGGTAGCCGCGCAGGCGGCGGCTCATTTCGCCAAAGCGATCCTTCTCGTATTTCTCGCCGTTGTGAACCTTGACGACCTTGTAGCCGCCAACCGTCTCCTCGACGATATAGGACAGGTCGTTCGTGAGCATCTGATGCTCTCGGTTCAGCCGGCGCAGACGCCGGTTGATCTTGCTGACGAGCCAGCCGATAGCCGGCAGCAGCACCGCGACGATCAAGGTGAGCCGCCAGTTCAGATAGAACAGGTAGCCGAGCAGGAAGATCACGGTGAGCGAGTCGCGCACGAGCGTGACCAGCACGCCGAGCAGCACGCCGAGAATCTGGTTGACCTCGAACACGATCGCGTTGATGACCGTGCTCGCGGTTTCGCGCTGGAAGAAGCCGACGCTCGCGTGAATCATGCGCTCGAACATCTTGAGCCGCAGCGCGAGCAGCACGCGGTTCGACACGTATTGCAGCAGGTAACCGGAAGCGTATTGCGCGAGGCCGCGCACGAGCGCGAGGCCAATCACCGCGATCGGCACCAGCCATCTCGCTTTCGGGTCGCCGCGCGTGCCGAAGCCGTGATCGAGCAGCGGCTTGAGCAGCGCGGGAATGCCGGCTTCGGTGGCGGCCACCACTGCCATGGCTAGCACGCCTGCGAGGAGCACCCACATAAGCGGCTTCACATACGGCCACAGCCGCCGGCCAATGACAACCGGCGACGACTTGGTGTCGGAGCCGATCGGCTTGCTCAAGGTTGATCTCTCGCCCAAAATTTCCTCGAAAAAAATGCGGGTAATCTGCCCGCCCCCTGGCAAACAGGTACGCCATTGTAAACGTTCGGCCCAGGAGGCGATGTATCCGCCCCGCCGGGCCTTCCGCCGGGGCGGTTTCGTAGCCGCCGGCGTTTTTGTATATACTCAGCGATTCGGCTTCGGGGCTCGAACGCGTGCGCATTCAGTTCACTGCGAGCTTGCGCGCGAAGTGCGCTCCGAAAGCAAGGCCAGCGCCAGCCGGCTCCCACCTTCTTCACCTTCTTCCAGCCATCGCGAGCCAGCGCCGATGAACGACAGCGCCAAACCCGATGCGATCAGTGTCATCGTCATCGTCAAAAACGAAGCACACGATATTCGCGACTGCCTCGCATCCGTGCACGGCTGGGTCGACGAAATCGTCGTGCTCGACTCGGGCAGCACGGACGGCACTCAGGCCATCTGCCGCGAGTTCGGCGCAACGGTCGTCGAAACCGACTGGCCCGGCTTCGGACCGCAAAAGCAGCGCGCGCTCGACACGGCCCGCGGCCCCTGGATCCTCTCGCTCGACGCCGACGAACGCGTCTCCCCCGCGCTGCGCGACGAGATCCTCGCAAGCGTGAAGGCGAGCGGCGCCGACCTGTTCCGCTTGCCCCGCCAGTCGAATTACTGCGGCAAGTGGATCCGTCACTCGGGCTGGTCGCCCGACTATGTGACGCGGCTCTTTCGCCGCGACGCGGCGCGCTTCTCAAATGACCTCGTGCACGAACGCGTGATCGCCGCGCCCGAGGCGCGCGTCGGCACGCTCACTCAGGCGCTGATTCACTACAGCTTCCGCGACTTCTCGGAAGTGCTCGGCAAGATCGACAGCTATTCGACCTACGGCGCGACCCAGGGCGCGGCGCGCGGCAAGCGCGGCGGCCTGCGCAAGGCGCTGCTCCACGGCTTCTGGTCTTTCGTGCGCAGCTGGATCATCCAGCGCGGCTTTCTCGACGGCAAGATGGGCTTCGTGCTGGCGATCTCCAACGCCGAAGGCACCTACTACCGCTACCTGAAGCTCATGCTCATCGAGACACAGCAGACCGCCGCCGCCAAAGCCCGCGACGCCGCACCGGAGAGCCGATGAACGCGCGCCGCGACATGCTGGTTTCGGTGATCGTCAGCACCTATAACCGGCCCGATGCGCTCGAACGGGTGCTCGCCAGCCTGAGCGCACAGTCCGACACGCACTACGAAATCATCGTCGCCGACGACGGCTCGGCCAACGCGACCCGCGAGACCGTGGAGCGCTGCGCGGCGTCGAGCCCGGTGCGCATGGAGCATGTGTGGCACCCGGACGATGGCTTTCGCCTCGCCGAAATCCGCAACAAGGGCATCGCGCAGACCCGCGGCGATTACCTGATCTTTCTCGATGGCGACTGCGTGGCGCAGCACGATTTCGTTGCGCGCCACCGGCAGCTCGCGAGCGAGCGCGCCATCATCACCGGCAGCCGCATCCTGCTCGACGAAGCGCTCACGCAGCAGGTGATCGGCCAGACGATTCCGCTTGCGGACAAAGGCTTCGGCTTCTGGGTGCAGCAACGCCTCGCTGGCCACGTCAACAAGATCGCGCCTCTCTTCGTGAAGCTGCCGGATCGCAACTGGCGTGTGATCGAGCAGTTCAAGTGGCGCGGCATCAAGGGCTGCAACATGAGCGCCTGGCGCAGCGACGTCGAGCGCGTGAACGGATTCGACACTAGCTTCACCGGCTGGGGGCACGAGGACGCCGATTTTGTGGCGCGGCTCGCCAATGGCGGCGTGCACCGCAAGCTCGGCGCCTATGCCACGGAAATCTTCCACCTGTGGCACCGCGAGCAACCGCGCTCGCAGGCTAGCTCCAACGAGGAACGGGTGAAGGTGCGCATCGCGGATGGCACCGTGCGCGCCGAACGCGGTCTGGCCGAACTCGCGAGTTGAACGCGCACTGCGGGCACGGCGGCACGAAAACCTCCATGCCGCCCGCCACCCTTTCCCGTCAGTAAACGATCTCGATCTCGCTGCCCGCAAATTCGCCGCGCAGCGCGGCGAGCAAGTCATCGGTGGGCTTGACGCGCCAGGCGTCGCCCAGACGCACCTCACCTTCCGCCCGATCGTTGCGGTAAGCGATCTGCACCGCGAGCCCGTTCGGAATGACCGCTTGCGCACGCTCGCCGCGATCGCGACCGAAGCCGCCGCGGCCGCGCGTTTCCGTGGCAGGCGCCGGCAGCGAGTCGTCGGGCTTCGCGCGATACGCTTCGAGCACCGAGCGCAGTGCGCCTGCATTGGCATTGCCGTTCATCTGCAGCTTCACGGCCTGCGCGTAGCGGCTGCGCGCGCGCTCAAGATCCATCACCGTATCCACGGTGAAGCGAATGCCACCCGTGAACGCGTCATTGCGCGCCCCGCCCTGCACGACGAGCAACTCGTCTTCCTTGAAGAGCGCCTTGTGCGCTTCGAACTGCTCGTTGAACACGGTCACCTCGCACTGGCCGGTACCGTCGTCGAGCAGCGCGATCAGCATCTTGCCGCGCTGGGTCATTTGCGTGCGCAACGAAGCGATCACGCCCGCAATCAGCTTGTCGCGCCCTTCCTTCAGCTCGCCGATCTTCTGGCGCACGAAGCGGCGCACTTCGTCCTTGTAGGCGTCGAAGAGATGGCCCGAAAGGTAGAAACCGAGCGCCGCCTTCTCTTCCTGCAGCTTGCGCTTTTCGCCCCACGCGGGCTCATCGACCAGTTCGTGCGCGGCGAGCGGCGCGTCGCCCATATCGAAGAGGCCCGCTTGCATGGCGTTGGCGCTTGCCTGATCGGCGGCTTCCATTGCCATCGGTACGGAGGCGAGCAGTTGGGCGCGGTTTGCGTGAATCGTGTCGAACGCGCCCGCGCGAATCATCGCTTCGATCGTGCGGCGATTCACGAGACGGCGGTCGATGCGCTCGCAGAAGTCGAACAGGTCCTTGAACGGACCACCCTCTGCACGCGCGCGCAAGATTTCTTC
The DNA here is from genome assembly GCF_038900775.1 of Paraburkholderia sp. JHI869. NCBI lineage: Bacteria > Pseudomonadati > Pseudomonadota > Betaproteobacteria > Burkholderiales > Burkholderiaceae > Paraburkholderia > Paraburkholderia sp. JHI869. The sequence continues at coordinate 39,601 of NZ_JAYMSC010000047.1, forward strand.
GATGGCGTTCTGGCCGCTGCCCTTGATCGCGCCAAGACCGTAGCGGATCGTGCGCGAGCGCTTGCCTTCGGCCACGTTAGCGTCGGGTACCGGCTCGAAGCGGTACGCCGAGGCGTTCACGTCCGGCGGCAGCACGACCATCTTGTTGGTCAGGCAGTCCTCGAAGAGGATCTTCACCTTGTCGGTGTCGTCCATGGCGAGCGACATATTCGCCGCCATGAATTCCGCCGGATGGTGCGCCTTGAGCCACGCCGTGTGATAAGCGAGCAGCGCGTAAGCGGCCGCGTGCGACTTGTTGAAGCCGTAGCCCGCGAACTTCTCCATCAAGTCGAAGGTCTCGTCCGCCTTCTCGCGCGTGAGGCCGTTCTTCGCCGCGCCTTCCGCGAAAATCTCGCGGTGCTTGGCCATTTCCTCGGGCTTCTTCTTGCCCATCGCGCGACGCAGCAAGTCGGCGCCGCCAAGCGAATAGCCGCCGATGATCTGCGCCATCTGCATCACCTGCTCCTGGTAGACCATGATGCCGTAGGTCTCTTTCAGAACAGGTTCGACGCGCGGATCGGGATACTCCACCACTTCGCGGCCGTGCTTACGCGCGCAGAAGCTCGGGATCAGGTCCATCGGGCCCGGACGATACAACGCCACGAGCGCGATGATGTCCTCGAAGCGGTCGGGCTGCGCGTCTTTCAGCATGCCCTGCATGCCGCGGCTTTCCAGCTGGAACACGGCGACCGTATTCGCTTTCTTGAGAATCTGGAACGACGGCGCGTCGTCGAGCGGCACTTGCGCGAGCGACCAGTCCTTCTTCGACGGATCGAGCATGCGGATATAGCGCTCGGCCCAGTCGAGAATCGTCAGCGTCGTCAGTCCCAGGAAGTCGAACTTCACGAGGCCGACGGCTTCCACGTCGTCCTTGTCGTACTGGCTCACGACGCCGCTTTCGTCGCCCTGCGTGTAGAGCGGGCAGAAGTCGGTGAGCTTGCCCGGCGCGATCAGCACGCCACCCGCGTGCATGCCCACGTTACGCGTGAGACCTTCCACGAGCTGCGCGAGGTCGAGCAGCTGGTGCACTTCGTCTTCGTTGTCGTAGCGCTCCTGAAGGAGCGGCTCTTCCTTCATCGCGTCAGCAATCGTGACGTGCTTGCCCGGCTTGAACGGAATGAGCTTGGCCACGCCGTCGGTGAAGTTGTAGCCGAGGTCGAGCACGCGGCCGATGTCGCGCACCGCGGCCTTCGCGGCCATGGTGCCGAAGGTCGCGATCTGTGAAACCGCGTCGGCGCCGTACTTTTCCTTCACGTACTGAATGACGCGGTCGCGCCCGTGCTGGCAGAAGTCGATGTCGAAGTCGGGCATCGACACGCGTTCCGGATTCAGGAAACGCTCGAACAGCAGGTTGTAGCGCAGCGGATCGAGGTCGGTAATACCGAGCGCGTACGCGACCAGCGAGCCCGCGCCCGAACCCCGGCCTGGGCCCACCGGCACGCCGTTGTTCTTCGCCCAGTTGATGAAGTCCGCAACGATCAGGAAGTAGCCCGGGAAGCCCATCTTGATGATGGTTCCGCACTCGAATTCGAGACGCTCGTTGTAGCGCGCGCGCTCCTGCTCGCGTTCGGCCGCGTCCGGATAAAGCTGCACGAGGCGCTTTTCGAGGCCTTCTCGCGAAAGCTGCACGAGGTAGTCGTCGAGCGACATGCCGTCGGGCGTCGGGAAGAGCGGCAGCTTCGGCTTGCCGAGTTCGAGCGTGAGATTGCAGCGCTTGGCAATTTCAATGGTGTTCGCGATCGCCGAGGGAATGTCCGCGAAAAGCGCGGCCATTTCTTCCTGCGTGCGAAAACGCTGATCGGTCGTGAAGCGCTTCTGGCGGCGCGGATTCGCGAGGATATCGCCTTCCGAGATGCACACGCGCGCTTCGTGCGCGGTGTATTCCTCGTCGGTCATGAACTGCATGGGGTGCGTGGCGACGACCGGCAGCTTCAGTTGCGATGCGAGCGCCACCGCCTGCTCGACATATGGCTCGCCGCCGGGCTGGCCGCAGCGCTGCAACTCGATGTAATACGCGTTCGGAAACAGCTTCGCCCAGCGCTGCGCATGGCGCTTTGCGCTTTCGGCGTTGCCTGCCGCGAGCGCGAGACCCACGTCGCCCTGTTGCGCACCCGAGATCGCGAGGAGACCCTCGGCCAGACCTTCTTCGAGCCACGCAACGTCGACTTCCGCGCGGCCACGATACTGGTTCGTGAGCCACGCCTTGGAAAGCAGCTCGCACAGATTCAGGTAGCCGCGCTTGTCCTTCACCAGCAGCAGAAGGCGCGAAGGCTTGTCGCGGTCGTCGGGATTCGTGATCCAGACGTCGCAGCCGGCAATGGGTTTGACCCCTTTGCCACGGGCTTCGGTGTAGAAACGGACGAGGCCGAATGCGTTGCCGAGGTCGGTGAGCGCGAGCGCGCCCTGGCCGTCTTTGGCCGCCGCCTTGACGAGGTCGTCGAGGCGCACGATGCCGTCGGCAATCGAGAATTCGGAATGGACGCGGAGATGGACGAAGCGGGGATCTGACATGGCCGTCATTGTACCTTCAGGGGCACGCGATTTTCGGCGCTCGCTCGCGACGTTAGCTGTCTGGACAAGACCTTGAGCGAGCGCAGGGCCGCTGCACAGCGTGTCGACTACGCCGCAGGCGGCGCGAGGCGCGATTGAGGGATAATAGCGGATTGCGCCCGCCGCGCGCCCTGCCCCAATTGCCGTTTTCGTGGGGCCGGAAGTTGCCAGCTAGCACGCGCGCCCGGCTCCGGTTTCACGCGCTTTTTTAGCGCCTTTCCAGTTGCACCATGCGTATCCTCAATCTCTCCGCTTACCAGTTCGCCACGCTCGAGAAGACCGCCGAGTGGCGTCCGCTCGTGCTCGAGCGCTGCCAATCGCTCGATTTGCGGGGCACGATCCTGCTCGCGCCGGAAGGCATCAACCTGTTCGTTGCCGGCGATGAAGGCAACGTGCGCGCCTTCATGGACTACATCAACCACGATCCGCTCTTCGAGGGCAAGTTCGCGACGCTGCGGTTCAAGGAAAGCTTTTCCGAAACGCGGCCCTTCAACCGCATGCTCGTGCGCCTGAAGCGCGAGATCATCACGATGAAGAAGCCCGCAATCCGCCCCGAAGAAGGCCGCGCGCCTTCCGTGGCGCCGGTCGTGCTCAAGGAATGGCTCGACCGCGGCTTCGACGACGATGGTCGCCCCGTCGTCATGCTCGATACGCGCAACGCGTTCGAAATCGACGTCGGCACGTTCGACAAGGCGCTCGACTACCGCATCGACAAGTTCAGCGAATTCCCCGGCGTGATCGAGGCGAACCGCGCCGACCTCGAAGGCAAGACGGTCGTGTCGTTCTGCACGGGCGGCATTCGCTGCGAAAAGGCGGCCATCCACATGAAGGAAGTGGGCATCGAGCACGTGTATCAGCTCGAAGGCGGCATTCTCAAGTACTTCGAGGAAGTGGGCGGCGCGCACTACAACGGCGATTGCTTCGTGTTCGACCAGCGCACCGCGCTCAATCCGCAGCTCGAAGCGACGGACACCGTCCAGTGCTTCGCGTGCCGCGCCGTCGTCACGGCGCAAGAGCAGGCTTCGCCGCTCTATGAGGCGGGCAAGAGCTGCCCGGCGTGCCATCCGGAGCGCGCAAGCGCGGCGGGTGCAACGCCAGCGGCCCAGGCTGCCGCTTAAGCCGCGCGCGTGAGCGCATCGCTGCAAGGGTATCGCGGGCGCTTCGCGCCCTCGCCCACTGGCCCGCTGCACTTCGGCTCGCTCGTTTCGGCGCTCGCGAGCTGGCTCGATGCGCGAGCGCATGGCGGCGCATGGCTCGTGCGCGTGGAGGACATCGACGGCCCGCGCACCGTGCCGGGCGCGGCCGGGGACATACTCGCGACGCTTGCGGCCTTCGGCTTTCACGCCGACGAAGCACCCGAATGGCAGAGCCGCCGCACCGATCTGTACCGCGCGGCGCTCGACCGGTTGATCGCTTCCGGCCACGTCTATCCGTGCGGCTGCACGCGCAAGGAAATCGCGGATTCGCAACTGCGCGTGCACCAACGCAATACCACGCTGATCTATCCGGGCACCTGCCGCGACGGCCTGCACGGCAAGCCCGCGCGCGCGTGGCGGCTGCGCGTGCCTGATCACGAAAACGCGGACGAGCCTGCCGAAGCGCATGGCCATTCCCCACTGATCCGCTTCGACGATCGCTGGCAAGGCCCGCAGCACCAGGACCTCGCGACCGAAGTCGGCGATTTCGTGCTGCTGCGCGCGGACGGCCAGTGGGCCTACCAGCTCGCCGTAGTCGTGGACGACGCCGAACAGCGCATCACGCATGTGGTGCGCGGCGCGGACCTGCTCGACTCAACGGCGCGGCAGATCTGGCTCCAGCAGTGTCTTGGCGTGCCAACGCCCGCGTATCTGCACGTGCCTGTCGTCACGAACGCGCAAGGGGAAAAACTCTCGAAGCAGACCGGCGCGCAGGCGCTTGACGCGTCACGCCCGCTTGACGCGCTGATGGCCGCGGCGCGACACCTGGACCTCGAATTGCACGACCGCGCGCCCACGACGCTCAAAGCGTTCCAGCTAGACGCGATCGATGCGTGGAAGCGGCGGCTCGCGCAATTGCATAAATTGCCGGCCGCATAAACAAAAACGGCATGCCGCCAGGAGCGACATGCCGTTTTTTCTGTGTTGCGCGACGATCTCGCGCTCAAACTCAGCTCGACGAAGACGACGTCGGCTTGTTGCGCCACGACGCGCCGAGTCCGCCGAGCAGCGCCGCGAGCGGCTGCTTCGACTGCTGTTTTTGCGGCGCGGCGTTAGCGGGCTTGTCTTCGGCCTTGCTACGCGCATTCGCCGAAGGCTCGTAAGGCTTCAGGAAAAAGTCGTCGACGGGCTGCGAACGATGATGATGCGGGCGGTCGAACGACGCCGCGCGGCGGTGCGTGCCGCGCTCGCCACGTTCACCGCGGCCTTCGCGGCTTTCATGGCCGTCGCGCTCGCGGCGGCGGCTGCCACCTTCGTGATGCGGCACCGGCACGTCGACCACGAGGCGCTCCACGGTCAGCGGACGCTTGATGAGTTTCTCGATATCGGCGAGCTGCTTCTTCTCGTTCGGGCTGCACAGCGACAGCGCGTCACCCGAGGCGCCCGCGCGGCCCGTGCGGCCGATACGGTGCACGTAGTCTTCGGCGTTGAACGGCAGGTCGAAGTTGATGACGGCGGGCAACTCGGCGATGTCGAGGCCGCGCGCGGCCACGTCGGTCGCCACGAGCGCTTCGATTTCGCCGCGCTTGAAGGCGTCGAGCGCCTGCATGCGCTCGTTCTGCGAACGGTCGCCGTGAATCGCCGCCGCGACGATGCCCTGCTTTTCGATCTGGCGCGCGAGGCGGCTCGCGCCGATCTTGCTGTTGCAGAACACGATCACCTGCTTCAGGCCCCGGTCGCGGATCAACTGAACGACCGCGCCGGTCTTGTCGCCTTCGGCAACTTCGTACACGACCTGGGTGACGTTGGTCGCGGTGGAGTTGCTGCGCGCGACTTCGATGGTCTGCGGCGAGCGCAGATAGGTCGCGGCAAGCTTCTTGATTTCGCCCGAGAACGTGGCCGAGAACAAGAGCGTCTGGCGCTCCTTCGGCAGCAGGTTCAGGATGCGCTGCAGGTCGGGCAGGAAGCCCATGTCCAGCATGCGGTCGGCTTCGTCGAGCACGAGCATCTGCACCTGACCCAGGTTCGTGGTCTTTTGCTGCACGTGGTCGAGCAGACGGCCAGGCGTCGCGATCAGGATTTCCACGCCGCGGCGCAGCTCGTCGGACTGCGGATTCATGTCGACGCCGCCGAACACCACCGCGCTGCGCAGCGGCGTGTGCTGCGCGTAGGTGCGCACGTTGTTGGCGACCTGGTCCGCCAGCTCGCGCGTAGGCGTGAGTATCAGCGCGCGCACGGGATGGCGTGCGGGCGAGGCGCTCGTGCTCGCCATCGGCAAGAGGCGTTGCAGGATCGGCAGCGAGAAGCCCGCCGTCTTGCCCGTGCCAGTCTGCGCTGCAGCCAGCACGTCGCGGCCCGTGAGCACCACGGGAATCGCCTCCGCCTGGATCGGCGTGGGCGTCGTGTAGCCCTGCTCCTTGATGGCCCTGAGAATTTCGGGGGCCAGACCAAACTGGTCAAAGTTCGCAGTGCTGGGCGTGACGGCTGTGTCGGACATGGTGGCTTCGCTATAAAGGCGCTATTCGCGCAAGGCGCGGGAGCGCCTCAAAAGGTCACTGCTGGGCATTGCAGGTCGATGCAAAGGCGCCTGACAAGATGCAAGGCGCCCTGCTGCGACGGGCGGAACACACGCCCGCGAGGGCCTCCCGGCAAACGGATGGCCCGGGATGGCCCGTGGACGACGAGAAAATCTGCCGGGGACGGGGCGCTGGCTCCATCGCCGCGCTCGCTCGGGTTCAACCCGGCCAGACTCGCTCGATTCCAGATGGTTCCGGCGCCGCCCGGTCTATCGACTGGCGCGCGCACCGGATTTGTCAAAACGGCTCGATCGGCTTTTCAGGCCAATCCAGCAAGCGTCGGGGCGGCTTGCTACCTGCTTGCTGCCCGCCCTCTGCGGCAGGCGCAAAGGGCCGAAAGGCCGGTATTGTAGCACCTTGGCATAAATCCCTATGGCAGCAGGCCAAGTGTTCTGCAACGCTGCGCACGAGAAAACCTCGTGCGCCATGCGACGAATCATCGCGCCCTTTTTATACGACCGCGCCTCACCACGTCTCGCGCATCACCATCAACCGCAGCTCGGTCATGTCCTCGATCGCGTAGCGCACGCCCTCGCGCCCGAGGCCCGAGTCCTTCACGCCGCCGTACGGCATGTTATCGACGCGAAATGACGGAATATCGTTGATCACGACACCGCCCACGTCGAGGCCGTCCCACGCGCGGTGCGCGTTGGCGAGCGAATCCGTGAATACGCCCGCCTGCAGGCCGAAATCGCTGTCGTTGACGATTTCGAGCGCACGGCCGAAGTCGTCGAAACGCTCAAGGATCGCGACCGGCCCGAACGCCTCCTTGCGGTAGAGGTCGGTGTCGCGGCGCACGTCTTCGAGCAGCGTGGCCTCGAACATCGCGCCGTCCACCTTGCCGCCCGCGACGATCTTCGCGCCCGCGAGCACCGCGCTCTCCATCCAGCCGGCGAGGCGCTTCGACTCGGACTCGGAGATCATCGGCCCAACGAAGGTTGACTCGTCCTTCGGGTCGCCCATCTTGAGCGTCTTGACCTTGGCGATGAGTTTCTCGCGCAGCGCGTCGTAAATCGACGCGTGCACCAGAATGCGCTGCACGCCGATACAGCTCTGCCCCGACTGATAGTACGCGCCGAACGCCAGGCGATCGACCACGTAATCGAGCTTGCCGCCCTGATCGCCGTCGACGATCGCGGCTGCGTTACCGCCGAGTTCCAGCACGACTTTCTTCTTCCCGGCCTTCTTCTTGAGGTCCCAGCCCACCCCCGGCGAGCCCGTGAACGAGAGTAGCTTGAAGCGCTCGTCGGTCGTGAAGAGGTCGGCGCCGTCGCGGTGCGCGGGCAGGATCGAGAACGCGCCCTTGGGCAGGTCGGTTTCCGCCAGCACCTCGCCGATGATGAGCGCGCCCACCGGCGTGCGGCTCGCGGGCTTCAACACGAACGGCACGCCCGCGGCAAGCGCCGGCGCGACTTTGTGCGCAGCCAGATTGAGCGGGAAATTGAACGGCGAGATGAACGAGCACGGCCCGATTGGCACGCGCTTCACGTAGCCGTGATAGCCCTTTGCGCGCGCCGAAATCTCGAGATTCACGATCTCGCCGTCGATGCGCACGCTCTCTTCAGCGGCCACGCGGAACGTGTCGATCAGGCGCGTGGCCTCGCCGCGCGAATCGTTGATCGGCTTGCCCGCCTCGATGCACAGCGCCATCGCCAGCTCGTCGAAGCGCTCGCGAAAGCGCGCCACGCAATGATCAATCACGGCCTGGCGCTTGTACGGCGGGAACGCGCGCATGGCGGGCATGGCGGCTTCGGCTGCGGCGATGGCCTGGTCGATGGCCTTCGCGTCCGCAAGCGCGACGCGCGTGGCGACTTCGCCGCTGTATTTGTCGGTGACTTCGAGGTCGGTGTTGGCGGCGACGGCCTCGTTGGCCAGGTAGTACGGATAGGTCGGTTTGAGCATGACGGGTTCTCCGTAAGTGCAGCGTCAAAGCTGCGCGCTCAGGCGCTTGATATCGCGATTGAGTACGCGCTCGTTGTCCGAATAATCGATGGGCACGTCGATCACGTGCACGCCCGATTGCGCCAGACACTGCTCGACGAGCGGCTTGAATTCGTCCGCCGAGCCCACGCGGTGGCCGTGCGCGCCGTAGCTCTGCGCATAGTCGACGAAGTCGGGGTTCTGCAGCGTCATCCCGTAGTCGGGGAAATTCATGTTTTCCTGCTTCCAGCGGATCATGCCGAACGCGTCGTCGCGCAGCAGCAGCACGACGAGATCGAGCTTCAGGCGCACCGCCGTCTCCAGTTCCTGCGAATTCATCATGAACCCGCCGTCGCCGCATACCGCCACGACCTTGCGCTGCGGATGCACGATCTTCGTGGCGATGGCCGACGGCAGCCCCGCGCCCATCGAGGCGAGCGCGTTGTCGAGCAGGATCGAATTGGGCTCCCGTGCTCGGTAGTAGCGTGCGAACCAGATCTTGTACATGCCGTTGTCGAGGCACAGGATGCCGTCTTCCGGCATCGCGCCGTACACGTCGTGCACGAGCCGCACCGGATACATCGGAAAACGCTCGTCGTGCTGGCCCTTGGCGAGATGCGCCTCGAAATGGCGCTTGATCTCCTCGAAGCGCGTGAAGTCCCACGCGTGCTCGCGCGGTTTCAGGCTCTCCTTGAGCTGCCAAACGGCGTTGGCGATGTCGCCCACCACCTCGATCTGCGGGAAATACACGGGATCGACTTCCGCGCCGAGAAAATTCACGTGGATGACGGTTTTCTCTTCCGCGCTGCGCATGAAGAATGGCGGCTTCTCGATCACGTCGTGGCCGACATTGATGATGCAGTCGGCGTGCTCGATCGCGCGGTGCACGAAGTCGCCGTCCGAGAGCGTCGCGTTGCCGAGCCAGAGCGGATGCGATTCGTCGATCACGCCCTTGCCCATCTGCGTGGTGAAGAACGGGATGCCGGTTTCGTCGACGAATTCGCGCAGCACGTTGCGCGTGGTCTTGCGATTTCCGCCCGCGCCGATCATGAGCAGCGGATGGCGCGCCTTGCAAATGGCCCCGACCGCATGCGCGACGGCCTTTTCCTCGGCCACGGGCCGGCGGCTGAAGCTCTTGGGAATGGGTTTGCCGTCGCCCTCTTCGTCGGCCACATCCTCGGGCAGTTCGAGATGCACGGCGCCGGGCCGCTCCTGCTCGGCCTGGCGAAACGCCTCGCGCACGAGCGCCGGAATATTGCCGATGGAGACGATCTGGCGCGCGTACTTGGTGAGCGGCTCCATCATGCGCACCACGTCGACGATCTGGAAGTGGCCCTGCTTGCTCGACTTGATGGGCTTCTGGCCCGTGACCATCAGCATGGGCATGCCGCCCAGCTGGGCGTAGGCGGCGGCGGTCACGAAGTTGGTGGCGCCCGGGCCGAGCGTGGCCAGACACACGCCGGTGCGGCCCGTCAGCCGTCCGTAAGTGGCGGCCATGAAGCCCGCGGCCTGCTCGTGGCGCGTGACGATCAGACGAATCTTCGAGCGGCGCAGCGATTCGAGCAGATCGAGATTCTCTTCCCCTGGAATACCGAACACATACTCGACGCCTTCGGCTTCCAGCGCCTTCACGAACAGATCCGATGCTTTCATCGACCACCTCGTTGGCAAGAGCGTGGCAGGCGGCGCGGACGGCAGCCGGCCTTCGCGAACAGGCCGACAGGTTACTCCCGCAAGGCGGAATGTGCTGTGAAGCGTGCGTTCGGCGTCAGCGCATGATCGTCGCGCAGCCGGAGAGCACCGGCTTCGGACTCGCGTCGGACGTGACGTCGTAGAGATCCGCGCCCGGGCCCTTGGTCCACCACGTGTAGCGCTCGGCGACGTACTTCACGCCCGAAGCGGCGATCACGCCGACGAAAAGGAGCTTGCGGCCGTCCACGGGCACGAGTGCGAAGCTCTGCCCATTGGCGGCGTTGAGATAGGTGACCTTGAAGGTCTTGCTGTTCGAGCAGGTGTAGCTGAACGTGTGGCGCGATTGCACCTGGATGTCGCGCACTTCGAGCGGGGCCGCATTTGCCGCGCTGGCGCAGAGCGCGGCGGCAAGACCGCACGCTGCCGCCAACCGGATTGCGCCGCTTCGACCATCGATCATCGTGTTCTCCGTGTGTTGCGTTGCCCCCGCGCCTCACGCCACATGTCGCACGCGGCTCACGCGCGAAGGGATGGCTCACACGATAACCCGGCACGAGCGACGGCCGCCTTGCGCGCGGCCAACGCAGCGTGCCGGTTATACGATCACTACGCGCTTACTGCGCGGCGTCGCCCGGCACCGGACGCACCGCCGCGGCCGCTTCGCGGGCGCGCGAACGGGCCTCGTCGGTGTCGGCGCCCGTGGCGAGCGCGACGCCCATGCGGCGCTTGACGAAGCTCTCGGGCTTGCCGAAGAGGCGCAGGTCCACGCCCGGCACGGCCAGCGCCTGAGCGACGCCCTCGAACGCGATGCCGCGCGCGTCCATGCCGCCGTAGATCACGGCCGATGCGCCCGGACCGCGCGCCGTCGTATCGACCGGCAGACCGAGGATCGCGCGCGCGTGCAGTTCGAACTCGGAGAAACGTTGCGAGGCGAGCGTGACGAGCCCCGTGTCGTGCGGACGCGGGCTCACTTCCGAGAACCACACCTCGTCGCCACGCACGAACAGCTCGACGCCGAACAGGCCACGCCCGCCCAGCGCCTCGGTCACCTTGTGCGAGATCTCGCGCGAGCGCTCGAGCGCCTTTGCGCTCATCGGCTGCGGCTGCCACGATTCGACGTAGTCGCCGTCCACCTGGAGGTGGCCGATCGGATCGCAGAAGTACGTTTGCACCTGGCCGCTCGCCGGATCGATGGCGCGCACGGTGAGCTGCGTGATTTCATAGTCGAAGTTGATGAAGCCCTCGACGATCACGCGCCCGCGATTCACGCGGCCGCCCGCGAGCGCATATTCCCAGGCGCGCTCGACGTCGGCGTCGCTGCGCACGACCGACTGCCCCTTGCCCGACGACGACATCACCGGCTTGACCACGCACGGATAGCCGACCTTGGCGACGCCCGCCTTCAGCTCGTCGAGCGAATCGGCGAACGCGTAGGGCGACGTGGCGAGGCCGAGTTCCTCGGCAGCGAGGCGGCGGATGCCCTCGCGGTTCATCGTGAGCTGCGCGGCGCGCGCGGTGGGGATCACCTCGGCGACGCCTTCGGCTTCGACTTCGGCGAGCGCGTCGGTGGCGATCGCTTCGATTTCGGGGACAACGAGATGCGGGCGTTCGGCGTCGATGAGCGCGCGCAGCGCCTTGGGATCGGCCATATCGATCACGTGCGCGCGATGCGCAACCTGATGGCCGGGCGCGTTTTCGTAACGATCGACGGCGATCACCTCAACGCCAAGACGCTGCAGCGCGATGATCACTTCCTTGCCAAGCTCGCCCGCGCCGAGCAGCATGACACGGGTGGCGGAAGCGGAAAGCGGCGTGCCGATGCGGGGGCGGGTTTGCATGATGTCTCCAGAATGATGACGGTAATGCGCAATTGCGTGAGAGCGCCGATGTTAACACGCGGCATTGCCGCAGCGAGGCGCGCTGGGGCGCCGGCGGCGGCTCAGTTCAAGGGCGCCGCACGCACGTTTGCGCTCGCATGCTGCAGCGCGGTGCGTTACGCTTACGCCTTCGTTGATTACGAGGAACGATGCGATGCATAACAGCCAAACGCGGAGCCAGATGCCGAGCCAGGCGCCAAGCCAGAGTGCGCGCGTGAATTTGCGCCCTGCCCGAGGCGTATTCGCGCGCAAGCTGACCTCGCGCACGGCGATGCTCGCGGCTGCCCTGCTGGTATGCGCGTGCAAGCTGCCGGTGCACACGGACGCCTCCGCGCCGCTGCCCGATCCGTTCAACCCCGCCACGACGCAGTTGCTCGACAACACGCACTGGCAGCTCACGGAATGGAAGCGCGCCGACGGCACGTTGCGCGCCCTGCCGGGCCCGAACGCCGACGCCGGCAACACCGAAAACCCCGACGCCCGCCCCATCACGCTCGACCTCTCGACCGAGAGCGGCCAGCGCCGCGCAAGCGGCTTCTCGGGCTGCAACCGCTATTTCGGCGCCTATACGCTCAAGAACGGCCTGCTGTCGTTCAGCCAGCTCGGCGGCACGCGCATGGCGTGCATCGGCGCGGGTGGCGACATCGAGGGCGCCTATCTGGAGGCGCTCTCGCATATCACGCGCTCGGGCGTGCAGATGCGCCATCCGCAATCGCTCTTTCTCGTGCTCGAAAACGGCGACCGCCTGACTTTCGCCGAGCAAAGCGCCGAGCCTGGCGCCAAGCCGGATGCAGCGCCCGGCGCCGCCTCCGACGCCAAACCGGCGCAGTGAACGCTGCGCGCATCAGCCGCCGCGCCCTTGCCCGGCGCGGCTCTTTTTTTGTTGCGCGCGAACCAAAGCGCCGCGCGCCGGGTCTTTGGCGTGTCGGGCGCGCAACGCTCGCCGTGCCGCGCGCAACACCGTCCTCAAGTGGATGGCGGCGCGCAGGGGCCGAGCGGTTACACTCCACACGTCGCACACCTTCTCTACGTACATCTTTGGCATGCACACGGTAGTTCCTGGCTGGTTCGGCATTTCGGCCGTCTGGTTCATCCCTCTGATCTGGCGTCTCGTCAAGTCCGTGCTGCCGGGCGGCGCAGGCCTGCGCGGCCCAGGCACGATCCGGCTCTGGCTCGGCTTCATTGGCGTGCTCGTGGCGAGCTGCGCGCTCGAGGCGACGCTTCTCGACATCGCCGGTTTCGACGCGCTCGGCCATGCGCTTGCGGGCGGGCTCGGCAAGCTCATCGGCCACGTGGCCGCGCCGCTCGCGATGACGGCGCTTTTCCTCGTGAGCTTGCCGTGGCTGCTCGACTTCCATTGGCGCGAATTCCTCGCCTGGGCCGACATCTCGCTCGGGCTCGGCCTGAACATCCGCGCCGCACGCGAGACCGAAGACAGCCCGCGCCGCGAGCGCCGCAGCCGCCGCGCCGCGGCCGAGGAAGGACTTCCCGCGCATAGCGCCGCAACCATTACGCCGCCGATGCCGGGTGACAGCGCGCGCCGCAAGCGGCCGACGATCTGGCGCCCGCCAGCGCGCGAGGGTCGCGACGGTCGCGACAATCGCGATAGTTCGCGTACGGCAGGAGCGATGGCTGCGGGACTTGGCGCAGCGTCGACTGCCGTCGCCGCACAGGACGCTTTTGCGGATACAGCTTCGTGGCGGGCCGAACCGGGCTTGCGTGGCCCCGCCGATCCCGCCACGGCATGGGCGCGCACCGAGCCGACCGCAGCCGCCGACTGGCTGCGCGGCACGCGTGCGCCAGTGCAAACGCCGCCCGCAGGTACGTCGCGCGCACCGATGGAGCCACCGCGTGCGCCGTTGCAGCAAGGCGCGCCGCTCGGCGAAGCACGCCGCCAGCCGGCGCGCAGTACGAACGCCGCGTCAGAGATGGCGAGCGCGCATGGCGTCCCCGCGCACCCCAAGGCGCCGTGGCGCGCTGAACCGAACCATGCCCGGCCTGCCATGGCCGCGGCGATGGCGGGTGCGCGAGCGGCTTCGGCTGCGGTGCACGGTGCAC
>NZ_JAYMSC010000048.1:0-50718 GCF_038900775.1 Paraburkholderia sp. JHI869
CAGTGTCACCAGTTCGCCTGGTCGCATGGCTGGCTCCGCAGTTCGCACGAGCCGACCAGCATGCCAGTGGTCAAAAACACGACATCTGTAAATAGCCAGAACACGACATTAGGATATAGCTCCTACAACAAAAACTTCGCTAAATTATATTATGTAAAATTAGTGAGATTCCTAATTTAGTTCGAGCGACGGATCCTCACATTCAGCCGCATAACGCGAGGCCTCTGGAAGGCGAAAAACCGAGGCAATATCCCACCGCATCTGAGAATGAGAGCCAACAAATCATGGACCGAAAAATTTTTTAGTTCTCAACCTCTCGTTCCCGCCTTTTTTCCTGTTTAGCGCTCTTGCAATATTCGCAACAGCAGCGTTCCTGGCGCTCAAGCAGCATTAACTCCTGGCACGCGCCGTCTGATATGAGCATCTGACGGCGGTGCTCCATTGTGGGCTAGCTGGCGCGGCTCTTGAAAGACGGAGCCGCCACACCTTCGATCATGATGTTCACGCATGCTGGCAGCTTCGAGCCATGCGCTGCCTGCGCCTGTTCCATCGCGTCTTTTACGTCGTCCGCCTGTTCGACAAACGCGCCCGCTCCACCGAAAGCCTCGGTTACGCGATCGTAGCGCGCAGGCAGCAACTCGCAGCCAATCAACCGCTCAGGGCCATAACTGCGCAACTGGATCTGATATTCGGCGTTCCAGCGCGCATCGTTGCCAACGACGGCCACGAACGGCAATCCGTAGCGCACGGCAGTATCGATCTCCGCCGCATGAAAGCCGAAGGTGCCATCGCCCATTACGGCGATCACGGGCGCATCAGGGTGCGCAACGCGCGCGGCCAGCGCGAATGGAAGCGCGGCGCCGATCGCTCCGGCGACGCCGTTGATCACGCGGTTGGGTGCGCGCAGGCAGGCTTGCGCCCACTGCCCGAATTCGCCGCCATCGGAGATGAAGACCGCATCGGGATGGCTATCGAGCAACGCCTGAAACGGCGCGAGCGCCTGAACCGGATGAACACGCTTTGCAAGCGACGATGACGCCGTGCGCCACTGCTCGGGCCGCCATGCAATCGCGCCCCGCACGTCATGCGCCCATCGTTCATCGCACTTGTGGGCATTGCGGGAAACGGTAGCCAACATGTCGAGCGCGGGGAAGCTATCCGCGACAGCGCTGCCGATCAAGCGCTCGCCCACAGCGCGACGCGTGCGTGCAATCTCTTGCGGCTCCGGGTCGATCTGGGCAAACGTGCAACCCGGCGCAAACGCTGGCGATTTCCCGAAGGCCAGCGTGAAATCCATCCGCTTGCCCAGCAACATCACGCGGTCAGCTTGCGCGAGGACTTCAGCGAAGGCGCCGAGGCTCGGATCGTTGATGCCTCGCGGGCTCTCCATACCGATGACCGGAACGCCAAGCGCCGCCGCTAGCGCGTCGTTCCGTTCGCGGCCAGCGCCAGTCATGCACGCCGGCCCCACGAGAATCAGCGGGCGCGACGCGTCGGCCAGGCTCGAGACCAGGCGCCTCGCCGTTGTATCGTCAAGCATCTGACGTACCGGCAAAAAGCGCTCGGCGGTGATTTCATCAGGCATGTGAGCGGCGCCTTCCAATACGTCCGTTGGAAGGCTCAGGTGAACGCACCCGGGCCGCCCCGACTGCGCGACGCGCATTGCGTGGACCAGTTCGTCGACCAGCGTGTCTGGATGCTGTGCGGTGCCAGCCATCTTCACGAGCGGTGCCGCAACATCCGCCTGCCGCATCTCCTGAAAGGCGCCCATGCCCAACAGGTCGTGCGGTGCATGCCCGGAAAGAAGCAGAACGGGAGATTCCGCCATCTGCGCCGTATAGAGCGCCGAAACTGCATTCGCGTGACCGGGACCGCCCGTCACCAACGCCACACCAACTTTGCCGGTCAAGCGTGCATAGGCGTCCGCCATGTGCACGGCCGCGGCCTCATGGCGCGTGTGAAACAACTCGATACCCGCGCCAATGCATGCGTCGAACACCGGCATGATGTGGTTTCCCGACAAAGTGAAGATGTGCTTCACCCCTGCTTTCGACAACGCCTTTACCAGCGCGTCAGCGCCGCGGCATGCAATCGACATTGCAATATCTCCTGTTCACGAGCGGCTGATTTCCGCATTAAATGGGTGTCGAGTGAATTATTCGCGTCATCTATCGCGACGAAAAGTCAGTAATTCTTGAAGTCGACGAAAGAATCGCGTCGTCTCGCGTTCGATGCGCTGACACCCATGTTTTCCCTGATGGCAATCCGTAGGCTAACACATTACATTGCAACTCATACAGATGAGTTGTATGACCGTGTCGGACAGGTGACGCTCCTTGCGGAGCCGTATGCGTGCCCTGGTTACACAGCCAATTTCAATTCGCAGTGCTACCTTTATGCCCTGCCACACACGGGCCGGTCAACGTTGCCGGACCTCGTTCTCCAGACTTCATGCGCCGGGCTGCGCTGCGGATGTCAATCGCTCAGGCGGCGGAGGTGTGCGTTGAACCTCAGACTTTCTTTCAGCAAGGATTACTACGCCGGCGCACTGATGGTCGTGATCGGCGTGAGCGCGGCGTACGCCGGCATGTCCTATGACGTTGGATCGCTGACGAGCATGGGTGCGGGTTTCTTTCCCGTTGCCGTGGGCACGCTTCTGGCTTTTATCGGCATTCTGATTGCTCTCGCGGCCAAGGATCTGCCCAAACCCGCCTCGAACACGGGGGAGGCGCATTCGCGGCTGCCCGACCTGCGTGGTGCCGTTTGCATTATCTCGGGCACGCTCGCCTTCATCCTGATCGGCAAGTATGGCGGCCTGATTCCCGCCACGTTCGCGATCGTCTTCATTTCGGCGCTCGGAGACAGAACCAATACCGTGTTTCGCGCAGCCGCGTTGTCGATCGTCATGTGTGCGATCGCCCTCGTTGTCTTCTCATGGGCGCTAAAGCTTCAGCTGGCGCCATTTGCCTGGGGATAGTGAGCAACATGATCGAACAATCCTTGCACGACCTCTTTTACGGCTTCTCGGTTGCGCTTCAAGGCACCAACTTGATGTGGTCGTTCTTCGGCGTCCTCGTGGGCAACATGGTGGGCGTGTTGCCTGGCATGGGCGCGCTGTCGGCAATCTCCATCCTGTTGCCGCTGACCTATGTGATGCATCCTGTACCGGCAATATTGATGCTCGCCGGTATTTTCTACGGATCCCAATACGGCGGCGCAATCGGCGCCATTCTGCTCAATCTGCCTTCTCACCCTCCGCATGCGATTACCTGCCTCGACGGGTATCCCATGGCAAAGGCCGGCAGAGGCGGCGCGGCGCTGGGCATCACGATGTTGAGTTCGTTCTTTGCCGCGTCGACGGGCATTATCCTGATGATTTTCGCTTCGCCCTTGCTCACGGCAATGGCGTTCAAGTTCGGCCCCTCGGAAATTTTCTCCGTCATGCTGCTGGGTCTTCTTGCGGGCTCGACGATGTCGAGAGGCTCGGCGCTCAAAGGCATCGCCATGACGCTTTTTGGCTTGCTTTGCGGCATGGTCGGCACCGACGTCAATACGGGCACGTTCCGCTTCACGTTTGGCCTGACTGACATGAACGATGGGCTCGAACTGGTAGCAATCGCCATGGGGCTCTTTGGTGTGGCCGACTTCCTCTGCAACGTGAACAGAATGCAGGTGTCGAGCAAGTCTCTCAGCGTGCGTTTCAAGGACATGCGCCCCACGCGAGACGAACTCAAAGCCACCTTCTGGCCAATGACACGAGGAACGGCGGTGGGCGCGCTGTTCGGCGCCATGCCGGGAACCGGCCCTACGATCACAACGTTCGTGGCCTATGCGCTGGAGCGAAAGCTCTCGAAGCGTCCTCAAGACTTCGGCACCGGTGTGATTGCTGGCGTCGCGGCGCCCGAAGCGTCGTCGCACTCGAAAACGCAAGTCGATTTCATTCCGACGATGAGCCTTGGCATACCCGGCGATCCGGTGATGGCGCTGATTCTGGGCGCGCTCATCATTCAGGGCATTACGCCCGGCCCTCAGCTGATTTCCGAGCACCCCGATATCTTCTGGGGACTCATTGCGAGCTTCTGGATCGGCAATATTCTTCTCGTTCTGCTCAATGTGCCGATGATCGGCGTGTGGGTCAAATTGCTCAGGCTGCCGTACCGGTATCTCTTTCCCTCTGCGATGTTCTTTATTGCCGTTGGCGTATTCAGCACCCAGAACAGCCTTTTCGAAGTGTGGCAAGTTCTGGCGTTCGGCTTGATCGGCACCATGTTCAACTATCTTGGCTTTTCAGTTGCGCCTATCCTGCTCGGCTTCGTCCTCGGACCGATGATCGAAGAGAACTTTCGCCGTGCACTTCTCATTTCGCACGGGAATATGTCTATTTTCATCGAGCGGCCCATTAGCTGCGGATTCCTCATTGCATCGCTGTTGCTCGTCGTGATGGTCACGCTTTCCGCACAACGCAACCGCCGCCGCGCGAGTAAGACGGAACGCGTGCGCCAGAGTGCGGCGCGAGCCGAAATGCCTCGGGCAAGCAGCGATTAAACGGGGGCAGTAGAAGGACCGCCCGGCTGCAGTTTGCCCGGGCGGTTCCGTTTGTTCCTTTGGCGTAATGGCGCCCAGAAATCTGTTGTAAGCAGGCCATAGCATCGAATGCGTGCGAGCACCTGTCCATCGCAACACGCGTACAATACGGGTTACTACCTAACTGAAGACCCGGTTGCCCGTGAATACCCCCTCCTCGCCCGTTCGCACTTCCTCCGATACCTTCCAACGCATTCAACGCCAGATCGCCGCTGCTGCACGGTGGATGCTCGAATTGCACGACGACATCAGCGATCTCAAAGCGGCCGTCAATCGCCGCTCGATTCAGTCCTGACATCGGTCCGGCCATTGCGCTTGCGATACGGAGCCGAGAATCCGCTGACAAAATAAAAAGCCCGCCAGGATATCTCATCCTGGCAGGCTCAATAACAATGAAGTTCAGCGATTAGATAGTCACGCCAGCGTCTTTTTCATGTCGGCGCATTAGCTGGATCCGCAGTGGCGGTGCACGTCAATTCGCAGTGATATGGCTCGAGCTGACGATTTTTTGCCACTTCGCCGATTCCGTGGCGATCCTGGCCTGAAGTTGTTGAGGCGTGTCGCCGACCGGATCCATGCCGAGAACGGCCAGGTGTTGGCGAGTATCAGGCTGCGCTAGCACCTTCACCGTATCTTGCTGAATCTTGTTGATGACGTTCGCAGGCGTGCCGGCCGGCGCCACGAGTGCGAACCAGCCCGTCACATTGAAGCCGGGCAGCCCGGCTTCGCTCACGGTCGGAATATCGGGCCACGCCGCTGAACGATGGTCGCCGGTCACGGCGATCACCTTGATCGTCTTGCCCTTCATGAAAGGCATGGCCGCGGCGATGTTGGGCAATACGACCTGCACGCGGTCCGCCATCAGATCGTTGAGCGCAAGGACCTCGCCCTTATAGGGCACGTGAACCATGGGAATGCCCGCCGCGCCCGAAAACGCTTCGTCGGCCATGTGCACCTGACTCCCGATGCCGGCCGAACCAAAGTTCAGCTTGGGATGTTGCGTTTTCCCGTACGCGATCAGCTCCTTCACATTCGAAATGGGCAGCGAGGGCGCCACGGCAACGACCATCGGATTACTCGCGACCGTCGTGATATAGCTGAAGTCCTTGCCCGTATACGGGAGCTTTTTGTAGATGTACTGATTGACGGTGAACATGCTCCCCGACGCCAGCATCAACGTGTAACCGTCTGGCGGAGACTTCGCCTCCACCTCTGCGGCGATCATGCCACCCGCGCCGGGACGATTGTCGATCACCACGGACTGCTTCCATAGCGTCCCCAACCCCTGGCCGATCGTCCGGGCCAGCACATCGGTCGAACCTCCGGCAGAGAAGGGAACGATGATCCGGATCGGTTGGGAAGGCCAGGCGTCTTCTGCATGAGCGGCCGACTGCACTTGCAGGACAGCGGAAAGTGCGGCAGCGAGCACGAACCCGCGCCGAAGCGTCCGAACGAATTTGGGGGGCATTGCGTTGTCTCCGTTTGAAATAATATGGAACGGCAGTGATTCGATTCAAGCCGGACAGCAAAGTCGTTTCTGGAAATGCGCTTGTCACGCGGCATCCCTCATTGCGCCATCTGCTCGCAAAGAATCGTTTCTCCCGGCCGTACCCGGCTAAATGTCACTGGCTCCTGTTTGATCTCGACCTCTCCTCCACTTTTGCGAATCGTCGTGTAAGCGGACATCTCCAGATCGCCTGCCTCCGGATAGTCTTCACGGAAATGAGCACCTCGCGAATTCTCGCGGGAGATAGCCGCCTCGGTGATGATCTGGCTAACTGAAATCAGATTCTTCAGGTTCAGCCAGTCGTGCCACTGTGCGTTGAACGCGCGATCGCCATCCACGACGCCCGTGAGCATCAACCGTTCATGGAGCTCGCTCAGAACCTTGCGTGCCCGCAAGAGCCCATCGCGATCGCGAATGATGCCGACGTGCGTCCACATGCATTCGTAGAGCGCTTCCCGAATGCTCTCGAGCCCTTTTCCGTTTTTGGAAAACGGAACCTCGGCTTCCTTGATGGCGCCTTCGATGGCATGCGAATCGGGTTCGCGAAACTGGCCTTGCGCTTTCACCCACTTCGCCATGTTGTCGCCAGCAATTCCACCGAATACCGTGGAATTTGCCACACCATTGCCGCCTAGCCGGTTCGCTCCGTGCACGCCCCCCGTGTCTTCTCCCGCGGCGAAAAGACCATTGAGTTCGGTGCTGCAGTCGGTGTGGAACGTGACGCCACCCATCATGTAGTGCGCGGTTGGCACCACTTCGACGAGGCCGCCGGCTAGATCGAACCCGCAATCCGCGCAGCGTTCCACCATGCCCTTGAACTGCTTGCGGACCTTGTCCCGGCCAAGGTGGCTCATCTGGATGTACACGCCGCCGTTAGGCGAAGTTCGCCCCTCGCGCATTTCAGAATAAATGCCGCGCGATACGATATCGCGCGTTGCACGTTCGCCGCGCTTGTCGTAGTTATCCATGAACCGCGTTTTCGAGCCGTTCAACAGGTGCCCGCCTGCACCGCGAAGTCCTTCTTCGAGCACCGTTCCGGTCATCCGCGTGTGACTGCCGGCTAGCAACCCCGTAGGATGGAACTGCACCATTTCCATGTCGCGCAATGTGAGGCCTGCGCGCAACGCCATCGCAAGTCCGTCGCAGCTCTTGTCCCCTGATGGCGTATGGAACTTGTACATCGTCGGTCCGCCGCCCGTTGCGAGCAGCACCGCCCTCGCCTGCACGAATACGAACTTGCCCGTGCGCATGTCGATCATCAGCACGCCCGCGACATGCTTGCCGTCGGCGGTCTTGATCAACTCGATGGCCCGGTGCTCCTCCAGGCGATGGATGCCGCGGCTCCACACCTGCTCGGCCAGCCGGTTGATGATCTCGATTCCGGTGAGGTCGCCTTTGTGGACCGTTCGGTCGAACGTCTGGCCCGCGAACGCTTTCTGGTGAATCGACCCATCCGGGTTGCGGTCGAAAAAGCAGCCGAGTTCGTTTTCGAGTTCGCGCACGCGCTCGACAGCCGTGCTCACCAACGCCCACGCGAGGTCCTGATTGGACAACCACTTGCTTCCCTCGATCGTGTCCATGAAGTGACGTTCGACCGAATCTCCGGGAGCCAGCGCGACGTTATAGCCGCCCTGCACCATGCGCGTACAGCCGCACTTTCCGAGCAACCCTTTCACGGCAACTGTGATCGAGAGGTCGGACGCTTGCTTGTGCGCATGAAGCGCAGCAAAAAGACCGGCGCCGCCCGACCCCAGAATCAGGATATCCGTCTTGATGCGCTCGATATTCATTTTATCTGTACTCCAAGGCTTTCGAGCACTTCTGCCCGTCGCGCGGCGGTGTCGCCCTTCACTTCGTCGTACAGGCTCCCACCATGGCTGTCCATGGCCACCAGCAGCGGACCAAAACCCTTGATTCTGAATTTCCAGAGCGACTCAGGATTGAGGTCATCCAGATCGACGGCTTCGATCTTTTCGATCCAGGTGGTTTCGAGCGCTGCGGTACCGCCAATGATCGCGAGGTAGACGCCGCCCAGATCCTGGAACGCCGACTTCGATCCTTCGCGCAACCCGCCTTTTCCGACGATCATGCGCACGCCGTATTGCTCCATCAGCGGACGCGTGAAACGTTCCATGCGGTCCGACGTGGTCGTGCCAATGCAGACCGGTTGATATCCCGCCGGGAATTCGTTGCTCGGTGCCACCTTGCGTACGTTCGGCGCCGTATGAATGACCGCGTGCCCGCGAAGGTCGAATTCCGTCGTGCGCCCCTTGTCGAACAAATGAATCTGCGTGGCGTCGCGAATGCCGAATAGCGTTTGATGCAATGTCACCGTATCGTTCACTCGCAGCTTGCGGATCTGCGACTCGTCGACAGGCGTATGGAGGTCGTAGTGAGCCATTTCAGAATCCGTAAATGAGACCGTCTGTGGTAAGCCGCGCCTTCGCGCGCCGCGCGGAGTGACATTGCATGTTGACCGCAATGGGATTCATCGTGATGTGCGTCGACGCTAGTTCGATATGCACCGCAAACGCCGTACTGTCGCCTCCCAGACCCTGCGGCCCGACACCGAGGCGGTTCACCGCTTCGGTCAACTCACGCTCGAGCGCGGCGCCCTCCGGATCGGCGCACGCGGTGCCCAGCGCCCGCGTCGCGGCACGCTTGGCTAGCGCGATGGACAGATCGGACGTGCCGCCGAGGCCCACTCCCACGATCGTCGGCGGACATGTCTTGCCGCCTGCCGAGATCACGCAGTCGACGACAAACGTCTTGATCGCGTCGATTCCCTCGGCGGGCACGGCCATCTTCAGGAAAGAATTGTTCTCCGAGCCGCTGCCTTTCGGCACCATCTCGATCGTGGCGGTTTCGTTCTCGTCCGTGAAGTCGACGTGGATGACGGGAACCTCGATGCCGCACGACGTGTGATTGTTCTTGCGCGTAAGCGGATGCACGACCGACGAGCGCAGCGGGTGCTCCCGCGTGGCGCGCTCGCACCCTTTGCGGATGGCCGCCTTCAATTCGAATCCGTCGAACTCGACATTGCGGCCAAGCGCGACGTTGTAAATAGGAATGCCTGTATCCTGGCAAAGCAGGTTCTCCGTATCCTCGGCCACACGGATGTTGGTCCGCATCGTTTCGAGAACCCGCTGCGCGACCGGCGACGTTTCGCTAGCAGAAAGTCTTTTAATGCCATCTTTTACGTCGGGCGGGAGCAACTTGAGGGCGCGGATATACAGTTCTTTCGAGGCTTCCTCGACGACGTCAAGATCAAGTTTCATGACCGTCTCTTCCGGATTGGTGAAGCTGATTGTGGGTGTCTGGCTTGATGTGCACGCTCAAAGCGCGGCGCTAATGAATCAGCGCGAGCAGGAATGCGAGGCCGGTACAGGTGCTCGCTCCCAAACCGAAGGCGAGCCAGTTTTTTCTCAAGCCTGTCCACGGCAGAAATTCGATCAGCAGGAGGCGAATGCCGCCCATCATGTGAAGCGAGAGCAGAACCACGAGGCCCCACTCGCCAGACTTGAACAGCGGCTGATCGGTCACACGCAAAAAGCCGTCGAGAGAAGCCTCGCCCGTAATAGCGTGGCCGAGTGCCCAGAAATGAACCGGCAGGAACAAGGCCAGCGCGAGGCCAGAAAGACGATGCACCAGAAAAGCCCACCAGGCAGGATGCGTGCGGGCGCGATAGTCGTTCTTTCGCATCACGATACGACTCCATAAACGGCTCGCAAGCCCATCATCGCGATGACCGCGGAAAATGCGAAACAGGCGACCTGTGCCGGCTTTGCGCGCCAATGCAGCCACTCTTCCGCGATTCTGAGCAGACCGATAGGCACGTGGATCGCGCACGCCATCACGAATACCGTATAGAAGGCGCCAAACACCAGATTCCCGCGCGTGCGACCGAGAATGGCCGATGCGCTCAAGCCGCTATGGACGGCGTAGATGATCACGCCCAGATGAACGAACACGCAGAGCGCGAGCACGCTCGCACTCATGCGCTGCCAGTACCAAAGGCGGGCCTGCGTGCGAAGAGATAGGCCTTGCATTACAGGTCTCCTTCGCGCGCGGCCTTCATCGTCATGCGTTTGAGGCCGGCAATACCGGCTGTCGGCGAAAGATGCTTGGGACAGCGTTCCGTACACGTGGCCTGCGTATGACACGAGTGACACCCCGCATCGCCCGCCACGGCTCGCAGGCGTTCCAGTGTTTGCGTGTCGCGTTCGTCGTTGACGAGCGTCCACGCGCGATTCAGCGCGGCAGGCCCCAGATAATCCGGACGCCACGTCACGACGTCACAAGACGAATAGCACACGCCGCAACCGATACACTCGATCCCGGCGTCCGCCGTTTTGCGTTGCGCGCTTTCGGGACTCACCCTGGCGAAATCGTCGTGGCGTGTATGGCTTCCCGAAAACTGCCCCTTCGCCCGGCTCCACTTGTCGAAGAAGTCGCTCATGTCGGTCACGAGATCCTTGATGACCGGCAGGTTCGAAAGCGGCGCGATCTCCAATTCGTCGTTCACCGCGACTTTCGACACGTGCGTACGGCACGTCCAGCGCGCCTTGCCGTTGACGTTCATCGCACAGGATCCGCACATGCCCACGCGGCACGCGAACCGGTATGCAAGGTCGGGCTGCAGTTGCCGCTGGATGAACGTCACAACGTCCAGCACCGTTTGACTTTCGTAACGCGGCACCTCATAAGTGGCCAGCGCTCGGCTAGCACTTCTCCAGACTCTGACTCGAAGTTTGTCGGTATTCACGATGCCTCTCGAATGGCTGCTGTCTCAGTACGATTGAACGGGTTTCGTACTTCGATTGTTCAGCAAATCATCATCAAGAAAAATCGAATAATTCTGACGTTCAGACAAAGGTTTCCTATGCCTCGCCGCGCACGCGCCGAAGCTTCAGCACGGTAGCCATTTGCGCGTTGTCGCGCTCCTTTTCGAGGCCCGAAACCACAAGCGTGGCGACGGCATTGCCGATCATGTTGGTCACGGCCCGCACTTCCGAAATGAAGCGGTCGACGCCGAGAATGAGCGCGGCGCCTTCAATGGGAATCTGCTTGAATGCCGTGAGCGTGGCGAGCAGCGTGACGAATCCCGCGCCCGATACCCCAGCCGCGCCTTTCGAGCTGATCATCGAGAGGACCATCAGCCCGATCTGATCTCCCCACGACAGCGGCACGTTGTACGCTTGAGCGATGAACATCGCGCAGATCACCTGGGCCACACAGGTGCCGTCGAGGTTGAATGAATAGCCCATAGGCATCAC
Source organism: Paraburkholderia sp. JHI869 (assembly GCF_038900775.1). Classification (NCBI taxonomy): domain Bacteria; kingdom Pseudomonadati; phylum Pseudomonadota; class Betaproteobacteria; order Burkholderiales; family Burkholderiaceae; genus Paraburkholderia; species Paraburkholderia sp. JHI869. Next base: position 11,368 of record NZ_JAYMSC010000048.1, read on the forward strand.
GATACCGACGACCTGCTTCGGACACCCCATGCCTTCGAGCTTGCGGATCAACTGCGGGAACACGGATTCAGACGACGTCGTGGCAAGAACGAGAAGAATTTCTCCCTTCAAATAGTTCACCAATCGAAGCAGCCTGAAACCGCTCATCCGGCAGATGGTGCCCAGCACGACCACAAGGAAAAAGATCGTTGCCACGTAAATCGTGATGAGCAGCATGCCGAGCGAGTTCAACGCCGACAGCCCATATTTCCCGACTGCGAAGCCCATCGCGCCCAACGCGCCCAGCGGCGCAAGTTTCATGATGAAGCCGACGATCTTGAAGAGCACCTCCGACACGGACTCGAAGAACGTCAGGACCGGCTTCCCCTTCTCGCCGACATACGACAATCCCACCGCGAATAAGCAGGCAATCACAACGATCTGAAGCATGTCGCCCGAAGCAAAGGGACTCAGGAAACTCGAAGGGATGATGTTGAGGAAGAATCCCGTGAGTCCGCCTCCGTGATGCACTTCCGTTTGAAATTGCGCCAGCACGTGGACATCGGCCGTGCCGGGCTGGATATTCATGCCGACACCCGGCCCGATCAGGTTCACCATCAGCATGCCGATGAGCAAGGCTAGCGTGGTCACCACCTCGAAATAAATAATGGTCTTGCCCGCGATCCGCCCCAGCGTGCGCATCTCGCCAATCTGCGAGGCACCGCATACGATCGTGGTGAAGATCAACGGCGGCGTGATCATCTTGATCAGACGAATGAAAGCGTCGGATAGCGGCTTGAGGGATTGGGCGAACGTCGGGAAAAAGTGTCCGATTGCGATCCCGATCAGAATTGCGATCAGGACTTGGACATAGATGTGCCTGCAAATACGACGCAACATGGTGTCTCCTTGATCTCGCCTCACGCCGCGCGCACGCGACGTTGGCGAGAAAGATGCCGGGCCGCGCAGACCCGCCACTCTGACCAGTTGTGGCAACAACCTGGAGATCGCCTCTGCCGGGCGAATGTTTCCAGGCCGTCTCATGCATTCAATGTTGACCGCCGTTTTACCAGCGCTTCGTCTTGATGTTGTGAACGTGAGCGTGCTCGCCCGCCTTGATGGGCGCCACTACCTTGCCAATATCGACGCCGTATTTGTAGACGGTGTCGCCCACGGCCATGTCCTTGAGCGCTACCTTGTGACCGATCGGAATGTCCTGCTGAGCGACGATCGCGACGACCTTGTCGTCATCCATAATCCAGGCATTCAACGCCAGGCCCGCCTTGATGCCCTCCACCACGGCAACGCCAACCGTGTCTTCGCGCTCATGCAATACCGCGTGAATCATCGTCTACTCCTTGTTTAAGGTGAACGAGGTGTGAATCCGGCCTAGCCGAACAAGGCAGGCACCGAACGAATGATCAAATTGACCGCCGCGACGATAAGAACGATCCAAAGCAGCGTGAGGACGCGTGCCGCCGAAATGGCGCTGCGCAGCCTCGCACCCGCGAACAATCCCACCGCGCCACAAGGCAATAGAAAGCTGGCGAGCGGCAAAACCGCAGGGTTTCTATAGAGTCCTGAAACAGAGAAGAGAATCAGCCGGGCGACCGCCGTGGCGGTAATGAGTGTGCTGATCGTGGCTCGCCGCTGGTCGGGATCGCGCAGGCGACCGGCCAGATAAATCGTGTAAACCGGGCCGCCAGTACCGAATACTGCGGTCAGGCATCCGCCCCAAAAACCCAGGGGAAGTGCCCAGCGCCCGCCTATCTCGCGAAATTCGCCGCGAGACGTGACCTTCCAGAGCGAGTAGGTCAAGAGGCACACGCCCAGAATCAATTCGAGCGGCTTTTCCGGCACGCAAACCAGTACGCTCACACCCAGTAGAAGCCCGATGCACAGCCACGGCCCGAGCCTTTTGAGTTCCTGTGTCTGCACAGACTGAAGGTTGCGCATGCCCACGAGCATCCCGGCGACGAGATCCAGCACCAGCATCACGGGAGTTGCCGTGCGCAGTGGAACCAGTTGCGTGAGCAACGGGATGGCGACGATCGACGAACCAAAGCCCGTCATCCCGTAAACCAGATACGCGATCGCCACGACACCGCCTGCCACTGCGATCGAACTGACACCGATTCCGATGGCGCAGGCGGCGATTTGCGCATTCAACCAGGCAATCATTGATGAGGGGTCCGGAAGCGACTTTCAGCGTTGTGGGGGACAAGCGGGCGACGCATCAGCTGCACCGCCCCGGAAATTCTGGTCGCGAATTTCGGCCGCGTTGCTGCGTCCATTGTCGCTTGCGGCTTGCTAAAGATAAACGCAGTAATGGTTTTCCTGAGACCAGGAAATACTTTAGTTTGCGTAAAATTTCGGGGATCGAAGCGAGCATGTCTTCTCCGCGAAACGCGAGCAATGCCATCCATTCGCACCCTCAAAATATTTCTCTCCGTCGCGCGATGTGGCACCTTTGCCGCCGCAGGCAACAAGGTTGGCCTCACCGCTGCTGCCATTGGCCTGCAGATTCGCGCGCTCGAAAGCGATCTCAATGTTCAGCTTTTTGACCGCAACGCACGCGCTGCCGTGCTGAATCCGGTTGGCCGCGCACTCATTCCCGAGATCGAAGAAATCGTTCGCCGTTACGAGCTCCTCGAGGTCGCCGCCGGCGGCGACGAAATGTCGGGAACGGTCGTGATCGGCGCGCTCGTCTCCGCGTTGATGGGTGCGTTCGCCGATGCCCTATGGTCAATCCGTCAACGCCATCCTCGCCTGGATGTGCATCTGCTCGCAGGCATGTCCAGCGATTTCGCGCACCAGGTCGAAGTCGGCGAACTCGATGCGGCGGTCGTTACGCAGTCTCCGCACCCCTTGGCGTCCACACTCCTTTGGACACCTCTGTACTCCGAGCCGATGATTCTCATCGTGCCAACGGCTCCGCACTTCGATTTGCCGCCCGAGCAGGATGAAATCATCCGTGACGCGCCGTTCATGCGCTTCGACCGCAGCACCTGGACCGGGCACCTCGTGCAGAACGTGCTCGATCAATGCAAGGCCGAAGTCAACGAGGCGATGGAACTGAACTCCGTCGAAGCGATCGTCGCGCTCGTGCGCCAGGGCTTCGGTATTTCGATCGTTCCTGAACTCGCGAACGTCGATTTCGCCAACGATCGCGCGATCCGCGTCATGTCGCTAGACGGCGTCGACGTGCGGCGCCACGTCGGCTTGCTCGAACGCGCCAGGCACAGCCGCACTGCATTCACCGACGCGATCAAGAGTTATTTCACTGCAAGCTGACACGTCTGGCGATCGATCGCCGCAATCATCCCGCCAGCGCTCGCAACTGATTGAGCAGGGCGTCCTGAATATCGATGCCATCGCGCGCAGCGGTATCGGCGAGATCGGCGCGCCGTTGTCCCGGCAACCGCACATCGGCGTCCTGCAACATCACTTCGATCAACGCCTCGACGCGCGAAAGATAGGCGGCATTGCCCGCCAGCGCACCCGGATCGATCGCCCAGAACAGGTGGCCCACGCGCGACTTTTCGCCCGCTTCGGTCAGGAACGAACCTGCCTCGTAGCCAAAGTTCGCCCCGGCCAGCGCCGCCGCAAGCAATTCGACCATGAGCGCGAGCATCGCCCCTTTCGCCCCGCCGAATGGCAGCATCATGCCTTCCAGCGCGGCCTTTGCATCGGTTGTCGGCCGGCCGTCGCGCGAGGTCGCCCACCCTTCGGGAATGGGCTTGTCTTCGCGAGCGGCCACCATGATCTTGCCGCGCGCGACATTGGACAACGACAGATCGATCATCAACGGCTTGCCGTCGCGGCGCGGAAACACGGCCGCCACGGGATTCGTGCCGAAGACGGCATGCCGCCCGCCCCACGCAGGCATCGCGGCGGGCGTGTTGCTGAACGCAAGCCCGACCATGCCAGCTGCGCCGACCGGCTCCAGATGCCACGCGCCCGCGCCGAGATGATGGCTGCGCTTCACGCTCACGACCGCGCTGCCGTGTTCGCGCGCGCGGCCCACGAGCGTTTCGACGGCGAGTTCGCAAGCCGGAAACGCCATGCCGTCCGCCGCGTCGATCAGCACGGCTGCATTGCGCGATTCGACGATCGCCGGACTCGCCTTCGCATCGACACGGCCGTTGCGCAACTGCGCGACATACATCGGCAAACGTGCGACGCCGTGTGATGACAAGCCGCGTTCGTCGGCGTAGACGAGCGCGCGTGCGGTGGCCTGAGCCGTGCGCGGCGTGGCGCCGGCGGCAAGCATCGTGCGCGTAGCAAGGTCGTGAAGATCACCTGACGAAATCCGCGTCATATCAAAGTTCCCTCGTAGTCGTTGAATCATGCTCGCCCGCGAGCAACGCATCCATCACGCGCGACGCAACCAGTGTGCTGACGCGCTCATTCGATTGCACCGTCAAGCCCGCAATATGTGGCGTGAGGATCAGGTTCGGCGCGCCCGCAAGCGGCGACCCTGCCTTGAGGGGTTCGTCGGCGAACACATCGAGCGCAGCGCCGCCGAGGCGCCCTTGCTTCAGCGCTTCGGCCAGCGCAGTTTCGTCGATCACGCCGCCTCGCGACGTATTGATCAGGACTGCATGCGGTTTGAGCATCTTCAGTTGGGCCAGACCAATCAGATTATGCGTGCTCTCGACGAGCGGCACGTGAACGGTCACGACGTCGGCGGCGCGCAGTGCGTCGTCGAACGACATACCCTTCGCGCCCGTCTCCTGCCAGCAGGCCGCATCCACCGGAATCTGCGGATCAAAGCCCACCACCTGCATGCCGATGCCCCGCGCGAGTTGCGCGACGAGGCGCCCGATACCGCCAAAGCCGATCACGGCCATGGTGCCGCCCGCCGCTTCGCGCCCGTTCGAGAGCGCGGCGCGCGGCCACTGCCCCTGTGCGACGGCCGCGCTCGACAGGTACGCGCCGCGCAGCAGCATCAGTGACGTGGCGAGTACATACTCGGCCACAGCTGCCGCATTGGCACCCGTCGCCGGAAAGACCTGCACGCCGCGTTCCCTGCATGCACCGAGTGCGATGTTGTCCAGCCCGACGCCGAGCCGTCCGACCACCGACAAACGCGGTGCGCCGTCCAGCAGTGCGGCGGTGACCTGGGTCCGGTTGCGCACGATCAGCGCGTCGGCATCCGCGAGCAGGTCGCGCAGCCGGTCGGGTTCATCGACGAGCGACGCTTGCGCGTGCACGTCGAAATGACGACGCAGCGACTCTACCGCCGGCGCATCCATGAACTCGCTGATAACGACTTTCTTGCGATCGCTTTTCAATTCTGACGCTCCTGTGCATAAGCGGGCGCCTTTCTTTCGTTGACGCTCTCGACCGGTGCCGACTCCGGATTACTCGCATCACACACGCCATGAACGGCGCGTGGCGCGGCCAGCACCTTGCGAGCCGTATCGGCGTCGAACACACCCTCCCAGCGCGCAACCACGATCGTCGCAACCGCATTGCCGATCAGATTGACGATCGCGCGAATCTCGTTGAGCACGCGGTCAATGCCGATAATGAGCGTGATGCCCGCGACAGGAATGATGTTGTGGGTGGATAGCGTCGCCGTGAGCGCGACCAGTGCCGCGCCCGCAACGCCGGCACCACCCTTGGACGTCAACAACATGACGGCGAGCAAGCCGAGTTGCTGCAACAGCGACAGATGCGTATTGGTGGCCTGCGCGATAAAGAGCGACGTCATCGTGAGATAGATGGCCGCGCCATCGAGGTTGAACGAATAGCCTGTTGGCAGCACGAGACCGACGACAGGCTTCGGGCAACCCAGGCGTTCGAGCTTGTCCATCAGGCGCGGCAGCACCGATTCGGTGGTCGATGTGCCGAGCACGATGAGCAGTTCCTCGCGCAAATAGTTGAGCAGCGGCCACAAGCCGACGCCCGCCCAGCGGCAGATCGAGCCGAGCACCAGTACGATGAACAGGATACTGGTGAGATAAAAGCATACGATCAGCAACCCTAACTGCTGCAGCGTACCGATGCCATACTTGCCTACCGTGAACGCCATGGCGCCGAACGCACCGAGCGGCGCAAGCCGCATGATCATCTCGACGATACGCATGAGCGCTTCGCCGCTCTGCTCGATCACACGCGACAGGAAACGGCTGCGGCGCGACATGATCGACAATGCCACGCCGAACAGCACCGAGAACAGCAGCACCTGCAACAGGTTGCCGCGCGCAAACGCGCCGACCACCGAATTCGGCACGATCTCTTCGAGAATGCTTTGCGACGCCGCCGCATGCGCTTCGCTCATGTAGTGGCTAACGGCCTGCGTGTCGAGCGTAGCCGGGTCAATATTGAGTCCCTCGCCCGGGTGCAGCACGTTCGCCACCACCAGACCGATCACCAGCGCAAGCGTCGTGACGGCTTCGAAATACACGATCGTTTTGACGCCGACTCGCCCGACATGCTTGAGATTTTCCATCCGTGCGATGCCAAGCGACACGGTGCAGAAAATCACCAGCGTAATGAGCATTTTGATCAGGCGAATGAACGTATCGCCCAATGGCTTCATTTCCACGCCGAAGTGCGGCCAGAAATAGCCGACGAGAATACCGGCCGCAAGTCCCACGAGGACCTGGGCATAGAGATGTTTTAGCACGCGCAAGATGGTGTCTCCTCCACTCGCTGCTGCCTGGTCATTATGAAAACGCCGCGAAACTGCCTTCGCAAAAGCCCGCTGCATGAGCGGGCTTTCACAGTATTGCTTATGAACTCACGTGTTTTACGCGCTCTCGAACAGGCGCGTGAGCACAAACTCGCGATGGCCCAGCGTTTCCGCCGCGGTCCAGCGGCCGTTCGCCGTGGCGAGCATCGACTCGAGCAGCTTGTCGCCCGCCTGATCGAGGTTCTGCTCGCGCTGCAGCAGACCCGAAACATCGACGTCGATGTGCTCGTTCATCGTGCGCACCGTACGCGGATTCGCGCAGATCTTGATCACCGGCACGATCGGATTGCCAATCACATTGCCCTGCCCCGTCGGGAAGAAGTGCACGGCGAAACCCGAGGCCGCGCACAGCGTCACCATCTCCGCTGCCGCCGAGGACGAGTCCATGAACCACAGGCCCGAATGGGTCGGCTCCTCGGCCTTGTCGAGCACGCCATCCACGCGGCATTTCTTGCCGATCTTCTGGATGTTGCCGAGCGCCTTTTCCTCGATCGTGGTCAGGCCGCCAGCGATGTTGCCCTTGGTCGGCTGCGACTCGGAGAGGTCATCGGTCTTCCATCGGTTGATCATGTCCTGATAGCGGTCGAACATGAACTGGAAGCGCTCGCGCACTTGGTCGTTCGCGCAGCGCGCCGAGACGATCTGCTCGCCGCCCGTCAACTCCGACGTCTCGCCGAACACGAGCGTCGTGCCGAGGCCATAGAGCTTGTCGAACGCATTACCGACCGTCGGGTTCGCGCCGCAGCCCGAGGTCGTATCCGACTCGCCGCACTTGGTCGACACCCACAGATCGGCGATCGGGCACTCCTCGCGCTCGAGCGTCGTTGCCCACTGCACCATTTCCTTCGCGGCCTTCGAGGCACGCATGATCGTGTCATGGTCGCCGTGCAGTTCGATGCCGAAGCCCATCACCGGCTTGCCCGACTTCGCGATGCCGTCCACCACGCGCTTGGTCCAGCCTTCCTCGATGCCGATGACAATCACGCCGGCCACGTTCGGATTGCAGCCCGCGCCAATCAGTGTACGGAAATGCAGGTCGAGGTCCGCGCCGAACTGCAGGCGGCCGTACGGATGCGGCAGCGCCATGGTGCCCTTGATGTTGTGCTCGACCGCTTGGGCGGCTGCATTCGAAAGGTCGTCGACGGGCAGGATGATGACGTGGTTACGCACGCCGACGCGGCCGTTCGAGCGGCGATAGCCGCGAAAAATGGTGTTCTGGTCAATCACGCTCATGGTGTCTCTCTCTGAATGGGAGGGGTTCGACTGGTTGGCTCGATCGCCGTATGACCCGCGGCTTACCAGCGCTTCGTCTTGATGTTGTGAACGTGAGCGTGCTCACCCGCCTTGATGGGCGCTACCACCTTGCCGATATCGACGCCGTACTTGTAGACGGTGTCGCCCACGGCCATGTCCTTGAGCGCCACCTTGTGACCGATCGGAATGTCCTGCTTCGCCTGGACAGTGACGATTTCGTCCTCGTCCATGATCCACGCGTTCAGTTGCGTGCCCGCCTTGATGCCCTCGACGACCGCGACGCCCACCGTGTCTTTCGCCTCGTGCAGCACGATGTGTATCGTCCTGCGCGCCGGATCGGCATGGGCCGCCGTTGAATCAGCCTGCTGTGGTGCTTGAGCTGCCTGGCTCATATGAGTGTCTCCAGTTTTGTTCACGGGGGATCTGGCGCGTGGCCATGCTGCGCATCTTAGACACCCAACTCATCCATGTCAACCATATCATCTATATGTGTTGAATCAGCCAGATGGGGTAAAATCGCGCAAACGTCTGGAAGGCACACCAGGAAGGGAGCACAGCGCTATGAACACGTTGAAGAACAGCGTGCCCCAAGTGAGCGGGGCAGCGAACGCGCCCGTCATCGGGGGCACGCGTTACAAGGAAGTCAAAAACGGGATCCTCGCCGCTCTGGCGGCGAAGGAATGGAAAGGCGGCGAGGCGATCCCTTCGGAGAAGCGCCTTTCGGAACGCTTTGGTGTCTCGATCGGGACGCTGCGCAAGGCGATCGACGAACTGGTGGCGGACAACATCCTCGTGCGCCACCAGGGGCTCGGCACGTTCGTCGCGCAACATCAGCGGGATCGCTATTTCTTCCGTTTTTTCCGTGTGGTGCGCCAGGACGGCGACAAGACCTATCCCACGGTGAGCCTCGTGTCCTTCACGAAGGCGAAGGCGACGCGGGATGTCGCCGCGATTCTCGGCATCGAACCGAACGCACGGGTCTACACGTTCGTGAACCGTCTGGCGCTGCATGGCGAGACCGTCATGATCGACAGCATCACCGTTGCCGAGGAGCGCTTCGCGGGACTGACCGAAGCCGCGTTGCGCGAGCGTCCCAGCACACTTTACAACTTCTACCAGGACGCGTTCCACATCAATGTGGTCGGGACCGAAGAGCGGTTGCGCGTGGCGACGGCCAACGAGGTCGAAAGCGAACTGCTGGAAGTGGCGCCCGGTACACCGTTGCTCGAAGTCCGGCGCATTGCGTATTCCTATCATCAGGAGCCGGTCGAGCTTCGCATCTCGCACGTGAACACGGCGCGCTACGAATACGTCGGTCCTTCTGCATCACACGAAGAACCGCTCTAGCGGGCCAGGCTTTGCACGCTCCCGCTGCGCTCGCCCGTTGGACGAACGCAGCGGCGACATCACTCAGGCGGCGAGATGAAACACGCTCATCGCCCTTTCGAGCAGCCTCGCCTGATCCTGCATGGATTGCGCTGCCGCCGAAGCCTGCTCCACGAGTGCAGCGTTTTGCTGCGTCGCTTCGTCAATCTGGCTGAGCGCCCGGTTGACCTGTTCGATACCCTCCGTCTGCTCATGGATGGCCTCCGAAATCTCGGCCATGATGCCGGTCACGCCACGCGCCCCACGCTCTCGACGATTCGTGGGAAGCCAACTTCGGCCTTTGCGGGATCGTTAAAACGCGTTCGCGTGAACCAGGAGGTTCGTGACCTCCAACCGTGCCGACGACGTCATGTGGCGCGCCCGAAAGCGCGCCGCGAAGCATCATCCCTCTCCGAACGGGTCGTCAATGCTGAGTGCCGGCTGCGTAAACCACCGGGGGCCCGTCTCCGTCACGTAAGCGTGATCCTCGTGTCGAACGCCGAATGCGCCGGGCACGCAGATCATCGGCTCGACGCTGAAGCACATGCCGACGTCCAGCGGCGTACGATTGCCCTTGACGAGATAAGGTGCCTCGTGGAGTTCCAGTCCGATGCCGTGTCCTGTCCGGTGCGGCAGTCCTGGAAGACCGTAATTAGTTCGATATCCGACGCTTTCCACGTAACCGCGTGCGGCCCCGTCCACCTGCTCGGCGAAGACGCCGCGCTGCGCCGCTTCGAATGCGTGCCGCTGCGCTTCCTTCTCGTGGAGCCACACCGTGCGCTGCTGTTCGCTCGCCTGGCCGAAGACATAGGTACGCGTAATGTCGGACTGGTAGCCGTACAGATCGCATCCGGTGTCGATCAAAACCATATCGTCGTGGTCCAGCGCCTTGGGCGACTTCACGCCGTGCGGGAATGCCGTATCCGGACCGAAGAGCACGATGCAGAACGTCGAACCCCGGCGCGCGCCCACCTTTCGATGCGCCTTGTCGATGAAGTCCACGACCTCGGCCGTCGTGATTCCTTCTCGCAGAATGCGGGCAGCGGCGCGCTGCACGCGCAGTGTCATGTCGTTGGCACGCTGCATGAGCGCGATTTCGGTGACTGACTTGCGCATTCTGCAAGCGCTGGTGACGCCGGCCGCGGTGATGATCGCCAGCTCCGGGGCGCGCTCGCGCAGGCGGCTGTACATGAAGAACGGCGCCGTTTCGTCGAAACCCAGGGTGCCGTTCAACGCGTCAAGCCCGGAAAGCGTTTCAACCACCAGTTGGGCCGGATCCTCATGTTCGTGCCAGAGATTCATCTTGCCGGGGATCTGAAGCATGCCGTCGAACGTTCCCTTCTCGAACGCCGGAACGATGTATTCGATCGCACCGTGTGCGGGAATGATTGCGCCCGTCATGCGTTCGCTGCGACGCCATGGCACTCCGGTGAAATACAGCAAGTTGCTGTTCGATTCGACGAACAGCGCAGCCATGCCCTGCTCGCGCATCATGCGTTGCGCGGTCGCGATGCGGGCCCGATATTCGTCTGGCTGTATGGGTTCCATGCCCGACGTCATGTCGTGCAATTGCGAGAGCTCCGTTTCTGCAGTCGATCCGCCGATGTTCTTTGTCATGTTGTCAACTCCTTCACTTGTGCAACCTGGTTGTTCGATCCGTCCTCAGTCGTTGCCGCTCTTCGTGGCGAAGCGGATTCTCGCGGAGAATCTGGTCAGTTCAACGAGACTCCGTCGAACCGGACGTAGCCGAGCGGCTCGATACGCATGTCGACCACTCTCTTGCTCACCGGTTGGTAGACGGTCGAGTGGGCGATCGGTGAGAACGGCAGTTGCTGCGCGAAGATCTGCTGGGCTTCCGTGTAGTAGCTGGTACGTTGCGCCGGGTCAGGCGTCTGGCGTCCTTTCTGGACGAGATCGTCGAACGGTTTGTAGCACCAGTGCGCAAAGTTGTTGCCATGGACCGCATCGCAACCAAGCAGCGTGCCGAGCCAGTTGTCCGGATCGCCGTTGTCGCCGGTGAAGCCGATCAGCATGGCGTCCTGCTCGCCCGCATGTCCGCGCTTGATGTATTCACCCCACTCGTAGGTCACCATCCTCGCCTTTACGCCGACCTTCGCCCAGTCGGCCTGGATCATCTCGGCCATCAGACGCGCGTTCGGGTTGTAGGGGCGCTGCACCGGCATCGCCCAGAGTGTGATCTCGAAGCCGTTCGGCAGACCTGCCTTCGCGAGCAGCGCCTTCGCCTTCTCCGGATCGTAGGCGCTGCCTTTCAGGCTCTTGTCGTACGACCATTGAGTCGGCGGCATCGGGTTCGTTGCGGGCTGGCCCGCGCCCTGGTACACCGAGTCGATGATCGCCTTTTTGTTGATCGCCATGTCGAGCGCCTGGCGCACTTCCGCCTTGTCGAGCGGCTTGTGCTCGACGTTGTACGACACGTAGCCGACATTGAAACCGGGCTGCGACGGCATCGCGATGTCTGAATCGGCCTTCAGCGGCGCGATGTCGGCGGGACGCGGATAGCTCATTACCTGGCATTCGTCGCGCTTGATCTTCTGCACGCGCACGCTCGCATCCGGCGTGATCGAGAAGATCAGCTTGGAGAGCTTCACGGCGCCCGGCTTCCAGTAGTCAGGATTGCCGTCGAAGCGGATGGTCGCGTCCTTCGTGTAGCTCTTGAAGATGAACGGACCCGTGCCGACCGGGTACTGGTTCATGTCGGCGGCCTTGCCGGCCTTCATCAGCTGGTCTGCGTATTCAGCCGAGAGGATCGAGGCGAATTCCATCGCCATGTTCTGGATGAACGGCGCGTTCGGCTCGTTCAGCGTGAACTTGACCGTGTACGGATCGACCTTTTCGACCTTCGCGATCAGTTTGTCGAGACCCATGTCGGTGAAGTACGGAAACGACACCGGGTACGCCTTGCGGAACGCGTTGTTCGCATCGAGCATGCGGTCGAACGTGAATACGACGTCGTCCGCGTTGAATTCGCGCGAGGGCTTGAAGAACGAGGTCGTCTGGAACTTTACGCCATGGCGAAGATGGAACGTGTAGGTCTTGCCGTCCGGGGAAACATCCCACGACTCTGCGAGGCCCGGTTCGACCTTGGTGCCGCCACGCTCGAATTCGACGAGGCGGTTGTAGACGGTGAATGTGTTCGCGGTGAAATCCGTACCCGTGGTGTACTGCGCCGGGTCAAAACCGGCCGGGCTGCCTTCCGAGCAGTAGACGAGCGTCTTGTCGGCAGCGGTGGCGGGCGAAGTCCACGCGGCGAGCAAGGGCAGCACAACGCCGATCGCAAGCGACACGCCCCGTGTACGGGCTGAATGGATGAATTTCATGGTTCTCCTGGCAGCGTCAGAGGAGCGCGCGAGTACCGCTCCATGGTTTGAAATATTCTTCTTTGCTGCGCGCCTTGATGGGCGATGTCGACATTCTTTTAATTCATCACAGTGCCAGGCGACGCGTATGCTTCCGGTTTTGCACCGCTGCATTCTTTCTGCTCAAAATGACCGCGTCTAGGCCGCATTCGGGCATCTCGATGACGAAATCGGCACACTTGCAGCGAGGCTCAATCGATCGTTGGCTACGCTCCCAACAATGAAGGCATTTGGACCTTGCTTACCCGAGTTCCAATGCGTATTGCGCCCGAGCCAGTAATCGATTTTGAAGACGCAAGATATCGAGCGGAGGTTGTCGAGCATAGGCGTTGGACGCATTACCCAGTTGCGTTCTCGAACCTGATGTAGGGGACGGAGGTGGTACGGAATGGCCGCTTTTGCATTTTTCGAAAGGCGGCTCAGGGTCGGGCTATGCCGTTTGCATGATGCGCCTGCCCCAGATGTTCAGCGCGTGTCGCCGTCGGGCTCTGGTCGGCCACTAGCGGTTGTTAGCCCGCACGAAGCGCCGATCACTTGAATGTCGCTCCCGCGGCAGCAAACGGACGTTCAGCCCCGCCCCGTCGCCCGCGTAGCTAAGTCCTTGAACTCCTGCCTTGCCGCTTTCAACAAAGCGTCAATTCGGGGATGGGCCGCCTCAAACGTGTTGAAAAGGCCTTCAGGCGTGGTGAATAGAGCGGCTGCGATAGAGGCCGGGTAGTCCTGCGCGAGCAACTCGGCGTCGACCACCTTGATTGGACGAAACAATTATCTGCCGTCCAATTCCGAGAATCCGAAGTTTCGCCAGGCCTTGCAAGAGATGGTCAGTCAGGTATGCGTTCCATGCTGGATCCGCTTTGGAGCTTTTGAGTTGGGCGAGGCGCTTAGCGCCCGTAGATACGGAGAAGGTGGACGCGCTCGGCGTGCTTTATCCGTTCGTCGCCCTGCTGCTATCGCTGATAATCGCCGCGCTCGCGATGAGCCTTAGTTCCGCGATCGTCGTCGCGAACACATTGCGTTTGAGAAACGCGAAGTTCTAACCGGTCAGCCGCGCGCAGGAACCAGCGCGAAAAGGAGATTCAGTCCTTCTGCCAGCGTCGGATGCGTGAGCGGCGCATCGCGCAGCACCGTATACGGCAACTTGCCGAGCATCGCGACCTGCACCGTCGATACGATCTCGCCCGCCTCGCTGCCGAGCATTGCGAAGCCGAGAATCTCGTCCGAATCGGCGGATACGAGCACTTTCATGAAGCCGCGGGTGTCAGAATTCGTGCGAGCGCGCGGCACGGCTTTCATCGGCAACGTCGCAACTCGTACTGCAATGCCCTTCTCGACCGCCTCAGTTTCGTTCAGGCCGATGCGGCTGAGTTCCGGCTCGATGAACATCGCGTACGGAATGATCCGGCCGCGCGTCGTTTTCGTGCCGCCCGCAAGCTGCGAACTCAGCACGCGGTAGTCGTCGAACGACGCGTGTGTGAACATCGGCGTGCCGGCTACCTCGCCGATCGCAAAGACGTTGTTTGCAGTCGTCTGCAGTTTTTCGTCGACCTTGATGATGCCTCGCGCATCGACTTCGACACCTGCGATGTCGAGTCCGATGTCCTTCGTATTCGGCACACGCCCAGTCGCGGCCAGCAGGTGCGAGCCCGAGAGTGTTTCGCCGCCGGCCAGCCTGACCGTCACATGCTCGCCCGAAAGGCCGGATACCGATTCGAGGACCACGTTCGTGCGAACGTCGATGCCGTCCGCCCTAAACGCGTCGGCGATCGCGTCGCTGATGTCCGCGTCTTCGCGCGGGGCCACCCGCGAATTGCGCTGAAGCACAGTGACGCCGGCGCGGAGCTCACGCATCGCATGCGCCAGTTCAAGACCGACATAGCCGCCTCCAATAACGATCAGATGCGACGGTACCTCTTCAATCTGCAACAGCTCGACGTGCGTGAGCGGATGTGCCTCGCGTAAGCCCGGTACCGCAGGCACGGCCGCGTGCGTGCCCGTGTTGATGTAAACACGCTCGCCTTCGACGACCCGTACGCCCCCATCGTTGAGCCGAACCTCGATCGTGCGCGGAGCAACGAAGCGTCCGCTGCCGAGCAGCAGATCGAAACCAGCCGCCTTGAAACCGTTGAGATTCACTTCGACAAGGCTGTCCACCACGCCCTTCACACGCGCGCGTACGCGTTTCATATCTATACGCGATACCTCGTCCTCGACGCCGAACGAATCCGCCTGCTGTACCGTCTGAGCGACGCGCGCGCTGCGGATCAGTGCTTTCGTCGGAATGCACGCGACGTTGATGCACGAGCCGCCGATCATGCCGCGCTCGACGAGTGCCACACGCTTGCCGGCTTTGGCCAGTTCCATCGCTAGCGATTTCCCACCCTTGCCGCCGCCAAGAAACACGTATTCGAACTGCTCTGTCTTCTGCATCGCGATGCTCCGCGGAAGTGATGCCGTGCGGGACGCCCGGTCGTGCGACGGTTGAAGTCGGAGTTGTACAAGAGATATGCCGGATTTAGCGATGTCCGGCCACGGGATATCTAACGCGCTATTCCGGTGTATCACTTTTGTCGTTTCTACCGCACACGCCTGTCTTTTTTCTGATGGTGCGCGTGTGCGGCCGGCTTCGAAGGCGTGGTATCAAGTCGACATGCAAACGAAAGCAGACGTCGAAATATAGGACTTGCGTTGGCATGCCTGGTTCCGCGTTTTCGCGTCAACCATCGCTTGCCATCGCGAGCCAGCCGCGCTGAGACGCGGCACTGGCATGTATTTACCGCTGTCTTGTCTTGCGGCTGATTCCCCCGTCTGGATCATCGCGGTCGCCAATTAGATCCGTACTGCACGGGCCTTAAGCGTGCCTGGCCCTCCCCGGAACGCGCGCTCGTGGCCGGCTTGCTCGCGCAGCTGCTCGCTCGGTCAGGGCGCCGAAGGCAAAGCCGAAAGTCATCCACATGACGACCTGGCCGCCTAGCGATGCGATCCGGAAACGCCAGAGCACGACCGCCGGGAATGCGGCGGGTACTTCGTTGACAGGCGGGAGCACGAATCCCGCGACAACCACGACGATCAGATACGCTCCCGCTGCGATCAGAAACGCATTCCAGGGACCGAGGCGCGGAAGCAACCGCAAGCGCAGCGTCACCGCCGCGATCATCGCCGCGAGAGAGATCGCGACCATGCCGAAATACAGCGCTGTTCGCGCGCCGATCGTCTCCGGATCACCAACCGCGGGCGGGTTTGCCGGGTATTTGAGAATTGGGACGACATAGACGGCGACAAGGCCAAGAATCGCTAGCAGGACTGCCGTGGTCCGAGCATCGAAATTGCCCATCCGTCCATAGGCGCAAGCATAGGTCAGCGCAAATAACCCGCCGAAGGCGACGCTATAGACCATGACGGCGGTAAAGAGACCGATGCCGGCCTGAACCGGGCGGCTGACAAGTTCAGGCATTTCCATCTTCTGTGGAACCGGCGATCCCTTGGCAATCAGGGCTTGAGCCGTGGCTACTTCCTTGGCGTGGTCGAGTTGGGTTTCGAAAGTGATCGCTGCGTTAACCTGCGGCTCGCCAATAATCCTGAGCAAGCCGAAGCAGAGCAGGCCCGCGAGAATGCCGACTATCATCCCGCGCGCCAGTAGCGTGCTCACCATGTCATGAACTCCTCAGTGGCAGGGCGCACCTAAGAGGTGGCGGCCATCGTGCACGAACTCGTGGATATACATCCCGGAGAAAATCGAAGTTGCGCCTTGTTCAGCGCTTACGAAATAAATTGCCAGGAGGCAGAGTACCCCGCCAAACACGGCCCACGGAATAATGTCGCGTACCGGTATGAT
Organism: Paraburkholderia sp. JHI869; assembly: GCF_038900775.1. Taxonomy (NCBI): domain Bacteria; kingdom Pseudomonadati; phylum Pseudomonadota; class Betaproteobacteria; order Burkholderiales; family Burkholderiaceae; genus Paraburkholderia; species Paraburkholderia sp. JHI869. The sequence continues at coordinate 27,878 of NZ_JAYMSC010000048.1, forward strand.
GGTCGGAGTTGATACTGGTGCAAAACTAGCGATGTCCATACTTTCTCTCCTGATTTCGCAAGTGCAATGAAGACCGCTTTACGAATGAAAACTAGCAACAAGATCGATGCCCGACGTTCAACTAGCCGGGCGACCGACACCGTTGAATTTCTCTCTATCTCATTTCCAGGCGCGTTCGAATAGCGCTCATGCGTTTGGCCAGTTCCTCCTCACTGAGCAGTCCGCGTTTCAGCATGGTGTGTGCCAGCGACAACAACTGCTGCTCAGGCGCGGGGGTTTCACTGTACAGGGTCTCACCAAGCCGATCTTCTGCATGGCGGCGCTGTAGCGAAGGTAGTGCATTACACCCAGAAAGACACTCGAAGGTTGCTTCCATGGTGACTTTCCACGGAGGGTCCGGGTTGGTGACGCCGTAATGTGGCGCGAGCCTTTCCCACGTTTTGTCCTTCTTGCTTCTTATGGCTTCGAGTAATGGGACCGGGGAAAGATCTACCGGGACATCATGCGTAGCAGCACTGATCGGGTCGTCCGGTTGATTCATCGGCTGGCCCTCTCGTGGTGACGCGCAACGGGTACCGGTCGGGCAGCCCTATGGACGGGACGGGCATCGTCGGCCTTCCGACCGGGCCGAGGAAAGGCAATGCCGATCATGCAGTCGCGCGTGACGATTTCCTCCAGTTGCTTCTCGGTCCAATTCTCAGTGCCCGCGGGTCTTACGGGAAGAACCATAAAGCGGCATTTCTGGTTGGAATCCTCGACCCGGATTTCGACCTCGGGAGGAAGCACCACGCCGAACTCCGCGAGTACCTCACGCGGCCAGCGCACAATCCGGCGACGATAGTTCGGCGAGCGGTACCAATAAGGGGAGTGGCCGAGCAACGGCCGCGGATAACACGAGCACAAGGTGCAGACGATCACATGATGCAGCGTCGGCGTATCTTCGAGTACGACCAGATGCATGTAGTCGCTCGGGGTGCCATGGCCGGTAGGTTCGGTCCAGTCGATGCCGATCTCCTTGCAGGCGGTGACGGCGTCGGCCAGAACCCGGGCCTTGAATGTTGGGTCGGCCCATGCTTTCGCGACCAGACGCGAGCCCCCGGCCGGTCCGATCGAATCGGCGAACTCGCTGAACTTCCGGTGATCTTCAGCGGTGAACAGCCCCTTCTCGATTGCCAGTTCGCGCACGGCAATCTCGAGAACCTCAAAATCGGTAATTTCATCGACCATCGGCGCTGGCGGATGGGCGTGCTTCTGGTTTGACATGCGATTCCTCCACTCTGGAAATGTCAATCAGTGCGTCACCGGTTCGAGGGCGCTATCGGGAAACTCGCTCTGCAGCGTGTCGTTCTCGAACGGGTACTCCTCCCAGAGATCTTTCTGGCGAAACCGGACAATGTAGTACTGCTGCTGCGGGTCGTTCTCCCGGTTCCAGGCCTCGTCTTGCGGCATGAAGTCGAAATAGTTCAGACGGGCAACCGTTCCCACCACACCCCGCGTATACATCTGGGTACGGCTGTAGAACATGGCCGGCAGTTCCCTCACTCGAACCCGGTCGCCAATCTTGAAACGGGCCGGCACGTTCGTGGTCTTAGCCTTTTGCATGGCGCCCCCTTATCTCAGCAATTTTCTCTTGCAACTCAAGCACTGATATGTGGTTCTTGTCGACCAGCATTCGCGCAGCGGCCCAGATCCAGCGTCCGTAATAGGGCAAACCGTAATAGAGCGACAACCCGACGTCGTTGTCTGCCCTGCGACGCCTTTCTTCGGAGTTCCAAATTCCTCTCCAGCCGAGGCACTCACAGGTCACATAAACTCTGGCCTCCCACTCCTCCTCCTCTTTCTCTTCGAATACGGCAGGCGGAGCGGCGTGGCCCCCGACATCATGTAGCGGCCATATATAGGCCTCGTACAGGGTGTGAGGAACCTCGTAGGGCCAATCCTGAGGTTGATGGTGCGCCGGCGTCAGTTTCGCTCCGGCGTCGTAAAGCTCACGCAGATCGCTTCGTGAGGGCATCGTATTTCCTCCTTGATTTTAAGGAGAGGGAACAGCGGCGGCGTAACGTGCCCCAGTGATGCTGGGCAATAACCGAACACCAGCTCAACTCAGAGTTGGGTTTCAGATCTTCCGCCCAGCGACGGAATGCAGCGCCCGCTTTGCAGATGCCGCACTGCCACAGGTGATTCACCAGGATGCGACACCGTCTTCCGCCGACAGCGGACTCGCGTGCATGATTCAGGGGTGCATCGCGCCCCCGCCTTTCGACGCGATCACATCCTGCATGAGATCACGATGTATATTAGTTCACCGATGCAAAATTTAAAAATTAATAACTTTACAGACCGTCAGAATATTTATATCTACCACACAACGTTATCATTTATATCGGTTTATCATTAGTTTTCGTTGCAATGTAATTGCACTTTAATGAAATCAGTCAGAAAAACGAATCTAGTTTGTTAGCATTGCAATGCAAATTAAGAGGCATTAAATCAACTCGGACCCGTTAAATTTCTGGGCGGACACTTCCCGATCAACAGCAGATATTGCGAAGATCCGGCACGTAAACTGAAATGAGCATTTTCAGTGCCAGCTTGTGAACAGATCGCGCATGCTCCGCTCGGACCGAAGAGCTCATGATCGATACTTACGACTATCTTCTGTGCTTATTGAGACCCACCGCCGACATGCACCGACGGCGCCTCGAAACGCCGAAAGCGCAGAGCATTGTCCAGAACGAACGCGCACAGATAATGCCATGGCATCCGCCGCAAAGACCGGCGGCGAGGAAGTCCGTATTGAAACAAACGCGCGCGCTACCCAGCAGCGTCACTGATTGCCGTGTGCGACGCACGTTTAGAGGGAGGCGATGAATCCAATCGCCAATCAGTCGCCGATTAGTTGGGTTGACCTTCCGTGTGAATTCCCAAACCCCCGAACACGGAAACTCTGACAACCTCACAAGCTCGCTGTCCGTGCGGAGATGCCGACATGAAGCCCGACCTCCCAACCGATGCACATGGGCATCGCCTGCTGATCCTGCAAGGACTCCTGCCCATCGATCGCGCTCAATTGCCACGCGACATCGTCGCCGGCGTCACGCTTGCCGCGCTCGACATTCCCATGATGATGGGATACACGAAGATTGCGGGGACACCTGCTGTCACGGGTCTCTACACGATCTTGCTACCGCTGGTTGCGTTTGCTCTGTTCGGCGCGTCGCGGCATCTCGTGGTCGCCGCGGATTCCGCCACGGCCGCTATCCTGGCCGGCACGCTCGTATCGGTCGCCGCACTGGGCAGCAACGAATACGTCGCGCTGACCGGTTCCGTCGCATTGGTCGTCGCGGTCATGCTGCTTCTGGCACGTGTCTTCCGTCTCGGTTTTCTGGCGGACTTTCTGTCGCGAAGCGCGCTGATCGGATTTTTGACCGGTGTTGGCGTTCAGGTCGCGGCGGGGGCGCTTGCTGGGCTGATTGGGCTAGAAAAGCATGGGCGCGGGCCACTGACCCAACTCATGTCGGTGTTTCAGGATCTCGGCAGCGCGAGTTACGCCACAACAGCGCTATCCGTTGCGGTACTTGCCGTGATTATCGGGTGCGAGCGCTTCGTGCCTCGCGTACCGGGCGCGCTGATTGCAGTCATCGGCACAATCGCCGCTAGCGCTCTCTTCGGCTTCGCGCAGCGTGGCATCGCGATAATTGGCGCGGTTCCGGGCGGATTGCCGCCGCTGACGATGCCGCCGCTGCGGCTTGCCGACATGGATCAGGTGCTGGCTACGGCCGCTTCGTGCTTCATCGTCATCATCTCGCAGAGTGCGGCGACCGCTCGGGCCTATGCGAACCGGTACGACGAGCGTGGCGACATAAACGTCGACATCGTCGGCCTTGCGGCAGCTAACACGGCGGCGGCTTTCTCTGGCACGTTCGTCGTGAACGGCAGTCCGACACAAACGGAAATGGTCGCTGACGCGGGCGGGCGGAGCCAGGTCTCTCACCTGACAACTGCCGCCATCGTGGCGCTCGTGCTGCTGTTTTTCACGCGGCCGCTTGGTTTTTTGCCGACTGCGGTGTTGTCCGCGATCGTCTTCTTGATGGGCATGAAGCTGATTAACGTAAAAGGCATGGTGGAGTTATTCCGCCTGCAGCGAGACGAATTCGTGGTTGCCTTGATCACAGCGTGCATCGTCGTGTTCGTCGACGTGCAGCACGGCATCATTGCCTCCGTGATCCTTTCGCTGATCGACCATGCGCGATACAGCTACCAGTTGCGTACGCGTGTGATGACACGGACCGACAGCGGGCATTGGGTGCCGCACAAGGTCGCGCCCAATTTGTCTGCAGCACCGGGAATCGTCGTCTATCGGTTCGAGGCCGACCTCTTTTACGCCAACGCCGGTCGCTTCCTCGGAGAAATCCTGAATATTGTCGAGCAGGCACATCCACCCGTGCGCTGGGTGGTGCTCGACGCAACTCAAATCGACAACATCGACTACACGGCCGGCAAGACACTGGTTCAATTGCGCGCGGAACTCTATCGGCGCGCCGTGGGGCTAGCATCGGTCGCGTTTCCCGAAGGTGTACTTGCCGAGATACAACGTTATCAGACGCTAAGTTGCCCAGCCCCGCGCCAAAGGATGTTTGCGACCGTAGACGAAGCGATCAGGATACTGGCTGATGCGCCTCCCCCGGCGCACTGTGACGTGCCGTGACCATCGGCTGGCGATTTCATTTCGAAGCCTGCATGGCAGGCGGTGATTTCAGGCCTATTGAAGTACCTTGTCGTCGGCCGCCTTCAGCGGCACCAGCAGGCTTCCGTGTGCGGGCACAAGCAGACCCGCGGCCAAGTCCGAGAGCGCGGACTCGTACTCTGCGCGGAGCTCAACAAAGCGAAGCCAGCATGCATCGCGATCGGGCTTGATCGCGGCGCCAAGCCGAGCAAACCGCTCGCAGGCCGCATCAAAACTGGACCGCGTGAGACGTTGCGCGTTCCGAGCCTCAGGTGCGCCCGGGCGAGCGGACAGCGCTGCGGTGATCAATCGCAAGGCGTCGACACCTGTACGATGGCACACGACGGCCGATGAAGCACTTCGTGTCTCGATCGCAGACAGATAGAACGAGACCGAATCAAGAGCGACGGCGGCAGCTGCGAGCCATGTCTGACCGCGTTGCACTGTCGGGACAAAAGCTAGTATTGGCGCCAGCGCGTGAGTCTCAGCCATAGTACGGAACCACGACTCCCAGCCCTCCCATAGCGCGTTCCAGTCGTTCGAGCCGGAGAGCAGAAACCATTCGACGAGCGAAAAATTCGTGAGCCCGGTGGCGGCGCGCGCGTAGAGCCAGGCCACCTTGGCCTCCCGCAGTTGGATCGTCGTCTGATATCCGGGGATAAAAGTGAAGTAGAACACAACGACACCTAGCCCCATCGCGCCCTCCACGATGGCAAGCTGCTGCCCCGCAAGGTTTGGTGGCGTAAGGAAACCGAGTGTGCTGAGAGCAGAGCCGCTGGAGATCACTGCCTGCAAAAAGCTCTGCTCGGCGCGGAACGTCCAGATCAGCAACGAAAAACCGGCGAGCACAATGCCAAACCACACGATGATCAGCAGCAGCATATACAGCGGCAGCACCCATGCCAGCACATCCTGGATGTCGGCGTAGCTTTGCCGTTTCGCAGCCCGGCGCGCGAGTGCCGTGTAGATGAGCCACCCGACGAAGCGCGACAGTCGATCCCCCCGCTGTCGATTGACAACTGCCACTTTCATCACCGACCGCAGAAAGGTCAATATAAGCAGAAGCCCAACCAAGCAAGAGCCAACTCGCAGCGATACATGCAAGAGAGTATCCATATCAAGGCCATGGAAGAGTTCACTGCCCCCCTAAAACCATGAGCGTGCGCCAGGCCTGTACCAGCGACTGGAACGCGCACCCCTTGCTTCATCGATCTTCACCGCACGGAAACGCAAGCCACCACCGGGAGCGATCTAGAAGCGGTATCTGCGACCGACTCACGCTGCGGTTACGGCCGCAACCGGGTACAAGCAGTAGCACCAGGACCAATCTGAATTACGAAAACAATACAACTCGAATTGGTTCTGGTACTCAGCGCTTTAATGGGCGAATCTCTGGCGGGTTCTAAGGATGATTGCGACCCTGATGATACTCTCAGATAAAGCAAACCATTTACCCGATTTCACTTCTGGAAGAATTCCGCGTGCGGTCGGCACACTCCTTGGTGAAACATAGCAGAGCACCACCTTGACCATCAATTCAGGAGTCCTACTAACAAACGGCATCGACACGTTTGCATTGATCGGTGCGCCTCGACAAAAGGCGAGCGCGATGAGCAGTTGCAAGACTGTGACACCTGCGACACGTATCCCAACATCACTGGAATGCCGAATATGGCATGCATGATGCCTTCAACGATTTTGCGCGCGATCTATTGGCAAGATTCCTTTCTGGAATGACAGCGCCATGTCACGATCAACTCCTTCCTGTTTTCTTTCAAATTCATAAGTTAGTTATCTATCTCACGATTCGTCATAAATCGGTGGAAATCACGAGAAATTGATAGCACATCAACTCGTTCCAACGAAAATTTTGTAACTGGAGAACAGCGGTTGTACTATGCTGTAGCTCATCGAACTGAAGCTGGATTTTGTGGGGCGTGCGCTCCGAGGAGGTTGAAAATGGCGGAGTTCGAAAAGAGACTGGCTTGCGTCATCAAAGCGGATGGCAGCGTCATGCGCGGTTACTTGATAGACAGCTGCAAGTTGAACGGAGCGAATGAGTACACCATCACCTGGAAGGTACCGTTGCAAGGTGACGCAAAAACCAATTTTGCCGCGACTATCGGCAGCGCGATGGATGAACCGGTCGAGCCCGGTTTCATCACGGTCGGCGTGACCAAGAACCCATTGCAAATGCAGGTTCACACCTATGATGCTTCGGGCAAGCCGGCGCCTAGATCGTTCCACATTGCGGCTTTCCGGGATCAGTAGCATATTGCGGGCGTTGCAATGTAATAAATCCGAGCGTGTCGAAAATCACCGGCCCCAAAATCTGACTTTGAGCGCGAGCCGGTCCCTCCGTGATCCTGGCGTCTTCAATCCGCCAACCATCACTAAGTAGAGCGTAAGGATCGGACGTGCGACGCGTGAGAATGCAGTGTGTCGTGTCGACTAGCAACGCGCACCAACCGCGAACAACGTCGGGAACACGAATACCCGCCAGAACAACATTTCACTCGCGGCCTCGCTTGCCAACATCCCGGTGAGGCTGACCTCGGTTACCGCGTCGAACCCCATCCGAATAGAAAGCAAAGCCGATTGGAAACGTCTGAACAGGTGTCGATAGACGACCGCGCCGGTCTACTTCTACGCAGAGACGTGCGCGTGGGGACGCTTGCACGCGCTCTCGCCGCACCGGGCTTATCGGGAGCGCACTAAGAAATATAACAAGGACTGTTATAGGAGGTTCCATGACTAACCAAACCCAAGTCCACCATGGCGCTGTTGGTCAGCGTCACGCCCCTGACGAGTCCGAGCATCACGTCCACGCAACAGCAGACACCGCGCAGGATGCGGAGAAGCCATTTACCGACCCGGTCTGCGGCATGAAGGTTGTCGCCAGTCCTGACAAGAAAATCGCACACAACGGAACGGACTACTTTTTCTGCAGCACCCGCTGCATGGAAAAATTCCGGGCCAATCCGCAGCAATACCTGTGCCCACCATCGCTTGAGCCAGTTCATACAGCACAGGACGGGACGATCTTCACCTGCCCGATGCATCCCGAAATACGGCAGCCGAAGCCGGGAAACTGCCCCATCTGCGGAATGGCGCTGGAAGCTCTCATACCGGCACTCGAAGAAGGGGAAAATCCGGAGTTGGTCGACTTTCGCCGCCGTTTCTGGTGGACCTTGCTGCCGACGCTGATTGTGGCCGTGCTGGCGATGGGCTCGCATCAATTCTTCCACGGCGGGATCCCCTACCAGAACTGGGTTGAACTGGTGCTCAGCACCCCCGTGGTGGTGTGGGCCGCTTTGCCATTCTTTGAACGCTGGTGGCAGTCGGTGCTGAATCGCAGCCCGAATATGTGGACATTGATTGGCACCGGAGTTGCAGCGGCCTATGCCTACAGCGTCGTCGCGACTGTTGCACCGGAGCGGTTTCCTGCAGCGTTCAGGACGGAAGGTCGGGTCGCCGTCTATTTCGAAGCGGCGGCCGTTATCGTTTCCCTGACGCTGCTCGGGCAAATTCTTGAGTTGCGCGCGCGCTCACAGACCTCGGCGGCAATCAAGGCGCTGCTTGGAATGGCGCCCAAAACCGCCCGCCGTATCAATCCAGATGGCACAGAGGAAGACATTCCCCTTACTCATGTTCATATCGGAGACACGCTTCGGATTCGTCCGGGCGAGAAAGTGCCGGTCGACGGTATCGTCGTCGAAGGCGAAAGCGCAGTGGACGAGTCGATGCTGACCGGTGAGCCGATTCCCGTCACGAAGCGGGCCGACGAAAAGGTCATCGGTGCGACCCTGAACACCAGCGGCAGCCTGGTGATGCGCGCGGAAGCGGTGGGCTCGCAAACCATGCTGTCGCAAATCGTGCAGATGGTGGCGCAGGCGCAGCGCTCACGCGCGCCGATGCAGCGACTGGCGGACGTCGTGGCCGGCTACTTCGTCGTCATCGTCGTCGGCGTTGCGCTGCTCACGTTCATCGGCTGGGGCCTGTTCGGTCCCGAACCAAGCTGGGTGTTTGGGTTCGTCAACGCAGTGGCGGTGCTGATTATCGCCTGCCCCTGCGCCCTAGGACTGGCCACCCCGATGTCCGTCATGGCGGCCACCGGGCGCGCGGCAACCCAGGGAATATTGTTTCGCGACGCGGCTGCGATTGAAGGATTGAAAAAAGTCGATACCCTCATTGTCGACAAGACCGGCACCCTGACGGAAGGCAAGCCCGCATTCGATCGCATCGTTCCAGCCGCGGGCTTTACCGAAGAGGACGTACTACGGGACGCGGCCAGCATCGACCAGGGAAGCGAACATCCGCTCGCGCACGCCATCGTTGCCGAAGCTCGCAGGCGCGGCATGAAGTTGTTCAAGCCGGAAAGCTTCGAATCCTCGTCCGGCATCGGCGTGCGCGGCACGGTCGGCGGCCGTGGTATCACGCTAGGCAATACCGCGCTGATGGAAACGGAAAAGGTGAACTGGAGTCCCCTTGCGAATGCCGCGGAAGCACTACGCAAGCAAGGCGCGAGCGTGATGTATCTTGCCGTTGACGGCACGCTCGTGGGCTTGATCGCGGTATCCGATCCGGTCAAGGCCACTACGCCGGAAGCGCTCAAGACGCTAAAAGACACCGGTATGACGGTCGTAATGGCAACCGGAGACGGCTTGACTACAGCCCGGTCGGTCGCCAGCAAACTTGGCATCGCCGAGCTCTATGGAGAAGTCAAACCGCAGGACAAGCTAACGCTGGTGGAGCGTTATCAGTCGGAGGGTCGGGTAGTTGCGATGGCGGGCGACGGCATCAACGACGCGCCGGCGCTGGCCAAGGCTAATGTCGGCATCGCGATGGGCACTGGAACCGATGTTGCAATGAGCAGTGCGCATGTGACCCTGGTGAAGGGCGATTTGCGCGGCATCGCACATGCCAGGGAGCTTTCGGTAGCCACAGTACGCAACATGCGGCAGAACCTGACCTTTGCTTTCGCCTATAACGCGCTGGGGATTCCGGTGGCCGCCGGCGTACTCTATCCAATCACGGGACATCTGCTGTCGCCCATTGTTGCAGCGCTCGCCATGAGCCTGAGCTCGGTGTCCGTGATTACTAACGCGCTCAGGTTACGAGGAACAGCAAAATGAGTCCCACGCACCATGACCGGCACAGCCTTCTAATGGAAGACGAATATGAATCAGCGCGATAGGGATGCCACGGCTAACGGCGAATCGACTTCCTGCCAGCAGTCCGGCGCGGGCGCAAAACAGGGTGCACAGATGAGCGAGCGGCTTAACAGCGCATGCTTTTGTGTCAGCCTTGATCATTCAGCCCTACGGCAGGCCCTGGCGTCCGAATTGGGCTTGCCAGAGTTGGTCGCCCTGGTCGAAGAGCGCTGCCCCTACCTTTTCTCCATGCAACCGGTATTTATTTCGGATAACCAGGCAGATCGCATGGAAAAGGTTGTGAGTGCAATTGAGGTTGTCGTTGCACTACCTGCCTGGCGTGAACGCGTACTTGCCGACGCGCCGGCCGTTGCCCGCCACGACCCGGGTGGCGCCAAAGGCGTGTTCTTTGGTTATGATTTTCATCTGCGCAATGGAAGCGTTGGCCTCATTGAAGTGAATACCAATGCCGGTGGTGCAATGCTGAATGCAGTGACGGCGCGAGCCCATCATGCCTGCTGTCTCGATGAGGAGCGGCTGGCTGCGGCGACAGACTCTGCGGCAGCACTCGAGAAGAACATCGTCGACATGTTCTTGAATGAATGGCAGCTCTCGAATCGTCATCGCCCGCTGAAAACCATCGCCATTGTCGATACAGACCCGCAACAGCAATATCTGTATCCCGAGTTTCTGCTGTTTCAGCGTTTATTCCAACGCTACGGCCTGCACGCCGTCATTGCAGACCCATCCAGACTGGAACTGGAGGACGGCGTGCTGATGCACAACGGCACTCCGATCGACCTGGTATACAACCGGCTGACCGATTTCATGCTGGAGGAACCGGCAAGCGCGGTCCTGCGCCGCGCTTATCTGGACAATGCGGTCGTGCTGACGCCGCACCCGCAGGCCCATGCACTCTACGCGGACAAACGGAATCTGGCGGTGCTCTGCGATACGAATCAACTACAAAAGATGGCTGTGCCGCAGCGTGTACAGGATGTACTTCTGTCGAGCATCCCTCATACGGAAGTTGTAATCGCCGCCCATGCCGAGCGCTTATGGCGCGAGCGGCGCCGCCTCTTTTTTAAACCGACCGCAGGATTCGGTAGCCGCGCGGCGTTTCGAGGCGACAAGCTGACCAAACGCGTCTGGCAAGACATTTTGGCTGGTGACTACGTTGCGCAGGCCATCATGGCGCCTGGAGAAAGGGGCACGGGCACGCAGTCCAATCCGGGATCGCTCAAGTTCGACATGCGCGTGTACACGTATCAAGGCGATGTTCAGTGGAAGGCAGCTCGCATGTATCAGGGACAAACAACCAACTTCCGCACCCCGGGCGGCGGATTTGCTCCCGTCTACACACTTCCGGACGTCCAGGTCGAAACATTGATGGCGTCCGGCGCCGGATCAGGTTGTTGTGACAAGACGTGCCTTTAGTCGTTCTGTTGCAGCAAGACGGCCTGGTCTACTAGCCGGGTGAAAGTTGACGGTGTGAACGTAAACAGGCTTGTAGAGCGATCTGGGAGGTCACATGTTCGCGAACTTGTCCCGCGACGCGAGAGAAGGCGTTTTTCAACACTATCGGTCACTAACGGCCACTCCAAAACAGGTTGAATCCGCCATTCGTAACCTGCCCGATGCATCGGCAGGGAAGATAACGCCGAGCCCACACGGCGCAGCTCGAGCGCGCAATATCTAGATACTCAGGGTGCGCAGTTCGCCAAAGAGCAATCCCTTCAGCGTCCGCAGGAATAGACCCAGAATGACAAGACTGGTGACGGCAAGCAGCAGCAAGGCGATGCTATTGGTGAAGAGACCGGGACTATCTGCTGCAACCATAAGTGAGCAAAGTGCCGACGCAGACAGAGGAAAACTGATCGCCCACCATGCAACACGAAAGGGACAGCAGCCAGCCAGGTAACGCATCTGCACGAAGAGCACCGCGAGCAAGAACAAGGTTAGAAAATAGAGCACTTCCGCGAATAGATCGTTGCTTCCGGTTACCGTGATATAGGTCGAGCAGCCGACGGCGAAGGGCGCAACGAGAATCATCAACGACGGTCGCAAACCGTGCGGCATCGGGTCCTCGAACAACAATCGCGCGAAGATCAGCGTAAAGATTGGTACCGCGAAGAATAGCCCAACCGCGAGCGCGAACACGCCAAGTTCCGACGTGGCCGGTAGGCCAAGAGCCGGCATTGCAACAGGCAGATCGAGCAGGCCAACAAATGGAATGATCCATGCCGGAGTAGCGTGAAGCATCTGCTGGCGACGACTCATCCACCGGCTGACGATCAACCAGGCGAACAGCATCATGCCGACTGCGCCCACTACCCACGTGCCGAACGCAAGTTCATAGCTGACACGAACCAGGACGATTGGCAGCAGCAGAAGACTGATCGGTACCGTCCCGAACATACAGCTTGCAATCGGGTGCTCAAACTCCCTCTTAACCGCCTGCCAGGCAGTCAGGCATTTCCAGCCATACCCTAGAACCAGTGATATAAAGGCCACTACCGCGACGGTGCCTATACTGTCAGCGATGAATTCAGTCACACCATACAGTTGCGCTGCCGCACGCCAAGTGGAGGCGAGTCCAGACAGCCCGATGACCGACCCGAAAAGTCCGATCGGCAGGTAGTCGAACGCTCGTCCAGTTTGGGGCGAGCGACTTGCAATCATTTGCGTCTCTGGGTCGTCGAAGTTCATCGGATGCTCCGGAGCAATGAGGGAACCTGGGAGAACTGATCAACGTTCTGAAACCTTCTATTGCGATACAGACACGTGAATCGTCCCGATGCAATACCACACCTGAACTTCAGTTCGGTCAACGAGATCTTGGTCCAACAGGTCAGGAATTTCGAAGGGCTGACGGCATCCGGACGCGAGTAGGGACGCCGTGCTGATCGCAGCGCCGCGCGGGCCTCGGCTGTCAGCCGACCCGGATGTGGGGATGGCCGTTAAACACCTCAAAACGGCGGTAGAAGTGAGGCCGGGTTCAAGGTCCGCAGTGGGTCGAACTGGGACATACAACTAAAATCTCGTTGGAAACAAAAGCCGGTCGAGCGCCCACGCCTGCCTGCACGGTGTTCAGGCGTGCCGTCTATTGCCTGGCCGCCCGGTGATTGTCTGGTCGAGGCCCGCGAGGTATTCAGGACACCTTTAGGTATGCGGTGCAGCGCATATGGATGCGTTGCACGACCGGTGAACGATAGTCCAGAAACCAGCCGGAACGCAGATTGAAGAGTCTGTGTAAATGCGCATCATCCTTCGGAAAGGAGACAGCACTCTCCTCTTCAGTGATCGCGCGGGACGCCGCAACCAGCCGGGCGCTCACATTTCGCAACCGTTCGATGCCAGCCCGATCTGTGCCGATTCAATCAGGTGACCGGTGCGCAGCCAGACGCCCTCGCGGGCGAAGGCAAAGAGCTGGCCGACCACGTGGAAGCGGAGCAGTGCGGCGCGTGCTTCGTTATCAAAGTTCTTCACCACTCGCATGCACCCTTGACCGGTTTGGGTTTGGGTTTGCGCTTCGAGGCGCGCGGCGGCGCGCCGTGGTTACTGTGAGGATAGGCTTCTGGGTATAGACGGCGCCAAATATTACTGATACCTTACACATAGGTTGCGTCCAGACCCCGCAACCTCCAGCGCCTCCCAAGCTGGAAGACAAAGCTTAAGGCCGTCGTATTCACTCAGAATCGGCGGCCTCTTTTCATCATGCAGAGCCTGGCGGTGCGTGCTTCGCGTCAAGACGTCCTGCCACTTCCGCTCCATTGCGTGGGTCCCTCGCGGGGCCGCAATCGGGCTGATTCCCCCTTCGGCGCCGCCTGCACAGCCCGATCACTTTAGCGCGCCGGACGGAAGGTCACGGGGATTCGCCCTGAAAGACGCCTTGCCCTCCTGCCCGTTCGCGTGGCCGGGGCTAGTTGCTCCGATCTGTACCGAGCGACCGTTAGTCGCGTAAATGCGTTACGAATCTATCCCGGTGACCCATAGCTAACGTAGAGCGAACAATCAACCGTGACATGACGATCCCCTTTTATGGGCCGGTGAAAGGGACACTCTGTGAGTACCGCCTCGCAGCTCGGCCAGGACACGAATGAAATTGACGGTGCCCAACCGCGCGTCCGCCGCGGGTCAATGGCAAGAAGGTTGTCCACCCATCTAATCGCACGACCACCGGACCGTCTCTAAATTTGCCGCTCGGAAAGGTCGGTGCGCTGGCAAAGAAACCTGCACGAAAATCAAGGGCACCCCTGTGTGCGACTGTGCGCCCACCCGCCCGGGAAATCCCTAAATTGATATCGTTCACCTGCGAACATATAGTTCGCACATGAACGACAAACGGGAGCCCCCCAGTATGGCCGCCCACGACCCAGCAAGCGCGAGCGCGACGCTCGAGTCCATGCCGCTCGAAGGCGTGTTCGTCGTCGATTTCAGCCAGTTCCTCGCCGGCCCCTCGTGTTCGCTGCGCCTCGCCGACCTGGGCGCGGACGTCGTCAAGATCGAGCGTCCGCAAGGCGGCGACCTGTGCCGGCAATTGAGCATTTCCGACCAGTTGCTCGGCAATGACAGCGTGCTTTTTCACACCATCAATCGCAATAAGCGCAGTTTCGCCGCCGACCTCAAGCAGGCCGGCGATCTGCGCCGCGTGAAGGCGCTCGTCGCGCGCGCGGACGTGGTGATCCACAATTTCCGCCCCGGCGTGATGGAGCGTCTCGGTCTGGGCTACGACGTCGTGCGCGAGTTGAACCCGCGCGTCGTCTACGCGAACGTGACCGGCTACGGCGAAACCGGTCCGTGGCGCGACAAGCCGGGGCAGGACCTGCTTGCGCAATCGCTGTCCGGCATCGCCTGGCTTTCGGGCGACGCGGCACAAGGGCCGGTGCCGGTTGGCGTGTCGATCGCCGATATCGTGACCGGCGCGCATCTCGCGCAAGGCGTGCTCGCCGCGCTCGTGCGGCGCGGCGTGACCGGGCGCGGCGCGCGCGTGGAGGTGAGCCTGATGGAATCGATTCTCGACGTGCAGTTCGAGCAGATCACCGCCTGGCTGCGCGGCGACGGCGCGCTCCCGCGCCGCTCGGCCGTGAACAACGCGAGCGTTTATGGAGCGGCGCCCTACGGCATTTTTGCCACGTCCGACGGCTATCTCGCCATCGCTATGGCGCCCATCGGGCAACTTGCACGCCTGCTGGATTGCACGCCGCTCGAAGCCTTTGCCGACCCCGCGCTCTCGTTCGCCCGCCGCGACGACATCAAGGCGCTCCTGCGCGAGCATTTGCGCACGCACGGCACGCAGCACTGGCTGGATCTGCTGGAACCCGCCGACATCTGGTGTGCGCAGGTGCAGAACTACGCAGAGCTAATTAATCATCCGGGTTTCGCGGCGCTCGACATGACGCAGCGCGTACTCACGCAGGAAGGCGCCGGCTTGACGACCTTGCGCTGCCCTATCCGCATTGACGGCGCGGTGCTCAAGTCACCGCGTGCTGCGCCCGCACTTGGCGAACACACGCAGGAACTCGCCGCAGCTTTTGCGCTGGACGAACATATACCGGAGGCCATGCCGTGATCAGGGAACAGTTCTACGAAGAGTACGAGATCGGCTTCTCGCGCCGCACCTTCGGGCGCACCATCACCGAAACCGATGTCGTGATGCATGCGGGCCAGACCGGCGACTTCTTCCCGCATCACATGGACGCGCAGTGGTGCGCCACGCAGGACTTTGGCCAGCGCATCGCACACGGCACGCTCGTGTTCAGCGTGGGCATCGGCATGACGGCGGGCACCATCAATCCACGCGCGATGTCCACGGGCTATGACCGCGTGCGTTTCGTGAAGCCGGTGTTCATTGGCGACACAATTACGGTCACGGCGAGCATCACCGAAAAGCGGCCCCACGCGAAACGCGAAACGCACGGCGTGGTGGTGGAGCGTATCGACATCGCGAACCAGCTTGGCGACACCGTGCTCGTGTGCGATCACCTGTATCTCGTCGAGCGGCGGACGCCCGGCGCGGATTGACCCCTTAGCCGTTCAACCCAAGCGGGCTCTCGACCCGCATAGCACGATCATTTCAGGAGACGTCAATGCGGAAGAACCTCTGGACGCTCGGCGCGCTCGCGCTCGTCTGCGCGTCGGGCACACTGTGCGCGAAAGAAGTGACACTCGGCTATTCGAGCGTCGGTTTGAGCTACCCGTTTGCGGCCGCGATCGCCAAGGGCTTTGAAAATGCGGCGAAACAGGCGGGCGTGAAGACCGTCGTGCTCGACGCCAAAGGCGACGTCCAGAAGCAGGCCAACGACATCGACGATCTGATCGCGCAAAAGGTCGACGGCATCGCGATCATGCCGCTCGATTCGACAGTCGCGCAGGGCTGGGTCGATCGTGCCGCCGCGCGCGACATTCCCACCGTGGGCGTCGCGTCGGAAATCGGCGATCCGCACAAGCGTCCCATCAAGCAGGTCTACGAAAAGCTCTCCGCGCTCGTCACGCAGGACGAAGTCACCGCGGGCGCGAAAGCCGGCGCGATGGCCGCGCCCATGCTGCCCAATGGCCGCGTCGCGAACATTGCCATCGTGGAGGGCTCGGCGGGCTTCGCCGAGGTTTCGCAGCGCACCGAAGGCTTCAAGCAAGGGCTCGACAAGGCGGGCGCCAAGTACAAGATCGTCGCGTCACAGCCGGGCGACTGGACTTCCGAAAAGGGCGAATCGACCTGCCAGAATATCCTCGCTGCCCACCCCGGAGTCGACCTGATCTTCGCGCAATCCGACGACATGGCGGTGGGCTGCGCGCTCGCGCTGCGCACGGCAAGCTCGAACGCGAAGCTGATCGGCATGGGCGGCTCGAAGCTCGCCATCAACGCAATCAAGGTCGGCGACGTGACCGGCACGGTGTGCTATAAGCCCGAGGAGATCGGCAAGCTCGCGTTTGACGCGCTCTATGGCACGGTCACGAAAAAGAACGTGCAGAAAGCTGTGTTCGTCGCCTACGACACGCCCGCCATCACGAAGGTGAATCTCGCGAGCTGCGTGCCGCAATGGTGAGCGACGCAAGCGCCGGCGCGCTCCTGCGTTTCGAGCGCATCGAGAAGATCTTTCCGAACGGCACCGTCGCGCTGCGCGGCGTCGACCTGGAGGTCGAGCGCGGTAGCGTGCACGGCTTGCTCGGCGCGAACGGCGCTGGCAAGTCGACGCTCATCAAGATTCTCTCGGGCGCGTTTGCCGCGTCGGCCGGACGCATCGTGTGGCACGGCGAAGCGGCGCGCTGGACGAGCCCGAAAGAAGCCAATGCGATGGGCGTCGCGACCATCCATCAGCACATTCCGCTCGTGCCGACTCTGTCCGTTCTGGAGAACGTTTTCCTCGGCGATAGCGGCCGCTGGCGGCGCGATCAGGCGTATCGCGAGCGCTTCGCGCAATTGTGCGAGCAGGTCGGCTACGCGCTCGAGCCCGATGCGCTCGTTGCCGATCTCTCCATCGGCGAGCGCCAGATGGTGGCGATCTTTCAGGCTTTGGGAACCGGGGCGGAGCTCATCGTGATGGACGAGCCGACCGCCTCGCTTGCCAACGAAGAGCGCGAGATCGTCTACCGGACCGTGCGGCATCTCGCGCGCGCCGAGGGCAAGGCCATCTTGTTCGTCTCGCATTTTCTCGACGAAGTGATCGCCCTCACCGACTGCGTGAGCGTGCTGCGCGACGGCGTCGTGGTCATGCATGCGAAGACGGACGAACTCGACGAAGCGCGTATTGCCGAGGCCATTGCGGGCCGCGAGATCGTCGCGCTGGAACGCGCCGCGCCGCCAGCGCGTGCGCCGCATGCGAGCGTGCTGCTCGAACTCGACGCCCTCGCCTCGCCGGGCAAGCTCGCGCCGCTCACGCTGAACGTGGCCGCCGGCGAGGTGATCGGCGTGGCGGGTTTGCTCGGCTCGGGACGCAGCGAATTGCTGCACGCGATTTTTGGCGCGGACGCCGCCGCGACAGGCACCGTGCGCGTGCGAGGCAATCCGATTGGCCGCTCGACCGGCGCGGCGGTCGCTGCGGGCCTTGCGCTCGTGCCGGAAGACCGGATGCGCCAAGGGCTCGTTCCGCTCTTTGAAGTCTGGCGCAACATCACCCTGCCCGCGCTCGAAGGCGTCTCGTGGCGGCGCTGGCTGCCTTCGCGCGAGCAGGAACGCAAGCGCGGCGAGGAAGCCATCCGGCGCCTGCAGATCAAGGCGCAGTCGCCTGACGTGCTCGTCACGGAACTCAGCGGCGGCAATGCGCAGAAGGTGACCATCGCCAAATGGCTCTTCAGCGACGTCGAGGTATTTCTGCTCGACGAACCCACGGCGGGCATCGACATCGGCGCGAAGACGGACATTCTGCTGCTGGTGCGCGAGCTTGCGGCGGCAGGCAAGGCGGTAATCATCGTTTCGTCCGAGTTCGAGGAACTGCTGGCGGTCAGCGAGCGGATCATCGTCATGCGCGACGGCAAGTGCATCGCCACCCGCATGGGACGGGATACTTCGGAGCACGAACTCATCTTGCTGGCGGGCGGACGCGGCGCGGCAGCGCCCGAAGGCGCGCCGGCAACGGCTGACTTGAGCACAGTCACATCGGGCAGGCAACCATGAATCTATCGACGTCGAACCGGCATCCCGCTACCACGAGCAATGTCGGCGCCAACGCACAACGCGCCACAAGCCACGCCGTGGACTGGCGGCGCGTTTTCGGGCTGCGGGAAATGGGCGTGTATTACGCGCTGATCCTGCTCGTCGCCGTGCTCTCTGCGGTGACGGCCTATACCGGGCGCCCGAACTACTTCAGCATCATCAACGTGACGAACGTGCTGTATCAGGCTTCGCTCATCGCCATCATGGCGGTCGCGATGACCGTGATTCTCATCACCGGCAATTTCGATCTCTCGGTGGCCTCCGTCGCCGCGCTTTCGGCGGCGGTGATGATCGGTCTCGCGGATTCCATCGGCTTCGTGCCCGCCGCGCTCGTGGCCATGCTCGTCGCCGTGCTTGCGGGCGTGCTCAACGGCGCCATCGTGCAACTGCTCGGCATCAACGCATTCATCGTCACGCTCGGCACCTTGACGGCTATTCGCGGGGTCGTGCTCATCGTCACCGACGGCCGCTCGCTTTCCGTCGAATCCGTCGATACGATCGCCGCCATGCGCGCATTCGAGTCCGGCCGTGTGCCGCTCGGACATGCATTCGTCGCACTCGGCATCGTGCTGATCGCCGCAGCCGCGCTGATTTCGTTGCGCGCGAAACGTTCTGACGGGACGCTCGGCACGAGGGCACCCGTCGTGCTCGGTATGCTGGCCACCGGCGCGTGCGTACTCGCGCTCGGCTGGTATGGCGGCGAGCGGCTCGCGGTGGCGAAACCTGTCATCTACATGGCCGTGTTCACAGCGCTCGTGTGGTTCGTGCTCACGTTCACCAATACGGGCCGGCGCATCTATGCGGTAGGCGGCAACGCGGAAGCCGCACGCCTCTCGGGCATCAACGTGGGCCGGTATAAAATGGCCGGATTCATTCTGTGCAGCGCGGCGGCCGGCTTCGGCGGCATTCTGTTCGGCAGCCGGCTCGGCGCAATCAATCCCACGGCATTTCAGGGCGCGGAGCTGACCGTGATCGCCTCTGCGATCCTCGGCGGCACCTCGCTCTACGGCGGCGCGGGCAGCGTGATCAAGACGCTTTGCGGCGCGCTCCTGCTGTTCACGCTGACCAACGGGTTCAATATCCTGAACCTGGGCGCGAACTTCCAGGGCGTGATCGAAGGCAGCGTCGTCGTCGTGGCCGCGGCGATCTATACCGTGGGAGGAACCCGCCGTCGCGCACGGACACGTTAAAGGATCGACCCATGCCCCGCACCAAAGCCCTGTCCGAAACGCTCGCGGCCGACCTGGACGACGAATCGTCTTCCGGCGGCAAGCCCAACTACTCCGTGCCGGCCGTCGAAAAAGCGCTGGACATCATCGAATATCTGGCCGCCGAAGGCGTGCCGATGACGCGCGCCCAACTCGCGCGCGCGCTCAACCGCCAGCCGCCCGAACTCTTTCGCATGCTCACGTGCCTCGAATCACGCGGCTACCTGTGGCGCGATGCGGGATCGAACGCGTACGCGCTCACGCTCAAGCTGTTCGAACTGAGCCGCACACATTCACCGTATGAAGGATTGCTGCGCGTGGCCGAGCCGCATATGCGCGAGCTTGCGGCCCAAACGCGCGAGTCACTGCACCTTTCGATGCTCCACGGCCACCAGGTGATGGTGATCGCGCAAGAGGAAAGTCCGAAGCCGTTCAGGCTTTCGGTTGAAGTCGGCTCGCTCCATGCGCTCGCGAGCACGACCTCGGGACGCGTACTGCTCGCCAGTCTTCCCGAGGAAGACGCCGCGGCGCTGCTCAAGCGCGATCCGGCGCACCGCCAGCTTTCGGCGGCCGGCCGGCAGACCCTGCGCGAACGGCTTGCGCTCATCCGCTCGCAAGGCTACGAATGGAGCGAAGGCGAATGGTTCGAAAGCGGTATCGACCTTGGCGTGCTGATCGGCTCGCCTGGGTCCCAGGTGAAGGCCGCGCTCGTCGTGGCGACCCTGCGGCGCAAAGGCGAAGGGCCGACGCTCGAACAGGTGCTGCCCGCCCTGCAGGCGTGCGCACAGGCCATTGGCGTCGCGGCAGGCATTGTCAAAGCTGACGCGGCTTGAACGGAGATTCGATTTGACCACTACCCTGCGCGTCGCCGTGCGGCAGTTCGGGCCGTTCGAAAGCGGCATCGTCAAGCAGTTCGACGACTTCGCCGCCTCGACGGGCGTCGACGCCCGCATCGAAATCGCGCCGATGGATCTGAACCCGCTGCACGACGCGCTAATCAGCCGGCGCGAACTTGCGGGCGGCGCGTGGGATCTTGCGTTTTTGTCCACCGACTGGCTGGCGCAGGCCCACGCGCTCGGGCTCGTGGAGAACCTGCTGCCGTTTCAGGCGCGCGAGCCGATCGCGGACTTTCCCGACGCCTGGAGCCCGTCGTTGCTCGGGCTTCAAAGCTTCGACGGCGGCTTCTGGGGCATGCCGTATCACGACGGCCCGGAGTGCCTGATCTATCGCACGGATCTGTTCGACGATGCCGGGCTCGAGCCGCCCGCGACATGGGACGCGTTCGTAAGCACGGCGCGGCGTTTGCATGCACCGCACAAGGGCGTCAACGGCACCGCGCTCGCGCTCTTTCCAGACGGGCACAACGGCTTCTACGACTTCTGCATGCACGTATGGTCGCGCAATGGCGAGTTGTTCACGCGCGACGGTGCGCCCACCCTGCCCGGCCCCGCCGCGTGCGAAGCGCTCGACTTCATCCGCGCGCTCGCGCGCGATGAGGCGGCGCTCGCGCCCAATGCGCAGGCAATCGACAGCGTGCGCTCGGGCCTCATGTTCGCGGCGGGCGAAGTCGCCATGATGGTCAACTGGTTCGGCTTCGCCGCGTACGCACAGACCGCGCCCGAGAGCCGCCTGGCGGGCCTGGGCCGCGTGGGCGTGGCGCCGGTTCCGCGCGGCGCGCACGGCACGAGCGTGTCGCTCAACGTCTTCTGGATGCTCTCGATGGCCTCCGGCTCGCGGCACAAGGACCTCGTATGGCGCTTCATGCGCCACTGCGCGAGCGCGCCGATGGACCGGCTCGCGACGCTCGAAGGCACGATCGGCACGCGCATTTCGACCTGGCACGACGCCGAGGTCAACGCGCGCATTCCGTTCTTCCACCGTCTCGAAGCGCTGCACAGCGTAGCGCGCGAGTTGCCGCGGCATGCGCGCCTTGCGGACATCTCGCACGTGATCGACGCGATGCTCGCACGCGCCATCGAAAGCGACACGCCAAGCGACGCGCTGCTCTCGCAGGCGCAGGCACAAATCGAGGAAATCGTGCGATGAACGCGACGCTGCAAGCCCTCCAGCAAGCGTGGCCGATGCCCGCATTGCGCAAGCCGGTCGTCCTGATCGGCGCGGGCGGCATTGCGCAGGACGCCCATTTGCCGGCCTATCGCAAGGCGCAATTCGACGTGCGCGGCGTGTTCGACGTCGATACGGCGAAGGCGCGCGAAGTCGCGCAACGCTGGTCGATACCCAATGTGTACGCGTCGCTCGACGAGGCCTTTGCCGCGCAAGACGCCGTATTCGACGTCTGCGCGCCCGCGGCGGTGCATGCCGGCATCGTCGAGTGCGCCCCCGAAGGCGCGACCGTGCTGCTGCAAAAGCCGCTTGGCCTCGACCTCGCGCAGGCGAGCCGCTTGCTCGCGCTGTGCGAAGCGCGCGGATTGAAAGCGGCGGTGAACTTCCAGTTGCGTTTCGCGCCGATGATGCTCGCCGTGCGCGACGCCATCAGGCAAGGCCTGCTCGGCGAACTCGTCGACGTCGAAGTGCATCTGAATCTCGCCACGCCGTGGCATCTGTTCCCGCATCTGAAAGCGGACAAGCGCGTCGAGGTGGTGTCGCATTCGATCCACTATCTCGACCTGATCCGCGCGCTGATCGGCGAGCCGCGCGGCGTGCTCGCGCGTGGCTACACGTACCCCGGCAGCGGTCTTGCCGATACGCGCACGAGCGCGATTCTCGATTACGGCCCGACGCTGCGCTGCACGCTCTCGCTCAATCATCATCACGATTTCGGGCGGCGCTTTCAGGACGCGGGTTTCCGCTTCGAAGGGCGCGACGGCGTGCTGATGGTCAAGCTCGGCGCGCTGCTCGACTACCCGTTGGGTGAGCCCGACGAACTCTGGTTCTGCGCGCGCGGCGGCGAGTGGACGCAGGTGCCTCTGCGGGGCGCGTGGTTTCCGCATGCGTTCATCGGCACGATGGCGAACCTGCAGCGCTTTGCGAGCGGCGAGGACGAAAAGCTCGTCTCGGGCGTTGCCGATGCGTGGCGAACGATGGCGCTGGTCGAAGCGTGTTATCGCAGCGAAGCGGCCGCGGCACAAGCCATCCCCGCC
>NZ_JAYMSC010000049.1:0-49341 GCF_038900775.1 Paraburkholderia sp. JHI869
GGCCGTGGCGGGTAGACTGAGATCGCGGTCGAGCATGGCGTCGTGCCCTTATTGGGCATTGGCAAGTTGGGACCGCTGCATTGTGCGGGTTTTACTTTTGACTAAAAACCAGGCTATAAACCAAAGTGTTTTGATTTCAAATCAAGAATGAAGATCACTCTGGACGAACTGCAGGCGTTTGCCACGGTGGTGGACAGCGGCTCCATCACGGCGGCGGCGCAACAACTGGATCTCACGGTGTCCGCCACGAGCAGGACGCTCGCGCGGCTCGAAGAAAAGCTCCGGACAACCCTGCTGCGCAGAACCACGCGGCGGCTGGAGCTCACAGAGGAAGGCAAGGCTTTCCTGCACAGTGCGCGGGCCATCATCGAGTCGGTGGAGGGCGCAGAGGAGCAGATGCTCGCGCGGCGCGAGATGCCAGCGGGGCGATTGCGCGTGGATGCGGCGTCGCCCTTCATGCTCCATGTGATCGTGCCGCTCGTGCAGGGTTATCGCGAGCGTTATCCGCAGGTGGAGCTGGAACTGAACAGCAATGAGGGCATTATCGATTTGCTCGAGCGGCGCACCGATGTGGCGATCCGCATTGGCCGGCTCAAGGACTCCACGCTGCATAGCCGGTTGATCGGCAATAGCCGCATTCGCGTGCTGGCAAGTCCGCAGTATCTGGCGGCGCACGGCCGCCCCGCGCGCGTGGAAGATCTCGGCAAGCACACGCTGCTAGGCTTCACTCAGCCCGAAGCGCTCAACGTATGGCCGCTCACGGGCGCCGATGGCGAGCCGCTGCGTATCGAGCCCGATGTGTGGTCGTCGAGCGGCGAAACCTTGCGGCAGCTCGCGCTGGCGGGCGTGGGCATTGTGTGTCTATCGGACTTCATGACGGCGCAGGACCGCGCGAACGGCAGCCTCGTGCAGGTTCTTGCGCGCCAGACACAGGACGTGCGGCAGCCTATTCACGCCGTGTACTACCGCAACACGGCGATTTCGGCGCGCATTGTGTCGTTTGTCGATTATCTGGTCGAGGCCGTGCGCGCCACGGAGTTTGGCGGACCGGCGCCGCGGCGGGGCGCGTGAACGCAGTCGCGCGTTAGCGCGGCTTCAAAACCGTCGTCATATATTCCGTGGCGAATTCGATGAATGCTTGCACGCGCAACGGCAGCCGCCTTTGCACGGGGTAGACGATTTGCGCGGCGAGCGGTTTCGCCTGCCATTTCGGCAGTACCCGCACGAGGCGGCCCGACACGAGATCCTCCTCGATAAGCCATTCCGGCAACACGGCGAGACCCAGCCCCATGCGCGCAGCCTCGCGCATGCTCGTCACCCCTTCCGAGATCATCACGGGCTCGATCTGCAGCGTTTGCGTGGCCGGCCCCGAATACAGCGTGACATCTCTCGAACCGCCGAATTGCCGGCTAGAAAGCGCGATCCACGGTAAGGCCTGGAGATTTTCCGGCTTGCTGGCGATCTTGTGATCCTTGAGGAAGGCGGGCGCGGCAACCGGATAGCGCCTGATCTCGCCCAGCGAGCGCGAAACGACACGGTCGTCAGTGAGCGCCCCGGCGACGATGCCGGCGTCGCAGCCCTCTTCGATCATGTGCAGCGGGCGGTTCGAATACGCCAACTCCATTCTCACAGCCGCGTGCGCCTGGATAAAGCTGCTGATCATTCGGCTCACCACGGACTGGCCGAAGTCGATCGTCGAAAACACGCGGATATTGCCGCTCAGCGCGCTCTGGTCGCGCCGCATGCGCTGCTCGGACTCTTCGGCTAGCGCGAGCAGCGCCTGCGCGTCGGCAAGGAACTGGTGACCGACTTCCGTGAGGCTCATGCGGTGCGTGTCGCGGCGCAGCAGCGACGCGCCGCATTGATCTTCGAGCGAACGCAACTGGCGGCTCAGCGTGGGCTGGCTCAAATGCAGCTTGCGCGCCGCCGCAGAGATGCTGCCGCTCTCCACGATGGCGACGAAGGCCTGCAACAGGGTCAGGTCGTTGAAGATGGTCATACGCCGGGAGCATAACCGATATACCGGCTATGCGGCTACCGTGGAGCGGCTCGTGGCGGGAAGATGCACCCATCGCATCACAACGTAGCACCGCGCAACACCGCGCAACACCACCCGGCCAAAAAGGAGAGTCACCATGAGCACGCAAGCCAACACCAGCAAAGTCGCGATCGTTACCGGCGCTTCACGCGGTATCGGCGCATCGATCGCCAAACGCCTCGCGGGCGAAGGCATCGCCGTTGTCGTCAACTACGCCGGCCGCGCTGCGGACGCCAATGCCGTCGTGGAGGAAATCAAGGCCGCCGGCGGCCGCGCCGCGGCGATTCAGGCAGACGTCGCCGTACCCGCCCAGGTGGCTGCGATGTTCGACCAGGCCATTACGCTCTTCGGCGGCGTGGATATCGTGGTGAATAACGCGGGCGTCATGCAGCCGGGCCTCGTCAATCTGGTCGATACCGACGACGCCCTGTTCGACCGGCTCGTCGCGATCAACCTCAAGGGCACCTTCAATACGCTGCGCATTGCCGCGAAGAAGCTGCGCGAGGGCGGTCGCATCGTCAACTTTTCGAGCAGCATTCAGGCGCTCGCGCTGCCGGGCTACTCGGTGTACGCCGCGACCAAGGCGGCCGTGGAAACGATGACGAACATCTTCGCCAAGGAACTGCGCGGCCGCAATATCACCGTGAATGCGGTTGCCCCCGGACCGACCGCAACCGAACTGTTCCTCAAGGACAAGACGCCCGAGCAGATCGAGCGCCTGGCGAAAATGCCGCCGCTCGAACGTCTCGGCCAGGCGGACGACATCGCGGAGGTGGTCTCGTTCCTCGTCGGCCGCGGGGCAAGCTGGATCGACGGTCAAACGATCCGCGTGAACGGCGGCATTGTTTGAAGTCCTGATCAAGTCATTCTTTGCCAACAAGGAACCCATCATGAAGAAGGTCATTGTCGTTACCGGCGCATCCAGCGGTTTTGGCCGCCTTGCCGCCGAAGCCCTCGCCAACGCCGGCCATACCGTCTACGCGTCCATGCGCGCGACCGCTGGGCGCAACGCCCCGGTCGTCGCGCAGATGGCGGAGTTCTCGCAGCATAACGGTGTGGATCTGCGCACCGTGGAACTCGACGTGCAGTCGCAGGACTCTGTAGATGCCGGCATTGCCCAGGTGATGGCGGAAAGCGGACGCATCGACGTCATCGTCCACAACGCGGGCCACATGGCCTTCGGGCCGGCCGAAGCGTTCAGCGCGGAGCAGTATGCGCACCTGTACGACATCAATGTGCTTGGCACGCAACGGGTGAATCGCGCAGTGCTGCCGCACATGCGCGAGCGGCGGAAAGGTCTGCTGGTCTGGGTGTCGAGCAGCAGTTCGGCAGGCGGCACGCCGCCTTACCTCGCGCCATATTTTGCGGCCAAGGC
Source organism: Paraburkholderia sp. JHI869 (assembly GCF_038900775.1). NCBI lineage: Bacteria > Pseudomonadati > Pseudomonadota > Betaproteobacteria > Burkholderiales > Burkholderiaceae > Paraburkholderia > Paraburkholderia sp. JHI869. The sequence continues at coordinate 3,414 of NZ_JAYMSC010000049.1, forward strand.
GGCAATGGATGCGATTGCGGTGCAATACGCGCGCGAGCTTTCGCGCTGGGGCATCGAAACGTCGATCATCGTGCCGGGCGCCTTTACCTCGGGCACGAATCACTTTTCACATGCGGGCAGCCCGGAAGACAAGGGCGTAGTCGCAGCATATGAAGCGGGCCCCTATGCGGGGTTCGGTGAGCAGATCCAGGAGGCGTTCGCCGCCATCGTGCCGCCGGAAGCCGATGTGGGTCTCGTGGCAGAGGCGATCGTCGATGTGGTCGATGCCCCGTTCGGCAACCGGCCGTTCCGGGTGCACGTAGACCCGACGCAGGACGGCGCGGACGTCGGCTTTGCGGTGCTTGATCGCGTGAGAGCGGAGATGTTGCACCGCGTGGGCCTCTCCGACCTGCTCGCGCCGCGGCGGCATGGCGCTGCATGAAACGAAAAGCCCCGGGGCGCCCCTACTCCGTGAGGCACTCCGGCGCCTCTTGCCCGCGCAATGCCGCTTCGAATTCCTCGACAGGAATCGGGCGGCAGAAGAGGTAGCCCTGATACGCGTAACATCCCGCCGAGGCGAGGAAGGCGCGTTGCTCCTCGGTCTCGACCCCTTCGGCAATCACGCCAAGTCCCAGGCTGTGCGCGAGCGCCACGATGGTCCGCGCGATCACGGCGTCGTTCGGATCGACGAGGACGTCGCGCACGAATGAGCGGTCGATTTTCAGTTGATCGAGCGGCAGGCGCTTCAAATACGAAAGCGACGAATAGCCGATGCCGAAATCGTCGAGCGCGAAGACGATGCCGTTCGCCTTCAGCGTCTCCATCTTCTCGATGATCTCCTGCACGTTGTCGACCAGCACGCTTTCCGTCAACTCCAGCTTCAGCCGGTCCGCTGGCGCGCCTGTCTGTTCGACCGTGGCCAGCACGCTTTCCACGAAGTTCGGTTGATGAAGCTGCTGCACGCTCACATTGACCGCAATCGTGAGATGCGCGGTGTCGGGCCGGGTGGCCCAGCGCGCTAGCTGGATGCAGGCCGCGCGCAGAACCCAGGCGCCCAGTTCCGCGATGAGCCCGGTATCTTCGGCAACGGGAATGAAATCGGCCGGGTACACGAGCCCGCGCAGTGGATGTTGCCAGCGCACCAGCGCCTCGACGCCGGTCACCCGGTCGCCGTCGATCTGCATCTGGTAGTGCAGCACGAACTGCTCGTCTTCGATGGCTGCGCGCAGCGCCGCTTCGAGCGCGGCGCGCTCCACCACGACCGTTTGCATGTCGGGGTCGAAGAGGCGCACCGCGTTGCGTCCGCGTTCCTTGGACTTGTACATGGCGAGGTCGGCCTGCTTCATGAGGTCGTCCGTCGATGCCTGGAATCCCTTGAATACGGTTGCGCCAATGCTGGCCGTGCTGCGGTAGTCGATGTCGTCGAGTCGATAAGGATTCCCAAGCACGGTGAGAATCCGCTCTCCCAGCACCTCGGTTTGGCGGGCCGCCTCGCAGGGAACAGGATTCAGGTTCCCCACCACGACGACGAACTCGTCGCCGCCCACGCGCGCCACGGTGTCGCCTGCGGGTATGCTCGCCGCGAGGCGCTTCGCCACTTCCTGGAGCAGCAGATCGCCCTTGTCGTGACCCAGCGTGTCGTTGAGCGTCTTGAAGTGGTCCAGATCGATGAACAGCAGGGCGCCGCTCGTGCCGTTCATCGCGCTCTCGGCAATGGCTTCCTTCAGGTTGTCGAGCAGCAGCGTGCGATTGGGCAAGCCTGTGAGCGCGTCGTAAAAGGCCAGCTCCTTGATGCGCTGGTCAGCGATCTTGCGCTCGGTGATATCGCGGCAACTGGTGCGAAAGCCGACGAAGTCGCCCTTGGAGTCGGTAATCGGCACCCACGAGGCGGAAAGCCACATGAGCGAACCATCCTTGCGCACGCAACGAAATTCCAGATTGTCGCCGCGCGAGCCCAGTTGCGCCGCGCGGAACTCGGGCGTGACATAGGAGGCGTCGCCCGGATAGATCACGGTGCAGGCGAAATCGCTCATGGCCATGCACTCGTCGACGGTATAGCCGATGTACTGCTCGACCGCCGAGTTGATCCAGCGCGGCTTGCCTTCCGGCGACCACCAGATTTCCCAGTTGACCGTGCAGTCCGCAATGGCGCGGAATTTTTCTTCGTTTTCGCGCAGTTCCTTCGTCATCGACGAGGCGAGCCGGATTGCGCGGCTGCGGCCCGTCATCATGAGGCGCGTGAGCAACGCGAGCAGCAGGCTCAGGCCCGTGCCGGTGATGGCGATGAGCGTTGCGGCGTCGCGGCCGAAGCGGGCCTTGAAGCCGTCGCGCGCCATCAGCTTGAGCATCCAGTCGTGGCCGCAGACCACGAGGTATTCGGTCGCCGAGAGGTCGCTGGGCGGGTGGTTGGCGGCGGTGCCCGCCGTTCTGTAGAGCAGCGCGGCCGGCGACGATTCCACGCCGTCGTAGATGGAGACCGAGAGGCCGGGCGGTTCCTCGCCGTAAAGGCTGGCGATCACATCGTGCATGCGAAACGACGCATAGACCCAGCCGACTAGCTGCGCCTGGCGCTCAGTGGCGTTTTCGGGCGCCTGGCCGCGTGCGTAGACCGGCATGTACATGATGAAGCCGGGATCGGCGCCAGGGTCGGTGTCGACGGAGAGGCGCACCTTGCCGGAAATGGTCGCCATGCCGGTGTCGCGCGCCTGTTCCATGGCGCGCCGGCGCACCGGGTCGGCCCACGCGTCGAAACCGGGCGCCGCGCGATTGGCGCCGATAAACGGCTCGCGTTGAATGATGGGCGCATAGTTCTCGCGCGGACCCTCGGGCTCGATCGCGTAACCCGGCAAGCCGCGCTGCTGCATGGTCGCGATATGCGCGGCCTTTTGCGTTTGCGGCACCCACGCGATGATGCCGATGGCCTGGATGCCGGAAAAGTTGGCGTCGAGATTGAGCGTATTGACGTAAGCGCGGAAGGCGTCGCGATCGACTTCTCCGCTCGCGGCAAAGAGGCTCTGCACACCGCGCAGCAACAGCTCGTAGGTGCCCATGCGCTGCTCGATGCGGCTCACTACGTCGCCGAGTGAGAAGTCGAACTGCGTGAGCAGTTCGTGGCGAGCCGCTTCCCGCTCGTGGTTCCAGAGCGCCCAAGTCACGCCGAGCGCGGCGGCGAGAACCAGTAGCGGGAGCAGAACGAGGCGCGTCCGGGTCATGGTGGCGTTTAGAAGGGGACCATCGAGTCGGCGAGGTCAGGCTTGAAATACTTCGTGAAGATGCGCCGCACCGTGCCGTCGGCGATCATTTCGTTGACGAGGGCGCGCCACTTGTCCCGTTCCTCGGGCGAGAGCGCCTTCTTCGACATGATCAGTCCATGCGGAATGGGTGGGTCGTCGAACTCCACGATATTGGTCACGCTCCGGATCTTCGCTTCATCGATAGCGGGATAATCGAATGGCTCGATGATCATTCCCTGAATGCGGCCGAGGATCAGCGCCTGGTACAGCGGCTCGAGGCCCCCGGCCTGACTCACGCGATTTTCGGCGGAGAGCGAATCCACCAGCCGGTTAGCCGACTCGCTATAGCGGAAGCTGCGAATCACGCCGAGCTGAAACTTGTCGTTGTGCTCGAAATCGGCCAGTTGACGAATGCCCGAATCCTTGCGAACCAGCAGATAGTACTTGTTGCTGAAGTACCAGGCAAAATCCGCGTATTGGTTGCGCTCGTCGTTGGCAATGCCCGAAAGACTGAAATCGAGCGCGCCCGACTCGATCAGTTTCCAGATGCGCGCGCGCGACATCAGGCTCACGCGGATCTGGCAGCCACTGCGCCGCGCGAGCGCGTCGGCGAAGTCCTTGTCGATGCCGGTATCCGTGTCGACGGAGTAGAGCAGCCCATGGTCGTGTAAGGCGAGCGTAAATGAGCGCGAGCAGTCGGGGCCCGCGGCAACCGCGGTGCCAAGACAGCTGAGCGCCAGCAGCAGGCCTCCAAGGCAGTTTCGAATCACAGCGTCTCCGTGGCTTGATAGTGGCCCGATGACAGTGTATCGGGCGGAAAACACTCTTCACGACTTATCGGCAGCGTGCTGCAATTCTTGAGACAATTCCAATTGTTTTTTTTGCACGGTTTTTGTGCGCGCGCTGGGACTTTCGAGCAGAGGGATTGCCCGTAGTGGCGGGGCTGCGCAGGCCAAAAAAAAGCGCCGGCGCAAGGCCGACGCAATATATGAAAAGGGATCGTGTAAGGAAGGCCAGCCAGAAGGTGGCCTTCGCAACGGACGATTTAGCTGATTCGCATAGTGGTCAGTTCTCTTTTTCGGCGTCCCGGTTCAGCATGCCTTTTGGAATCGACAGAATCAAAACGCAGCTCACGAGCAAGCAAGCGCCCAGCGCATAGGTGCCGTTGTTGATGTCGCCGGTCAGGTCCTTCGCCACGCTGGTGATCATGGAGCCCGTGAAGCCGGACAGATTGCCAACCGAGTTGATGAGCGCAATACCCGCCGCCGCGGCCGTGCCGGAGAGAATTTGCCCCGGGAACGTCCAGTAGATCGGCATGAGCCCGAGAATCGCGCAGGTGGCGATAGTCAGGAATACGATGGAAAGCGGCACGTTGTGCGCGAAGAGGGCGCTCAGAATCAGGCCGACGCCGCCGATAAAAGCCGGAATGGCCGCATGCAACCGGCGCTCGCCGGTCTTGCGCGAGTGCGACGCGTTCCAGATCATGGCGGCCACCGCGCTCAGATAAGGAATGGCGGTCAGCAACCCGATATTGAACGTGCTCTGCACGCCGGAAGCCTTGATGATGGAAGGCAGCCAGAACGCCAGGCCATAGAAGCCGGTGTTGAAGGTCAGCAGAATGAACGTCAACAGCCAGACGCGCGGGCTTTTCAGCGCCGCCACGGCGCTATGCGTTTTCTTCGCGCTTTCCTGTTCGAGATTCTTTTGCAGCACGTTTTTTTCGGCGGCGCTCAGCCATTTCGCCGACTGAATGCCGTCGCCCATGCGCGCCAGCACCACGAAGGCGACGAAAATCGAAGGAATGCCTTCGAGCAACAGCATCCACTGCCAGCCGCCCAGGCCGAACATGCCGTGCGTGTTCTCCATGAGCCACCCCGAGACAATGCCGCCGAGCGTGAGGCTCACCGGAATGGCGATCAGGAACCCCGACATCGCGACGCTCTGGCGGCGCGCCGGGAACCAGTAGTTCAGGTAAAGAATGATGCCGGGGAAAAAGCCCGCTTCGCATACGCCGAGCAGAAACCGGAGGATGTAGAACATCGTCGAGGTTTGCACGTGAAAGAAACTCGCGAGCGGCGCGATGAACGCGAGCAACGACGAAACGATGCCCCACGTCACCATGATGCGCGCGATCCAGAAACGCGCGCCATAGCGGTGAAGGAGCAGGTTGCTCGGCATTTCGAAGAGGAAGTACCCCCAGAAGAAAATGCTCGCGCCCACGGCGTAGACGCTGTCGCTCAAGCCCAGCGAGTCCAGCATCTGCAACTTGGCGAAGCCGACGTTCACGCGGTCGAGATAGGCGACGACGTAACACAGAAGCAGTAGCGGCAAGATGCGTTTCAATACCTTGCGGTACAAAAGGTCTTCGGCTTCGTTGACGGCGGACGGCGAGTCCGCAATCTGGGTGAGGGTTGGCATGGGATGTGTCTCCATTCACATTTGCCTTTGATCGGTCCCGCTGAAGGGGAGGCTATTTCTTGGCGCCGTCGGTCAACTGTGGGTCAACTGTCTGCCAACAGCGCGCTGTTTTGTTATCGGTAACACAGCGGGCGCTAAATTAGCACGGCAGACCGTGCCACGGCAAGTCGATCGCCCTTGGGCGCGGGAAAACGCGTGGTCTCACCTGGTGCACAGGGCGCGCACAAAGTGCTAATATCCAGAAATGTTACCGATAACAAACTGGCGTGCGCCCGCACCTATGCCCGCCCCATCGTCGAGACAAGGAATACCGAAGTGAGTGACAAGACCCAGCCCAACGCACGGCGCCTGCGCAGCCAGGAATGGTTCGACGATCCGGCCCATGCGGACATGACCGCGCTGTATGTCGAGCGTTTCATGAACTACGGCCTGACCCGCGAAGAACTGCAATCGGGCCGTCCCATCATCGGCATCGCGCAAACGGGGAGCGATCTCGCCCCCTGCAATCGCCACCATATCGAGCTTGCGGCTCGCACCAAGGCGGGCATTCGCGACGCGGGCGGCATCCCGATGGAATTTCCGGTGCATCCGCTTGCCGAACAGAGCCGCCGGCCTACCGCGGCGCTCGACCGCAACCTGGCCTATCTGGGCCTCGTCGAGATTCTTCACGGTTTTCCGCTCGACGGCGTCGTGCTGACCACGGGCTGCGACAAGACCACGCCCGCATGCCTGATGGCCGCGGCAACGGTCGATATGCCCGCCATCGTGCTATCGGGCGGTCCGATGCTCGACGGCTGGCATCACGGCCAGCGCGTCGGTTCGGGCACGGTTATCTGGCATGCGCGCAATTTGCTGGCGGCCGGCGAGATCGACTATGAGGGCTTCATGGAACTGACGACGGCTTCGTCGCCCTCCATCGGCCACTGCAACACCATGGGCACGGCGTTGTCGATGAACAGTCTCGCCGAAGCGCTGGGCATGTCGCTGCCCGGCTGCGCCAGCATTCCGGCGGCTTACCGCGAGCGCGGCCAGATGGCGTACGCAACGGGCAAGCGCATTGTCGATCTCGTTCGCTACGACATGCGCCCTTCGCGCATCATGACGAAAGAGGCGTTCGAGAATGCCATCGTCGTGGCCTCGGCGCTTGGCGCGTCCACCAATTGTCCGCCGCACCTCATCGCCATCGCGCGGCACATGGGCATCGAGCTGAGCCTCGAAGACTGGCAGCGCGTGGGCGAACAGGTGCCGCTCATCGTGAACTGCATGCCGGCGGGCGAGTATCTGGGCGAGAGCTTCCACCGCGCGGGCGGCGTGCCCGGCGTGCTGCGCGAACTCGACCGCGCGGGCCTCGTGCACCGCGAATGCCTCACGGTATCGGGCCGAACCATCGGCGCCATTGCCGACAGCACGCCCGAACCCGATCGCGAAGTCATCAGGACAACCGATGATCCGCTCAAGCATGGCGCGGGCTTCATGGTGCTCTCGGGCAACTTCTTCGACAGCGCCATCATGAAGATGTCCGTGGTCGGCGAGGTCTTCCGGCAAACCTATCTGAGCGAGCCGGGCGCGGAGAATACCTTCGAGGCGCGCGCGATCGTGTTCGACGGTCCCGAGGACTACCACGCGCGCATCAACGACCCGTCGCTCGAAATCGACCAGCACTGCATTCTCGTGATTCGCGGCACGGGCACGGTGGGCTATCCGGGCAGTGCGGAAGTGGTGAACATGGCGCCGCCGGCGGAACTGGTGCGCCAGGGCATCACGTCGCTGCCCACGCTGGGCGACGGCCGCCAGAGCGGCACTTCGGCAAGCCCGTCGATCCTGAACATGTCGCCCGAGGCGGCGGTGGGGGGCGGCCTCGCGCTGCTGCAAACGGGCGATCGAATTCGCGTGGACCTGAATGCGCGCAGCGTGAACGTGCTGGTCGACGAAGCCGAGCTTGCGCGGCGCCGCGAAACAGCCCACTTCGAAGTTCCGCCTGCGCAGACGCCCTGGCAGGAGCTTTATCGCAAGACGGTGGGGCAACTGTCCACGGGCGGATGCCTCGAGCCCGCCACGCTGTATCTGAAAGTCATTGCCGAGCGCGGCAATCCGCGCCATTCGCACTGAACGTCAGGCACCCAACATCAGGCACTCAACATCGGACACTCAACTGGACGCACCATGACCTCGAACACCCCATCAAACTGGCTTCCCGGCGACGTCGGGCAGGCGCTGCTCGTTGGCCGCGTGTGGCGCAAGGCAGGCGAGCACGAAGGTCCCTCAGTCGTACTCGTTCGCAACGGCGAAGTCATCGATATCACGGCCAGCGCGCCGACCACCGCGGACCTTTTTGATCGCGAGGACATCGTGCGCTTTGCGCGCACGGTGAGCGGCGAGTCGCTGGGTCCGGTGGAGAAACTGATCGAGGCGAATCTGCCGGGCAGCGCGGCGCCTTCGCTGCGCCTGCTCGCACCCAATGACGTTCAGGCCATCAAGGCATGCGGCGTGACGTTTGCCGTAAGCCTTATCGAGCGCGTGATCGAGGAGCAGGCCGGCGGCGACCCCGCAAAGGCGCAGGAGGTTCGCGAAACCATCGCGGCCACGATCGGCACCGATCTCTCGAAGATCAAGCCGGGCTCGGAAGAAGCGATGAAGCTGAAGGCGGAACTCGAGCGGCGCGGCGCGTGGTCCCAGTACATGGAAGTGGGCATCGGGCCCGACGCCGAAGTGTTTTCGAAGTCGCAGCCCATGTCGGCAGTGGGCTTTGGCGCGGGCGTCGGCTTGCTGGCCGCTTCGGTCTGGAACAACCCCGAGCCGGAAATCGTGCTGGCCGTGAACAGCCGCGGCGAGATCGTCGGCGCTACGCTCGGCAACGACGTCAATCTGCGCGACATCGAAGGCCGCTCGGCGCTGCTGCTCGGCAAGTGCAAGGACAATAACGCCTCGTGCGCGATCGGTCCGTTCGTGCGCTTGTTCGACGAGTCGTTCAGCCTCGACACGGTGCGCAAGACCAGCGTCGCGCTGCGCGTGGAGGGCACGGACGATGGCTTCGTGCTGGAGGGTATCAGCCATATGAGCGAGATCAGCCGCGACCCGGCCGACCTCGTGGCGCAGACGTGGGGCCGTCATCACCAGTATCCCGATGGCTTCATGCTCTTTCTCGGCACCATGTTCTCGCCGATCAAGGATCGCGACACGCAAGGCGGCGGCTTTACGCACCACCTGGGCGACGAGGTCACCATCTCCGCGCCGGAGCTCGGCGGGTTGATCAACACCGTGCAATTGAGCACGGAACTCGCGCCGTGGACCTTCGGCGTGCGCGCGCTTTATCGCAATCTGGTTGCGCGCGGACTACTGTGAGCCGTTGAACGCGGCCAGTCTTTCAGCCCATTCCGTGCAACGCGGAGTGGGCGAGCCGCAGCAGATCGTCGAACTGCGTGACCAGTTCGAAACACACCAGAAACGCGATTGCGGCAGCGGGCCCGGGAAAGCGCGTCATCAAGCGCAGAGCGGGCTCGGCCGTTCGCTTCCTGACGGCGTCGCGCGTCATCAGCCAGGTAATCACCACGCCGATCACACCGCCCGCGATCAGATCCGTGGGGTAGTGGTAGCCCAGATAAGCGCGCGGCAAACAGATGATTAGTACGACATATAAAATCGCAAGCGCACCGACCACACGCCAAACGAAGAAGATCCCCACTGCAATCGCCACCCACAGCATGGCGTGATCGCTCGGAAACGAGCTGAAGTCAGTCAGCCCGGCCGCCCGCAACGACGACGAGGCGAAATGCAGATGCAGGTCGGGATTGAAGATCGGGCGTTGCCGGAACGGCAACATGCGCGCGAGGGAGCGTCCCACTGCGAGCGCGATCAGGCCGCTGGCCACCGTGGCGATCATCATCTCGCGCCGCCACTCGCGCTGCTCGCCTGGCTGGAACCAGATCCACCAGATGAGCGGGATAAGGAAATAGCCCTTGAATGTATAGAGTCCCACCATCACCCGGATCGCGTGATTGAGCAGTGGCGGCAGATCGACTTGGGTGAGGGCTCCCAGAATGACGGTATCGAAGCTGTTCATTTATTGTGGGCCATTGCGCTGACTGTATTTACGAATGAGAAAGGCGGCCGGAAACGGAGGTCTCCGGCCGCCTTGATGCCCAATGCGTCAGGCGTTCGCAATCGTAAGGTTCAACTCAGCGCGCATAGGTAAAGATTCGAAAGCAAGTGTAAATCGCGCTTGCTCCCGCCCCGACTGCGCTGCAACGGCCTGTAACGTCCTTTACGGCGCGCCTGCCGGCCTGCTGTTACGCTCCGTCACATATCGTTTCGTTTCCAAACGAACTGTGCATACGGCATGCGCGCTCGTGAACATGGCCCCACATCATTTCGGGCGATTCGCCCGACGTTACCGCTAGCGGTTTTATCGTCAATTGGGGAGCAAAGAGCCGCTGCGCAGCGGCGTGGCGCCGGCGACCCACGCCACTTCCATCCCCGCAGTGGCGAAGCGCGTGCGTTGGCGTGCGTACAGCATGCCTGTCACGGTGCTCGCGATGGTGACGACGCGATCGGTCAGCGGGTCGACCACATCGGCAATCGGCTGGCCAGGTTCGACCCGCACGCCAACCGGCGTGCGGAACACGAGCACGCCTGAGGCCGGCGCGATGAGCGATTCGGCGCCCGAGAGCGGCGTAGCCCCATACTCGAGCGCAGGCAGCGGCGCGGGCGTGCCGTCGATCACACCGCGATGCATGAGGTAGTCGACGATGGCGTTCGCATCACGCTCCGCGTAGTCGTAGCTCACGTCCGCCTGGCCGCGCAACTCGATCGTCACGGAAACCGCGCCGTTGGGAATCGGAAAGCGGTCGCCATAGCGCTCGCGCAGCGCGGACCAGCAAAAGCTGTGAATCTCGTCGAAGGGATTGCCATTCGAATTGAGCGCGAAGAGCGACGCTTTCGCTTCCAGATAGCGCGCGAGCGGTTCGACATCGGCCCACAAGTCGGGGTTCGTGTAGAGGTGCATTGCGCCTTCGAAGTCGCAATGCAGGTCGAGCACGACATCGGCATCGTACGAAAGGCGCTGCAGCGCAAGACGCTGCGAGCCGAGTTCGGTGGTGGGCGTCTGTTCGTCAAGCGCCTCTCGCATCGCCGCGCGCACGGCGAGCAGGTTCTGCTGCGCGTCGGCGCTCAGGCGAGTGCCGACACGCGGAAGCACGAGTTCGGCGAGATCGTGGAAGTGGCGGTTGAAGTTGGCCGCGGTGCCGCTTTCGAAGCGGCCGAGCAACTGCCCGAGCAGGCGCTGATTGAGGCCGATTGGGTTGGGCACGGGCACGACGACGACTTCGCCGCGCAGCTTGCCCGCGGCTTCGAGCGCAGCCAGGCGTTTGCGCAGCGCCCAGGCGACCAGCATGCCGGGCAGTTCGTCGGCGTGCAGCGACGACTGGATATAGATCTTCTGTGCGCCGGTGGGGCCGTAGTGGAAGCTCGTGAGGTGCCGCGCGGTGCCGAGCGCCGGCGAAATGAGCGGATGGGTTTGAGTTTGCATGATGGCGTGAGCGCGGGGGAATTTCCGGCGGCGGAAAAGGGCAAAAGGCGCGGGAGTGTCCCGCGCCTTCGTTGCTAGTACAGTGCTTGCGTAATGCTCAGGAACCGTACACGTCGAATGCGAAGTAGCGCGATTCGATCTTCTTGTACGTTCCGTCCTTGATCATGTCCGCGAGCGCTTTGTCGATCTTCACCTTCAGGTCAGTATCGTCCTTTCGCAAGCCAATCGCGGCGCCGTTGCCGAGAATGCCGCTCGGGTCGCTCAGTTCGCCGTTCGTGAACGCGAAGCTTGCGCCGCGCGGCGTCTTAAGGAAACTCAGGTCGGCCTGCACGGCGTCTTGCAGCGCGGCGTCGAGGCGGCCCGAGAGCAGGTCCGCATAAACCTGGTCCTGGTCCTGGTAAGGCACGATCTTCACACCGTTGGGCGCCCAATTCGCCTTCGCATAGGCTTCCTGAGTCGTGCCCTGCTCGACGCCAACCGTCTTGCCCTTGAGCGATTCTGCGGTGGGCTGGAGCGTCGAGCCTTTCTTCGCGACGAGACGGCTAGGCGTGTGGAAGACCTTTGACGAGAAGGCGATTTGCGCTTCGCGCTGCGGCGTCATCGACATCGAGGAGAGCACGGCGTCGAACTTCTTCGCCTTGAGCGCCGGAATCATGCCGTCGAATTCGCTTTCCACCCAAACGCACTTCGCGTTGATGCGCTTGCAGATTTCGTTGCCGACGTCGATGTCGAAGCCGACCAGCTTGCCGTCCGTGCTCTTCGATTCGAACGGGGGATAGCTTGCGTCCACGCCAAAGCGGACGGTGGTCCAGTCCTTCGCGCAGACGGAGGTTGCGACGGCCAGCATCGCAATGCACAGGGCAAACTTCTTCATTGACGTGGAGTCTCCAGTATGTCTTTCAACGCGCCATGACAGATGGCGGCATGGTCAACAGCGGGCTGTCACGTCAGCCGTGTTGTATAGACAAGATAAGAGATCTCACATAATGAGACAACTAGGGTTTTCGCTGGCGGAAGGTGTAAACGCGCTGAAATGCGGGCGTTGCACGCGCGAGGTAACGGCTGCGGTAGTGTGGAGGGCGCGTTGTAAGTGCTTATTGGCTAGACAACTATGAGTCGTTGCCCGTAGAGAGCTGCTGTCGCGAGGTGGGGGCGGGGAACTTGCACAAGCAGGGAGGCTGGCGCGCGCATTTTGTTGCGCGCGCAACTACTGGAGTGACGGGCGCGCCGCTCAATCGTCGTCGTCGCCGTGGTGCCAGCCACGATGACGGCCGTGGTCGTGCCAGTGGTGCTCGTCGTCGTGGTCGTAGCGGTAGTAGCCGTAAGCCGGGGCCGGTTCGTAGTACGTTGCGGGCGGCGCTGCATAGACGACGGGCGGCGGCGCCTCGTACACCGGCTCGGGCGCGGCATAAACCGGACCGGGAACGCCGAGATAGACACCGATATCGGCATGGGCGGATGCCGCGCTACTGACACACGTCCCTGCGAGCCCTGCGAGGAGATAAAACGTCAGGCGATTCATGATGATCTCTATTCCAGTCAACGGATGCGGTTGCGATGGAAGCGGATTCTAGTCGCTGAGCTTTCGGAAGGGCTGCGCAGATTTGTCAATCGTGTAACCGGTGGTAAAGCAGCGCGAAAAATCGCCGGCTTAAGGTTCCCATAAGGTAATTGCGCGGGCCGTAATCGGTGTTCGATTGGGTCCGTCGTTTTGGGGTCATTACACGCGTGTGTGGTGCGGGTTGAACGCACGAGGCCGTTGCCATTACCCTATAGAGGCTGCCCGTGCCCGAGACAGGTCTCCCATGCGTGCCGACGATCGAGCTTCTACGCAAGCCTGCATGCCCGAATTCCAGAAGCAGGGCGACGTCTGCTCGTTCGGGAACGACGCAATCGCATTGCACTGGGCAATCGAGGACGAGCAACTCACTCACTTCTCGCTGAACGATTGCGTAGAGGAGCGTACGCTGCCCATCGTCGCGCCATTTGCGCTGACTTTCGCGGACGGCACCACACTCGGCCCCGCCGGAATGCGGATGCTCGCACCGGTACGGGAAGACACGCTCGCCGCTAACCCCCAGGCATCGCGATTGGCCGAACGAGTCGCGGGCCGCCGCGTGAGCATCGCGCTGGGCGACGCACAAGGACGCCTGCGGGTTCAATGGAGCGTAGAGCAGCGCGAAAGCGCGCGGTATCTGCGCATGACGCTGGACGTGACGGCCCTGCGCCAGGACGAAGGCATCTCCCTGGTTTCATTGCTGCATGCGCGAGTTGCGGGCGCGCAGGCCAGCAGCGAACGCAGGGGCACGCCGGTCGTAGCGGGCAACTTCTACCTGGGCTTCGAACTGCCGCTTGCAACCAGCCACGTGGAAAAGGAAGGCGTCAACTTTACGCTGCAACGCGCGCTGCCGCTGGCAAAGAACCGGACGCTGACTTACTCCGCCGTGGCCGGCGTGGCTCGCGAAGGTCAAATGCGGCGCGATTTCGCCGCATGCCTCGAGCACGAGCGCCCCCGCCCATATCGCCCGTTTCTGCACTACAACAGCTGGTGGGATATCGGCTACCTCACGCCTTATACGCAGGACCAGGCGCTTGAGCGTATCGAAACGATCGGCCGCGCATTGTATGCCGCACGCGGCGTGCAGATCGATTCGTTTCTTTTCGACGATGGCTGGGACGACCTCGGCGGCGGCTGGCATTTCAGCCAGGCGTTTCCTCACGGCTTCGTGCCGCTGCGCGACGCCGCGGCACGATACGGCGGTGCGCCCGGCGCATGGCTGTCTCCCTGGGGCGGCTATTGCGCGCCGAAGGAGCAACGCGTAAGTCGCGGCCGCACCGCCGGCTATGAAGTCATCGACAATGGCTTCGCGTTATCGGGGCCGCGCTACTACCGGCGCTTTCACGAAGTCGTGATGGACCTGCTCGCGAGAGACGGCGTGAACCAGTTCAAGTTCGACGGGACGGGCAACGCGGACCGCGTGTTTCCAGGCAGTCTTTTCGATAGCGACTGGGACGCGGCGATCCAGCTCATCGGCGACATTCGTGCGGCGAAACCCGAAACCTTCATCAATCTCTCGACGGGCACGCATCCGTCGCCATTCTGGCTGCGCCACGTCGACGCGATCTGGCGCGGCGGCAACGACGACGGCCAGACCGGCAGCGGCACGAACCGCGAGCGCTGGATCACGTACCGCGACGCGCAGACGTACCGCAACATTGTGCTGCGCAGCCCGCTCTTTCCGCTCAATTCGCTGATGCTGCACGGTATTGTTTTCGCGCAGTGTAATCCGCGCCTGAATGCGTCGGCAGGCGATGCCTTCGCGCACGAAGTGCAGTCCTTCTTCGCAAGCGGCACGCAATTGCAGGAGCTATACATCACGCCCTCGCTGCTAGGCGAGGATGAATGGAACGTACTCGCACAAGCCGCCCGATGGGCGCGCGCGAACGCCGACGTATTGCGTGACAGCCACTGGATTGGCGGCGCGCCTGACGAAGCCGCCATTTATGGCTGGGCGGCGTGGGCGCCGCATAAGGCGGTCGTGACGCTGCGCAATCCGCATAGCGAGGCGCAGCGCTTTGCCTTGGCGCTGCGGCATCAACTGGAACTGCCGGATGCGGCGGTGGGGAGATTCCATGCGCGAAGCCTTTGGCATGCGGGCACAGCGGCCATTCCGGACGTACTGGAAGCGGATGCGCCTTGCGAAATTCAGCTCGCGCCATTCGAAGTGCTCACGCTGGAACTACTGCCGACCGGTGGGGGCTAATACAACGAATCCTCGAGTTGCACTGGCTTCGCTTCGGTCTGGTGCAAGTCGAATATCAACACTTCGTTTTCGCCCTGCGTGAGCCACGGCGCGGGGCAAAACAAGCGCCTTTGCGGGCCGATACGCCAATAACGCCCAAGATTGTGCCCATTGACCCAGACCACGCCCTTGGTCCAGCGGCTCATATCGAGCCAGGTGTCGCCGACCTCATTCAGATCCAGACGCGCCTTGAAGAATAGCCCGGCTTTCAACGGATTCGCGCAGCGTTCCACCAGCCCGGCGATGAACGCCTCATCCATCGGCAGCAAAAAGACGTCCCAGTCCTTGAGCGACGAGATGGACCCGTCGGCGCTATGGATCTTCACCGGCTCGAGCAGTCCTTTTCGGTCGACAATTTCCGGTCCGAAGTTGACTCGCCCCATGCCCTCTACCAGAATTTCCAGCGCTGCCTGCGCGCCAGCCGGGATGGTGGGCAGCGCGAGCGGCGCGCGATAGTTCACGCGCAACGGCTGCGCATAGCCGTGCGGAATCTGCGCGCGCGAGACACCGCCCGCATAGTACTCGCCAACGAAAACGGTCGCGTAGTCGTGAACATTGCTGATATCCAGTGCGCAATCTGGTTGCGCATGCAACGTTCGTCGATATAGCGCGAAGCCGAACGTCTGCCCGTAGCGTTCGAACGACTGCGGATCGACGCTCGACTCGCGCGGCAAGGGCGCGGGCAGGTTGTCCCAGATCGAGGCGTAGAGGGTTGGCGTCAGGGTGCGGCCAGCGAGCGTGGCGATGGCATCGGGAATGTCCGGCAGGGGTTCGGTCAGAAAGCTGGCGATGATCTCGCGATACTTCACGTACTTCGCCGTGGCGGCCCCTTGCTCGCTGATCGGCGCGGAATAATCGTAGCTGGTGATATCGGGTTGATAGTCGCCCGACTCGTCCACATTCGCCCCAGCATAAAAGCCAAAGCTCGTGCCGCCGTGAATGACATAGAGGTTGAACGACAGTTGCGATTGCATGAACGCAGTCAGGATGGCGGACAGATCGTAGTTCAGCCCCGCGAACGCCGGTTCGCCCCAATGCGTGAGCCATCCCGGGTAGACCTCGCCCGCCATCGCGGGGACCGCGGGAAACGCGCGCCGCACCGTTGCGATTTGCGCCGCGTTGCCATTGCTCAACGCAATCGCGCCACCCGTCACCGTGCTGCGATTGCGTTTGAGTTGCGCGAGACCGTCTTCGGTATAGAACGGCCCCGCTATGCCGCCCTGTAGCCAAAGCTGCCTGAGTTCTTCGAGGTAAGCGGGATTGCGTGCGTACGAGCCGAACTCGTTCTCGATCTGGATCATCAGGATCGGGCCGCCTGCATCGATCATCAACGGCTTGATGCGCGGAACCAGTTCGCCGATGTAGCGTGCAACCGCCGCCATGTAACGCGCATCGGTAGCCGAGTCGGTGCGCAACTGGATGTCCGGTTCGCTCAGCAAGTAAGCGGGCAGGCCGCCCAGGTCCCACTCGGCGCAGACATACGGCCCCGGCCGCAACAGCACCCACAACGCTTCTTCCTGACACAGGCGGATGAAGGCTTCGATATCGCGGTTGCCGCTTTCGAAGTCGAATATGCCTTTGCGCGTTTCGTGGTAATTCCACATGACGTACAACGCGATGCAGTTCATGCCCATCGCTTTGGCCATGCGAATGCGGTGCAGCCAATACTCGCGTGGAATGCGCGCGGGATGCATCTCGCCGCTGCGAATCTGGAAGGGCTCGCCGTCGAGCAGGAAGTGTTCGCCACTGGGGCTGAACGAGAAGGTGTGGCTGCGGTCGAGGTTCACAGTGCAATCGCGCCCTTGTATTTGCAGACTCACGCACTATACTTCCACGGCTGATCGTAGAACGCTTAATTTCGCTTAAGCCTATAATTCGGCAAGACTACGCGCAGTCAGATATGCCGAGCTATGTAACCGTAATGATGCAGTTACATTCGAATATGAAAAAGCGTGCTATTTTTCCGATTGCCAGCTCAACGCTTCTCGTCGCAGCGGGAATTCTCTGCATCGCCTTGTCGCTCACGACACGATCCTTGATCGGAACGCTTTTCATCGCAAGGATGCTGCTGTTCTGCGGCTTCGTGCACGCCTTGAATCTCTTTACGACGAAAGACTGGAAACTCGCTATCAGGCGCATTCCACCGGTCATCGTGCCCATACTCATCGGCATTCTCATTCTGGTCAATGACAGCGCGCGGGCGCGCGGTCTCACCGTGATGCTGATGATCTTCTTCGTGCTCGACGGATTCTTCAAGATCATCGCGTCGGTTGGGCAGGACGTGAAGGTCAACAATATCGGCATTGTCAGCGCAGCGCTGTCTTTCCTGCTCGCCATATTTCTGGCCGCCAATTTCCCGAGCGTGCCGTTACCTTTGCTCGGACTGTTCCTCGGGCTGGATCTCATTTCCATGGCCGCGGTGCCGTTTGCCGGCCAGGCGCGCAGGCGCACTCTGATCTGATCTGACAAAAGCGCAGCCGGCGGCCGCGTCACGTCCTTGCATTACGTTTCGCGCGGATACGGTGTCGGCGCTTAGTTGCCACGCTGTTGCCACGTACTTGCCACGCAGTTGCCGTTTTCCACACGCAAAACCGACGGAGGCGATTCATGATCTTCGCAAATGGCTTCACGTTTTCGAACTTTATTATCGATGCGTTTTCGATATTCATGTTCATTCTGTGGTTCTGGCTTTTCATCACGATCACGAGTGACCTGTTTCGCCGAACCGACATATCGGGATTCATGAAGATCGTCTGGGTGATCTTCCTGATCGTTCTGCCCTATATCGGCATATTCGCCTATGTCCTCACGCAGGGCAGAGACATGGCGCATCGTAACCAGGAGCGCGCGCAGAAGGCGCGCGAAGAACTGCGCCACATCGTGGGCTACAGCGTCGCGGACGAAATCGAGAAGCTGGACAAGCTGAGAACGACAGGATCGATTTCAGACGACGAGTACAAGCGTCTTCGCTCGCGGCTCGTCGATTGAGAAGGGCAGCCAGCAGGCATGGCAACCGTCCATGCCTGAATCATTCAACCATAGCGCGGGCTACGGTGACGTAGCCCCACGCGTCATCCCACTCATTCAGCACCGGGAACGATCTTCGCGATCTTCCAGTTGCTTCTCGACACCAGCACGTAGTCGCCGTTCACGCCCAGCCATTGCTGGCCGCGCTTCGGTGCGTCCAGGTTATGCGACTTCCAGTCGTTCATGACGAAGTTGTAGTGCCGATACTTGGACGGAACCTGCTGACCCTCGTGCCAGTCGCGATGCGGCATGGTCGGCATGACCTGCTGGCGACCTGTCCCCTGGCTTTGGTCTGCACCCGATGCTGCGTCTTGCGCCATTGCTGAAGCGGAAACACCGAGGAGGAGTGCAGCGATGACTGAGAGGACGAGTTGGCTTTTCATGATTCGATCTCCTGAGGTAGGAAGATGATTGACGTCGCCATGAGCGATGGCTTCTTCGGTTATAGAACATGCCGGAAGCCGTGATATCCAGCTGTGCGAACGTGCCCTTAAAAGCATCTGGGCAATGGCTGGAAAGTGAAAGAATCTAGTGGTGTGAATAAGGGTGTGAAGCGTCTATCCATAGTAGTAAAGGGAATTCCGACTTCAAGAAATTTACGAGTGATTGATTTTGCGGCGATTTTGCGTAATTCCTGTGAATGCATGAAAGCGATATCTGTTAGATAACGATTGAAACGTCGAACGGCATTTCGCGCGCTTCTCGCCTTGCGGATTGCGCACATAGGGGGCCGCAAATCGCAGTTTGAGTGAACATCGCAATAAGCTGGCCGAGTGCATGCGCAATGAGCCGTACCGGGCGCGCGCGTACCGTCTCTATTTTTCGGTGGAGCCTTGCGTGTCTAACTGCGAACCCAGACGCTATCGACTGTGCCTGATCGTCGTTGCGGCAACGTTGCTACTGGCGGGCTTCGGATGCCGCGACCGGCAAGCCCAGAGCGGCGCCGCGCCGCCGCCGCCGAGCGTGCTGGTCGAAACGGTTGCGGCACAATCCATTCCCCGCGTGGTCGAGCTGCCAGGGCGCATCGAAGCGATCCGCTCGGCGGAGGTGCGCGCCCGCGTAGACGGTATCGTCGAGCGGCGCCTCTTCGAGGAGGGCACCGACGTACGCGCCGGCGCGCCGCTCTTTCTCATCGATTCGCGCGACTACGAGGCTGCATTGCAGCAGGCCCAGGCTGCGCTCAACCGGGCGCAGGCGGTGCGGGGCAACGCGGCATCGGAAGTGGCGCGCTTCAAGCCGCTGGTGGCGCGCCAGGTGGTGAGCGCCCAGGAATTCGAGGCCGCGACGGCAGCGCTACAGCAAGCGGACGCGAATGTTGCGGACGCACGCGCCGCAGTGACGCTCGCGCTGCTTCGCCTCGATCGCTGCACGGTTCGCGCGCCCATTGCGGGCCGTGTGGGGCGCGCGCTCGTGACTGAAGGCGCGCTGGTCAGCGCAGCTGGCGCGACCTTGCTTACGCAGGTGAATCAGCTCACGCCTGTGAACGCCGTTTTCACGCAGTCGAATATCTCGTTGCTGGAAGTACGCAAACAGATCGCGTCGGGCTCGCTCGCGGCGCCGGCTGCGGACCGCGCGCAAGTGTGGCTCACGCTCGCGAACGGCGACGACTACAGCGAGCCGGGCGTGCTCGACTTCACCGATCTCGTCGTCGATCCCTCTACCGGTACGCAGGTGCTGCGCGCGCGCTTCAACAATGCGTCGCGCATTTTGTTGCCGGGGCAGTTCGTGCGCGGGCGCATCGTGATCGGCACGATACCGAACGGCCTCGCCGTCCCCGCGCGCGCCGTGCAGTTCGACAACAGCGGGGCAAGCCTGTCGCTCGTCGCCGGCGACGGCACTGTCGTGCGGCGCAATGTCGTTCTCGGCCCGCAGGAAGCGGGCCAATGGGTCGTGAAGGATGGGCTGGAGCCGGGTGAGCGCGTGATCGTCGACGGGTGGCAAAGGGTGCAGCCGGGGCAGCGCGTGGACGCCCAGCCCTTCGCCGCCGCGGGCCACTCCTGAGCGGCGCGCCCCATGAACCGATTCTTTGTCTACCGGCCAGTCTTCGCGTGGGTGGTTGCGCTCTTCATTACGCTCTTCGGCGGCCTCGCGCTCATGCTGCTGCCGGTCGAGCAGTACCCAGACGTCGCGCCGCCCTCGCTCACGATATCGGCGGTCTATAGCGGCGCGGACGCGAACACGCTCGACCGCACGGTCACGTCGATCATCGAAGACGAAATGAATGGCGTCGACAACTTCCTCTACATGTCGTCGCAAAGCCGCTCGAACGGCACGGCGCAGATCACCGTCACGCTCAGGCCCGGCACGAATCTCGATGTCGCGCTCTCGCAGGTCCAGGACCGCTTGAGCCGCGTCGAGCCGCGCTTGCCGCTGGAGGTGAGGCAGGTGGGCGTGAGCGTCACGAAAGCGTCGTCGGGATTTCTGATGCTCGTGGCGCTGCAATCGGCCGATGGGCGGATCCCGGCCGTCGAACTGGGCAACTTCGCCGCCAATAACATCGTCAACGAATTGCGCCGCATTCCCGGCGTGGGCGATGCGCAGTTGTTCGGTTCGTCGTATGCGATGCGGATATGGATCGACCCGGAAAAACTCAACAGCTTCGGTATTTCGGCCAACGAAGTGATGACGGCCATCCAGGAGCAGAACAGCCAGACTGCGGGTGGCAGCCTTGGCGACCAGCCGCTTGCGCCGGGGGCCGAACTCAATGCGCAGATCGTCATGCGAGGCCGCTTTTCTACGCCCGAGCAGTTCCGCGAGGTCATCGTGCGCTCGAACCCGGACGGCTCCACGGTGCGCGTGGGCGACGTCGCGCGCGTGGAACTGGGCAACGACAGCTATGGCTTTCGCTTTCGCGTGAACGGCAAGGAGTCCGCCGGGATCGCGATCCAGCTCGCGAGCGGCGCGAACGCGCTGGCCGTGGCAAGAGCCGTGCGGGAGCGCCTCACGCAGTTGCAGCCCACTTTCCCGAAGGGCATGGAATGGGTCGTGCCGTTCGACACGACGCCGTTCATCACCACCTCGCTGAGCGGCGTGCTGCGCACGATGGTCGAAGCGTTGCTGCTCGTGACGGTCATCGTCTTCCTGTTCCTCCAGAAGTGGCGCGCGACGCTCATTCCCACGCTGGTCGTGCCGATCGCGCTGATCGGCACCTGCGTGGGCATTTATTTGTTCGGACTCTCGATTAATCTGCTCTCGCTGTTCGCCATGGTCGTGGCGATCGGCGTGCTCAACGACGACGCGATCGTGGTGGTGGAAAGCGTCGATCGCGTGATCCAGGAAGAGGGTTTGAGTTCACGGCGCGCGACCGTCAAGGCCATCGGGCAGATTGCGGGCGCCGCTATTGCGAGCACGCTCGTGCTCATTGCGGTGTTCGTTCCCATGGCGTTCTTTCCCGGCTCGACGGGCGCGATCTATCGCCAGTTCTCGGTCACGCTCACGGTCTCGATCTTTCTGTCTACCTTGCTCGCCCTTACGCTGGGCGTGGCCATGTCGGCGGCGCTGCTGGGCAGCAAGACGAAGACCGGCGACGGCACCGGCACGCGCGCTGCAAAGCATTGGCCGGCCCGCATCCAGCAGCGCATTTTCGACGCATTCAACCGCGGTATGGACGCCGCCACCGAGCGCTACGTGCTGGCTGTGCAGGCCATGCTGCGCAAACCGGTGCGTTGGCTTTTCGTATTCGTCGCAGTCTGCGTGGCGACCGGCTTCCTCTTCACCCAATTGCCGCGCGGCTTCATTCCGGGCGAGGACCAGGGGCATATCTTCGTTGCGTATACGGCGGCGCCCGGCGCCACGGCGCAGCGCACGCAGCAGGTCGTCGATCAGGTCGAGGCGTTTCTCAGGCAGCAGCCCCAGGTGCGTAATATCGCCTCGGTCACGGGATTCAGCTTTTTCGGCCAGGGGCAGTCGGCGGCCATGTCGTTCGTCGATCTGAAGCCGTGGTCGGAGCGGCCGGGCGCGGACAATTCGGCGGGGGCGCTCGTGGGGCGCGCGAACGCGGCGTTCCGCAATATTCCGCAGGCGCTCGTCTTCGCACTCGATCCGCCCGCCATTCCCGCGCTCGGCAATGCGAGCGGCTTCACGATGAAGATACTCGATCGCAGCGGCGTGGGCGGCGCAGCGTTGCAGCAGGCAAGCGCGCGCATGCTGGCGGAAGCCGCGCGCAGCCCCTTGCTGGTGGGCGTGCGTCCCGACGGGTTGCCGCCCGCGCCGCAACTCTATGTCGATATCGACCGCGTGAAGGCGCGCGCGCTGGGGCTGCAGATCGGTCAGGTGAACAGTGCGCTCGCGCTCGCGTTCGGCTCGAACTACGTGAACGATTTCGTCTACGAAGGGAACGTGCTGCGCGTGCTCATGCAGGCCGACGCCGACCAGCGCATGCGGCCCGAGGACATCGGCGCGCTGCGTTTGCGCAACAACGTGGGCGAGATGGTGCCGTTTTCGGCGTTCACGAGCGTGCACTGGACCGCGGGGCCACAGCAGGTCGAACGCTATAACGGCTTTCCGTCGGCCACGATCTCGGGGCAAGCGGCCCCGGGCCGCTCAAGCGGCGCGGCGCTCGCGGAGATGGAGCGTATTGCAGACCATGTGCTCACCGGCAACCTGACCTACGAGTGGACCGGCACGGCCTTTGAAGAACAGCAGGCGGCCGGGCAGATCGGCGCGCTGCTGCTGCTTTCCCTCGTCGTGGTGTTTCTGCTGCTCGCCGCGCTCTACGAGAGCTGGGCGATTCCCATTGCCGTGCTGCTCATCATTCCGCTGGGCGTGCTGGGCGCGGTGCTTCTCACCATGGCGCGGCGCTTTTCCGCCGATATCTATTTCAACATCGGCCTCGTGACCATCATCGGCCTCGCGGCCAAGAACGCCATTCTGATCGTGGAATTCGCCATCAAGGAGGAGGCAGCCGGCAGCGACACCGTGAGCGCGGCCGTAAACGGCGCGCGCCAGCGGCTGCGCCCGATCCTGATGACGAGCGTGACCTTCGTGCTCGGCATGCTGCCGCTCGTGCTCGCCACGGGCGCGGGGGCGGCAGGGCGGCAGGCAGTCGGCACGGGCATCATGGGCAGCATGTTCACGGCCACGCTGTTCGGCATCTTCTTTACGCCCGTATTCTATGTGGTGGCGCGCAGGTGGTTGAGCCGCAAACGCTCGCCTGACGATGACGAAGAAGACGCGCGGCCCGCGGGAGCGAGCGATGCTTAAGACTGCCAGGTGGATGGCGATCGCCGCGTGCCTGCCGCTCGCTTCATGCAATTTCGCCCCGCGTTACCAGCAGCCGGAGTTGCCGGTTGCGAGCACCTACGAGAGTGCGGATATCGGCGCGCCGGGCGGCGAGCGTCTTGCTTCGGAACTCACGTGGGAAACGTTTTTCCGCGACCCGGCGCTCAAGCAACTGATCGCGATGGCGCTCGCGCATAACCGCGACCTGGCGGCATCGGTTGCGCGCATCGAGCAGGCGCAGGCGCTCTATCGCGTGCAGCGCTCCGCGCGGTTTCCGCAAGTGGCCGTGGGTGCGGACGCAACGCGCACCAAAACGCCGCTCAACACGATCGAGCCCGAGCTTCCCAACAACAACACCTCGATCCACTTCAACCAGTACAGCGTGCAGGTGGCCGTCACGTCGTTCGAACTTGACTTCTGGGGGCGCGTGGCGAACCTGAGCGAGTCCGCGCGCCGCAATTATCTGGCGACGGTGGAGGCCAACGAAGCCTTCCGTCTCTCGCTCATCAGCAACGTGGCGGCGACGTATTACGCCATCCTCTCGGGCAACGAGGGCATCGACCTTGCGCAGCACACGCTCGAAACGCGCCAGTACGCACTGGAAGTCGCGCGGCTGCGCCTCGAAGCGGGGGCGACATCGCTCGTGGACTTCGAGCAGGCGCGCATTCTCGTCACGCAGGCGCAGACGCAGCTTGCCGAGCTGCAAAGAACGACGGGCCAGCAGCGGGATCAGTTGGCTGTCCTGATCGGTGGTCCGCTGCCCGACTCCACAGGGATGGCGCAGCGCCATGTGCTCGCCGACGCCGACCAGTTCGGCACGCTCGACGCGGGCCTGCCTTCCTCGCTGCTCGCGCTGCGCCCCGATATTCGCGCGGCCGAGCAGTCGTTGCGAGCCGCCGACGCCGACATCGGCGCCGCACGCGCCGATTATTTCCCGCGCGTTTCGCTCACGGGCAATTTCGGCTATGTGTCTCCCGAACTGAGCGATCTGTTCGTGCCCGGCAAGCAGGCATGGCTCATATCCGGATTCGTTACGCTGCCCATCTTCGACGCGGGGCGCCGCAGCGCGCAGGTGCGCCTGTCCGAAGCGCGTCAAACGGAACTCGTGGCGAATTACCAGAAAACGGTTCAGGTGGCGTTCCGCGAGGTTTCGGATGCGCTGATCGCGCGCCAGCGCCTGCAGGAGCAAATCATGGCGCAGGAGCGCGCGGTGGACTCGGAGGCGCGCCTCGCTGAAGCCGCCGATCTGCGCTACCAGAACGGTATTTCCATCTACCTGGAAGTGGTCGATGCGAAGCGCAGCCTCTTCGCGGCCCAGCAGCAATTGATCCAGCTACGCGCGGCGGCGCTGCAAAACGGCGCTTCGCTGTATGTGGCGCTGGGAGGAGGGCAGGACGCGCCCCGGCCCGATCACGCGGGCGAAGCTAGCGGCGTTGTGAATCCCTAGCCGCGCGGCTCAGGCGTCACACATCGCGACGCGATTGCGCCCGCGCGCCTTGGCGTCGTACAGCGCCTGGTCCGCTGCCTTGATGATCTGCGTGACGTCGACATCCTGTTCCGGCGACCAGCTTGCGGAGCCGATGCTCGCCGTGACCCGCCCGTACTCGCTGCCCGCATGCTCGATCGCGAGGTCGCTGATCGCATGGCGGATTTTCTCGGCAATCGCGCAGGCGCCTTCCAGCAGCGTATCGGGCAGCACGACGATGAACTCTTCGCCGCCGTAGCGGGCGGCGGTGTCCGCGGGCCGGCGGATGTTTTCGCCGATGCAGCGCGCCACAGCGGCAAGCGCGTCGTCGCCGGCCTGGTGGCCGTACGTGTCGTTATAGGCCTTGAACCGGTCGATATCGACGAAGAGCAGCGAGAACACGCTGCGCGCGCGCCTGGCGCGCCGCCACTCCTGTTCGAGAATTTCGCCGAGCGTGCGGCGGTTGTTCAGTCCTGTGAGGCTGTCGGTGCGCGCGAGCAGTTGCAGTTCCGACTCGGCGCGCATTCTGCGCCGCAACTGCGTGGCGAGCACGAACGAGAGCGCAACGAAGCCGATGGCGAAGGTGCCCATGAGCGTACCGATGGTCAGCGCGCGCCGTCGCCACGCCGCGTAGATATCGGGCTCGGCTTCCGCGACCATGATGATGAGAGGCTGGCGCGGGAAATTGCGGAAAAAATACAGGCGGCGTACGCCGTCTATCGACGACGTGTCCGAGAAGCTGCCCTCTTTCGCGGTCAGAAAGTGGCGGAACGTACTGGCGCTGCGGATGTTGCGTCCCACCACGGCCGGATCGTAGGGCTGGCGCATGATCATCGTGCCGTCCTGCGCGATCAGCGAAATCGCCCCATGCGGCCCGAGCGAGAGCCCGGCGAATAGCTGGTGAAAATACTCGAGGTTAATGGCGATCGTGACGACGCCGGCGAACGACCCGTCGGCATGCGAAAGCCTGCGGCTCAGCGCAATGCTCGGCGAACCGTTGCGCAAGCGCGAACGGTACGGCGCGCTCACGTAGAGGCCGGCATCGGGATTGTCGCGCTGAACCGTGAAGTAGTCGCGGTCGCCGAAATTGGCCTTGAGCGGCGCGTCGGTGGCGGAATTCATGACGACGTTGCCCGCTTCGTCGAGCACGACGATCGAGCCCAGATATTCCGCGGTAATGGCGCGGTCGAACAGCAACTGGCTGCGCAGATGCGCAGGCAATGCCATGACGTCGGGCCGGCTGACGCCGTCGACCACGGCTTGCAGCGAAAGCGCGTAGAGCTCGAAGTTGCGCTCGATGTCGCGTTCGGCAACGAGCGCGACGTTGCGCGAGTTCTCGCGGGCGCGCTCCAGGGCGTCGTGTCGGCTTTCGTAGAGCACGATCGCGCAAAGCGACGCCATGACGAAGGCGACCGCCAGGCTGCCATAGAAAATGGCGCGCGGCCCGGTGAGCCATCTGAGCAGGTTAGCGCGCGTGAGCGCTGGCCGCATGGCTCGCCTCCAGGTAAGCCTGCGCGCTCGCCGCATCCACAGGGCGTGAGAACCAGTAGCCCTGCGCTTCGTTGCAGCCGTTCTCGATCAGGAATTCCAGTTGCCGCAGCGTTTCCACGCCCTCGGCCACCACCCGCATGCCGAGCGTATGGCCGAGCGCGAGCACGGCCTTCACGATGACCTCGTCCGCACGCGAGTGGCCAATGCCCTTCACGAACGACATATCGAGCTTGAGCCGATCGGGCATGAAGCTGCGAATGTACCCAAGGCTCGAATAGCCCGAGCCGAAATCGTCGATGGCGACCGAGAGCCCCATCTCGCGAAGGGCGCGCAGCGTGGCGAGCGAGCGGGGTGCCATGAGCACGCCCTCGGTGATTTCCAGCTCGATGTTGCGCGGACTCACGCCGGTGCGCGCGAGCGTATCCGCCATCATGGCGGGCAGATCCGCGCGCACGAACTGGACCGGCGACACGTTCACCGAAACGACGATGTCAGGGTGCTGGCGCGCCCACTCGCGGGCCTGCCGGCAGGCCTCCTCGAAAACGAATTCGCCGATCTGCACGATCAGGCCGTTTTCCTCCGCGAGCGGGATGAACAGCGCCGGGCTCATCTGGCCGCGCTCCGGGTCGTGCCAGCGCACGAGCGCCTCGAAACCCATCGTCTCGCCCGTCGTCGGGTTGACTCGCGCCTGCCACGCGACGGCAAACGCGCGCGACGCCACGGCGAGGCGCAACGCCTGCGCGAGGCTCGCCCGCTCCAGATGCTGCATGGCGATGGCCATGTCGAACACCTGCATGCTGCCGGGTCCCATCGATTTGGCGCGGTACATGGCGGAGTCGGCGTACTTGAGCAGCGAGTCCGGGTCGCTCGAATGGTCGGGGAACACCGCGAGGCCGACACAGGCCAGCGGCACGATGACCTTGTTGCCGATCAGCAGGCCATGTGTCAAGGATTCCTGCATTCTCGCGGCGGCGGCGACGAAGTGATCGACGTTGCCCCGGCCGTACAGCACGGCGACGAACTCATCGCCCGCATAGCGCGAAACCATTTCGGCCTGCGCGATATTGGCGGAAAGGCGGCGCGCCACTTCGCACAGCACCTCGTCGCCCGCGGTATGGCCGAGCGAGTCGTTGACTTCCTTGAAGTTGTCGAGATCGATGAACACCAGCGCAAACTTCTGCTGCGCGTCGCGCGCCGTGCGGGCCAGTTCGCGCAAATGCGCCTTGAGTCCGAGCCTGTTCGGCAGATGCGTGAGGGAGTCCTCGTTGGCCTGCACGCGCAACTGCTCCTGATAGCGGATGCGCTCGGAAACGTCGCTGAACACGCTCACGCAGTGCGTGGGGCGATTGCGTTCGTCGAGCACGGGCGCAACATGCAGCTCGATCCAGTAGGGCGAGCCATCGGGTTTGTAGCACTTGAGCAACCCTTCGCTCTCGCGCTCGGATTGCATGGCACTCCGAATGATATCGGCATCGGACGACGAGATATCGCAATCGAGCATGTCCCAATGCTCGGCGCCGTTCGCCTTCGCCACCGGGCGCCCGGTAATGCGCTCGAACGCGGCGTTGGCGTACGTGATGATGCTCTCGCCATCGACCTTCTGCGAAATGATCACGGCGTTTCTCGAAGCCTCCAGCGCCCGGCTGCGAATGCGCAAATGCTCTCTCGCCTGTTCATGCGCCGTGACGTCGTGCGCGGTAATGAAGCACGCATCCTGGCCCGCATAATCCAGCATATGCCACGCGATATCGACGTGGATCACTTCTCCGCTAATGCGCACGTGCCGGCGTACGCCGCCCGCGCCGCCTTGCGCGCCGGAATTGACGTAGCCATGCAGGTCGCGCCGGAACGCGCCGGTTTCGGCCTTCGGGCGAAGCTGCTCGACCGACATGCCTTTGAGTTGCTGCAGGCTCGCGCCGTATTGACGCTGGGCCGCGGCGTTCGCAGTGAGGATTGCATAGGAGCGCAAATCGAAGATGAGCATCGCGACCGGATGCTGCTCGAAGTACTCGCGAAAGCGTCGCTCGGCCTCGAGCGCGACGATTCTCGCGGCGCTGCGGGACAGCGCCGCGCGGTGGCTCGTGAACAGCGTGAAGAGCAGCAGCAACGCGCCGGCCGTCGCGGTGCCGATCAGCGAGATCTTTTGCCGTGCGAGTTGCGCCTGCGCGCCGAACTGCACGACCTTGATCTGCTCGCGCTGCTCGGAGCGCAGCTCGGTGAGAAGCGACATGATGGAGCTGAGCGTTTCGTTCGCGTGCTGCATCAGCGCGGGTTCGAGCCTGGCGCCCGCGTCGGCGAGCGCGATATTGCGCGCGGCCGCGTCGAGTTCTCCGGGCCAGACGGCGCTCAACTGCCGCAACTGGCGGATCGTGCGCTCATTGCGCGGCGCGCCGGCGAAATCATGCTCGAGCCGGTCGTAAATACCGGCGACGACGGCGGCCCGCTTGATCGGCCACGCGCGCGACGTGTAGCCCGCCGTGCCTACGCCTTTGAGGAAGTCGGTATTCGCGGCGATATGCAGCGTGAGCAAGGCTTCGAGTTCCGAAGTAATGTTCAGTTCCTGGCGAAGCCGCGAGTCGGCCGTGCCGCGCGAAAGGTTAGCGCTCAGCATCGCGCCGATTGCCACGCATACGATCAGCGCCACGGCCAGCGCAATGGCGACGCCCTTGCCGGGCGCGCGGGATGATGCCTGCGGAATGGATCCGGATATTTCAGCTACGTTCATTGCCACGCAACGCTTATCGGCACATCGCACTCGCGCCGCGTTGCTCGGCGGGAATGGGCAGGTTACAGGCGAAGGCACCGGCATCAGCTCGGGAGGCGGGCAGAGGGGCCATGGTGTTCCAGGCATGCAGACGGCGACAGCACGGGCGAGTCCGTGATCGGACGCTACTGTCTGAATAACGGGTATTCGGCGTGCCGCTTTGATTGGTGTTTTTACCTAGGTGCCTGGATGCTGGGATGCTCGCGCGGCGATTGGGGCATGGATCCGGAGCGCATTCGATGCCCGTGCTTCAATACGCTCATGGCGCGAATGGATCAAGCGGGGATCGCGCGGGGATCGCGCGCGGTCCGCTGTTTCTGCCCCTGTTATCTTTTCAAGGGACTCACATGAAAAAACTCGTCAATGACCCGTCGTTCGTGGTGCGCGAAATGCTCGAGGGCATTGCGCGCACCGCGCCGCATATCGCCGTGCTCGGCGACGAAAACGTCCTCGTTCGCAACCCGTTGCCGAGCCCGCACGAGCGCAGCGTCGCCGTGATTTCGGGTGGCGGCAGCGGCCACGAACCCGCGCATGGCGGCTACGTCGGGCAAGGCATGCTCACCGCCGCCGTGTGCGGCGAGGTGTTTACGTCGCCCTCCACCGACGCCGTGCTCGCCGCGATCCGCGCGAGCGCGGGGGCGAACGGCGCGCTGCTCATCGTGAAGAACTACACGGGGGACCGGCTCAACTTCGGCCTCGCTGCCGAACTGGCGCGCGCCGAAGGCATTCCGGTCGAACTCGTCATCGTGGCCGACGACGTGTCCTTGCGCGGGCATACGGAGCGCAGTCAGCGGCGCGGCATTGCAGGCACTGTGCTAGTGCACAAGATTGCGGGCGCGGCGGCCGCGCGCGGCGACGCGCTGGGCCTCGTGGCCGCAATTGCGCGCAGCGTGGCGGAGAATCTCGGCACGATGGGCGTGGCGCTCGATGGCTGCACGCTGCCCGGCGCGGAAAAAGCCGGCTTTCGCCTCGCCGACGACGAAATCGAACTCGGCATGGGCATTCACGGCGAGAAAGGCGTGGAGCGCACGGTGCCGATGGCGGCGAGCGAATTGGTGGAAACGCTGCTCGTCAACATCGTCGAAGACCTCGCGTTGAAAAGCGGCGAGCGCGTTGCACTGCTCGTGAACGGGCTCGGGGCGACGCCCGAAATGGAACTGGCGATCATCATGCGCGATGCGTTCGAAAGCCTGAATCGCCGTCATGTGGCGGTCGAACGGGCGTGGACCGGAACGTTTCTCTCGGCGCTCAACATGCCGGGCTGTTCGATCTCCGTGCTCCGGCTCGACGATGCAAAGCTGGCATTGCTCGACGCCGCGACCGAAGCGCATGCGTGGCCCGGCGTCGGCACGGTCAACCGGCAGATTCGCATCGAGCCTGCGTTTTCAGCAGTGCAAATGGGCGCGGAGACGGATGCGGTGCCCGCGGATGCGACCAGCGCTGCGTGGACGCGGCGCCTCAAGCCGGCCCTCGATGCCGTTGCGCAAGCATTGATCGAAAACGAAGCGCTGTTCACGGACCTCGATTCCCGCGCCGGCGACGGCGATCTGGGCGCGAGCATGCATCGCGCCGCGCAGGCCATGCTCGCCGTGCCGCAAGGCTTGCTCGGCTCGCCGGCAAGCGCGCTCGCCGCGCTGAGCACGGCATTGCACCGCGCGATAGCGGGCAGTTCCGGGCCGTTCTACGCCACGGCGCTGCTGCGCGCCTCGCGCACGCTGGGCGAGAACGCGCAGCCCGGTGCGCGGGATTGGGCGGCCGCCATACGCGGCGCGGCCGAGGCGATCAGCGAACTGGGTGGCGCAAAGCCCGGAGACCGTACCATGCTCGACGCGCTCGTTCCCGCCGCCGATGCGCTCGAAAACGCCCTGAACTCGGCGCGCTCCGCGAGCGAGGCCTGGGCGCAGGCAGTGAGCGCCGCGGAAACTGGTGCGAAAAGCACGGCGCACATGACGCCGCGTGCCGGCCGGGCAAGCTATCTGGGCGAGCGCGCGATCGGCACGCCCGATGGCGGCGCGGTGGTGGTGGCCTGCTGGCTCAAGGCGCTGCAACCGCATATCGGCGCGGGGTGAGGCGGGGTCCGCGCTCGCGAACCGGCGGCGAGCGCAGCGCAGCAGTGCTTGCTAGTAGCCGCCGCCAGAGGAATTACCTGAAGTGCTCGACGCACTATCGCTGCTGCGATTCATATCGCCGCTCGCGGCCGCGAATCCAGAGGCCGTGGCGATTCCGAGGCAAATGAAACACGCAAGAACGATTCGAAGCTGTTTCATGTCGATCTCCTGCTGAAAAAACTCGCGAAGACTCGTAGCGCGTCCCGCGCGGCGGCGCCCTGCGAGACATAAGCCGCTCAATTACGGAGGATGCCGAACTGCTGGTGCGCGGCGACCGCATCGGGCGGCTCATTGCGAACACAGGCGTCGACATATTCACAACGCGCTACGCCGAGCACTTATTCCCGCGCAATAACAATGCCCGCATGATTGAAGGGACACACCGGCTTTCCTTTTCCGCCGCAATCGCCCTCAGCAATAACCGGTGCGTAGCGCCGTTTCCCAGTCGGGCCGGCCATTCACGGCGGCCAGTTCGGCTGCCGCGTGCCAGTCGTACCCCACGGCGCGAAACTCCACCTCCCAGCCGCGTGGGCTTCTCATGACGCTCGCGTAGCGGGCGTGTGGCGTTCCAGTTTCCATGCGATGCGCAAACGGGTGCGTGTCCTCAAATGCGGGCAAGCCGACACTGCCTGGGTTCACGATGAAGCGTCCGTCGGCAAGCTGCATCGAACGCGCGAGATGCGTGTGGCCGCACAGAATCAACGATGCCTCGACTTCGGCCGCACGGCGTCTGACCTCGCCGTGCGTAGCCGTTCGGCATCCATCAGCCGTGACGGTTTCGAGGAAATAGGAGAGGTCGTCCTGCGGTGTGCCGTGCACGAGCAGCACGTCGCTTTCGAGCCATAGCGTGGCAGGCAATGCGCTGACCCACGCCAGGTGGGCTTCGCTCAGCACGCCGCGCGCGTAGCGGTCCGATGGCCCCATGCGCGTGCAATCCGCGCCAAGCAACTGCCTTTCATGATTGCCGCGTATCGTGGGTAACCCGAGCTGCATCAACCGGTCCGCCGTTTGCGACGGATAAAGCGGGCCAGAAAGGATGTCGCCGAGATTGACGATCACGTCCGCGCCTTGCCGCTCGATATCGTCGAGCACCGCTTCGAGAGCGGGCAAATTGCCGTGAATGTCGGAAAGCGCCGCGATTTTCATGGTGCGAACGGAGGCTGGCCGCGAAAGTCGTGAATTGGGCGATTCTGGACGAATCGCCGCCCCGTGTCCACGGTCGATCGTTCGTGTTTGCATATGGCATCGATCGATGTTGTTATTGACAGATCAGTCCACAAACTCTATTCTCGCGTCATGGTCAGACCTAGAGAATTCGATCGGGACGAAGCACTGGGGCGCGCGCTGCGCGTGTTCTGGGCGAAAGGCTATGCCTCCACGTCCACCGAGGATTTGCTCGCCGCGATGAATATCGGGCGGCAGAGCCTTTACAACGCGTTCGGCGACAAGCGCAAGCTTTACCTCGAAGCGATGGAGCGTTATCAAGGCGAAAGCGTCGCCGGGCACATCGGGCGCCTGAATGGCAACGCCTCGCCGCTGGGCGGTATCGAGGCGCTGTTGCTGGGCCTCGTGGCCGACGATGAAGATGAGCGCGCACTCGGTTGCATGGGCGTGGGAGCCATGAGCGAGTTCGGCGCCGCAGACCCTGAACTCGTGGCGCTGCGCAACAAGGTCGCGCCGCGTCTTTCGAAGCGCCTCGTGGAGCGTATTCGCGAGGGCCAGGCGTGTGGGGAAATCGACACCCGTCTCGACGCTCGCCAGGCCGCCGCGTTTTTGCTGATGACCATGCAAGGCATCCAACTCGCGGCGCGAGCCGGCAGCGATGCGAAAAGCCTGCGCACCCTGGCGCGCTTCGCGATCGACCGCTACAGGGCGCACTGATCTGAACCGATAGTCGTCGAACCGCGCAAGCCGCATACGCGCGGTTTATTTTTGCCGTGTTATGGACTGATCTGTCAAAAAAGGAGAAGCAGATGGAAGCACCGGGCGTACTCAGGGGGAAAGCAGCGATCGTATTCGGCGGTTCGCGCGGCATCGGCGCGGCGGCCGCACGACGCCTCGCGCAAGAAGGCGCCGATGTCGCTCTGACCTATGTTTCGGCGCCGCAGCGTGCGGCGCAGACCGTCGCGGCAATCGAAGCCGCGGGCCGCGCGGGCCTCGCCATCCAGGCGGACAGCGCCAAGCCGGCTGCGATCCGGTCCGCCGTTGTGCAGACCGCGGACCGCTTTGGAAAACTGGATATCGCGGTGGTCAACGCGGGCATCCTCATGCTCGGCGACATTGCGACAGTGCGCGTCGAGGACCTCGATCGCATGCTCAGCATCAACGTGCGCGGCGTGTTTCTCGCCATTCAGGCCGCCGCCGCGCTGATGACCGAGGGTGGCCGCATCATCACAATCGGCAGCAATACGGCGGTGCGCACCGGCCACCCCGGTTCGAGCGTGTACTCAATGACGAAAGCGGCCGTGGCCGTGATGGTGAAGGGCGCGGCCGTGGATCTCGCGAGCCGCGGCATCACGGTGAACAACATCCAGCCGGGGCCGACGATCACGGACATGACCGCCGGGCACATCGAGGCGATCAAGCCGCTCATTCCGCTCAAGCGCGCGGCGGACCCCGACGAGATTGCCGGGCTCGTTGCGTGGCTCGCACGCAAGGAGTCCGGCTATATGACAGGCTCGAGCCTCACTATTGACGGCGGCATGGCGCTGTGAGCGCGCGTGGTGGCGTGCGCTCAGGTGCGTCCTCAGGCGCGTCCTCAGGCGCGCGGGGCGTAGACGTTGCACCAGCCCTCGGCGGCGACCGCTTTGCCGGGGAACATCGGGCACGCGCCTGCGGCGTCGCTCGCCGTGCCCGCATAGAAGCGGCAACTCGCGCAGCGCTGGCCCGCTGCGTACTTCGGGAACTTGCCCGCGTCGACGCTGCTGGCCTTGGCGCGATAGCCTAGCGACTTCGCGTTGGCGTCGTTCTCGTCGACGAGGCCAGGTGCGGCGAATGCGCGCCCAGCGGTGGCGAGCGCGGCGCAAAGACCGGCGGCGTGAAGGATGAAGGTTCTGCGATTGCGGGTGATCATGCTGGTTTCCTGAGTGGTATTAGTGCCGCGGGCCGGCATTGAGCGGGGTGGTGGACGATTGCGCGGTTTCGGCAGTGAGCTTCGCGCTGCCTGCGTCATAGCCGTTCGTGTAGAGCAGGAAGGCCATCAAATCTGCGTACTCCTGATCGGTCATCTTGCCGGGGCGATCGGCGGGCATGTTGGTCGACATGTACTGGTAAATGCCGCCTATCGTCAGATGCGAATTCGCAGCCGGGGCAAAGGCCGGACCGCTCAGCGCGGGCGCGGTGATGCCCTCGAGTTGCGCGCCGTGGCATTTTGCACAGGATTCCGAATAAAGATGCTGGCCGTGCTCGACCTGCTCGTGGTCGAATCCGGGTGCGTTGCCACCCGTGGTTGCGGAGACCTTGATGAAGCCGCCTGCGGTGCGGGCGCTGGCAGGCCGGTACGAGGCCTTCGTGCCGTCGAGCCCGGCCGCATTCGAGCGCGCCTCGCTCGCAGCGCTTTGCGGCAGTGTCCAGCCGCGCGTGAGTGCGGCGAGACTGCCGTCGTCATTCATGCGCGCAAGCGTGTCGTCGATACGCGTTTGCAGTGCGCGCATGCCAGCCCCCGAAGCGAACACGAGATGCCAGTCGGCATACGGCGAAGCTGCCGCCGCAACGGCGAATTGATGCTGCGGATGCGCGCGCTGGTAAGCCACGACGGCCGGATACCAGACGATCGCGCGTTGCGCGCGTCCTTTCGCGACTGCATCGACAGTCAGTTCGGAGGTGTTTTCCAGGTCGAAGCGCGCGTTCTTCTGCTGCACGGCGATGAGTTGCGATGGGCTCGACCAGGTCGCAGCGATCGTTTCCTTGCCGTCGGCAGCGGATGCGGCGGCGCGCGGCTGGCGTAACGTGACGCTCACATAGCCAGAGCGCAGATAGCCTTGCGAAAAGATCATCTGCGAGTCCGATGCGTCGGCGACGCTCGAGCGCGGGAAGCCCGCGACGAGATCGCAGTCGCGGCCCAGCGTGCTGGCGAGTTCGTGCGCGGAGATGCCGTCGTCGCCGCCATCGTCGTCGATGCCACGCGTGACGAACGTTGCGGCCACGCCGGCAGTTTTCAGCACGGCGCGCGCGACGGCCTGGTCGAGCGCGGCCGTGGGGCTGCCCGGCAGCGTGCAAACGCGCACCGCTTTCGCCGCCGCTTGGGCGCTGGTGTGCGCGCCGCCTGCCGCGAGCGCGGCGGCCAGGGCGAGATAAGTGATCCGGATGTTCATGATCTTGCGTTCCAGTGAAGTCGGAGCCGCACGCGCTCGGGTGGCTTGCGTTGAACGCGTGCGTTTCAAGGCGGGAGCGAGGTTCAGCCCCGGTCCAGTGCGAACACGTAGAGCGTGCCGCCGCGCGGGACATCTTTCGCCACATCGGCCATCGGGCCGCCCCAGATCGGATTCGCGCCGCCGTAACCGGCGAGCACTGCTACGTACTCCTTGCCGTTGACTTCGAACACGGAGGGCTGCGCGACGATGCCGCTCGCGAGCTGCGGGCTTTCCCAGAGCACCTTGCCGGTGGCGACGTCGAACGCATAGAGGTGGCCGTCGAGCGAGCCGCTGAACGCGAGACCGCTAGCCGTGGTCGCCACGCCGCCGTTCCACGGCATCTTGCTCCAGTGACCCCAGAGCTTCTTGCCCGTGTTCACGTCGATGGCCTGCAGCTCGCCGTAGCCTTCGCTGCCCGGTTCGGGCTTGATTTCGAAGCCTTCGCCGAGATAGGGCAGGCCTTCCATGTAGCTCACCGACTTGCCCGAGAGGCTCATGCACGCGTGCAGCGCGGGCACCACGGCAATGTGCCGCTCCGGATCGTAGGACACCGACCACCAGTTCTTGCCGCCGAGAAAGCTCGGGCACGTGTCGATGGTCGTGCCGGCTTTCGGGTATTTCGACGGGTCCTGAATCGGCTTGCCGTCTTCCGTGTAGCCCGTTACCGAACTTGCCTTCACGAACGGCTCCGCGTAGATCAGCTTGCCGGTTTGCCGGTCGATAGCGTGGAAGAAGCCGTTGCGGTCAGCGTGGATAATGGCGTCGTAATCCTTGCCCTTGTACTGGATATTCGCGAGGATCGGCGTATTCACGCCGTCGTAGTCCCACGTGTCATTGCTCGTGTACTGGTAATGCCACTTGAGCTTGCCGTTCTTCGGATCGAGCGCGAGCAATGAGTCGGAGTACAGATTATCGCCGGGACGCAGCGCGGCGAGCCACGGGCCGGGGTTGCCCACGCCCCAGTAGAGCGTGCGGCTCGCAGCGTCGTAGGTACCGGTGAGCCAGGCGGCGCCGCCGCCGTGCGCCTGCATGCCGTCGGGCCAGGTTTCCGCGCCTTTTTCGCCCGAGTCCGGAATGGTGTAGCGCTTCCACACGATCGCGCCGTCTTCGGGGTTCAGCGCGGCGATGTAGCCGCGTATGCCGTACTCGCCGCCCGAGGTGCCCACGACGATCGAGCCGTCGAGCGCGAGCGGCGCGAGCGAGAACGCGTAGCCGAGGCCCGGCTCGAACATCTGCTTCTTCCACACCACGTTGCCGGTCTTCGCGTCTAGCGCGGCGATTTCGCCGCTCAGCATGGCGATATAGACGTTCTTGCCGTAGAGTGCCACGCCGCGGTTCACCACGTCGCAGCAGGCGGTCTTGAACGACTCCGCGCCGAGCTTCGGCTCGTATTTCCAGAGCTGCGCGCCCGTCTTCGCATCGAAGGCGTAGACGTTATCTTTCGGCGTGCTGACGAAGAGATAGTCGCCGTTGACGATAGGCGTCGCCTCGAAGCCCTGCTTCAGTTCGGCGGGGAACTGGTAGCTCCACGCCTGTTTCAACTCGCCGACGTTCGACGCGTCGATCTGCTTGAGCGGCGAATGCGACTGGCCGTTGTAGCTCCGGTAGTACGTGAGCCAGCCCGGGTCGCTCTGCGCGCGGGTCAGGCGGTCGTAGGTCACGGGCGGATAGTCCGAGGCGGCATCCACGGGGCCCGCGTTGAAGGACATCGCCGCCGCGATGGCCATTGCGCAGGTCGCAAACCGGCTTGCCGCAGCCGAGCGTCTCTTCATCTTCGTCTCCTGAATATTTGTCGATGCACGGCCGGGAAGCGGTCAGGCTGGGATGCGCGAGGGATGGTTCCGGTCCGGGTGCGCTGCCGTTCTTGCAAGTCGTATGCCATTGGCGTCGAAGCGTTGCGCGGCGGGCGATGCAGCCGGTTGATCGGGATCCTGGCGAGGTGCCCCGCGTGTGGCCGATGTGTTGCATTCCGGTACAGGCCGCGGCGAAAAGTGTTGGCGAACGTGACAGTGGGGGGCTCGCGCAAGAGGGCGTAGCGCGGCCACGCACGCTGGCACGTTCCTGGCTAGATCACGGCAAAGAGGAGACGGTTGTGTGCGCATCGGTCTGCGCTTGACGCTTCGGTGTCGAGCACACGTGACCACATAAAACAGATTGGAGACGAAAGTTGAACCCAAAGAAGGCGGTGCGCACGAGTTTCGCGCTCGGCGCGCTTTGCTCCGGAGCCTCCACGCTGGCCATCGCGCAAGTACAAAGCGAAACGCCCAGCCCGACCGTGCTGCCCGCTGTCGTGGTGGTCGGCACGACGCCGCTGCTCGGCATCGGCACGCCGCTCGCGAAGGTGCCGGCCAACGTGCAGACCGTGAGCGCGCAGGACATCGCGACACAGCATCGCGAAACGCTGACCGACTTCTTCGCGGCGAACCTGCCGGGTGTGAGCGTGACCGACGCCCAGGGCAATCCCTTCCAGATGAACCTCAACTATCGCGGCTTCACGGCTTCGCCCGTGCTCGGCACCCCTCAAGGATTGTCGGTGTTCGTCGACGGCGTGCGCGTGAACGAGCCGTTTGGCGACGTCGTGAACTGGGACCTGATTCCAACCGGGGCGATCGACAAGATTCAGCTCATTCCAGGCTCGAATCCCGTATACGGGCTCAATACACTGGGCGGCGCAATCGCGATCACGACAAAGAACGGCCGCACGAGTCCGGGTGGTGACATCGATCTCTCGGGCGGATCGTGGGGACGCAAGAGCGCACAGTTCGAGCAGGGCGGCACGCTCGGGCAGCATGTCGATTACTACGCGAACGCAAACGTGACGAACGACAACGGCTGGGCCGACCACAACGCGAGCCGCGTGCGCCAGGCATTCGGCAAGCTGCGCTACACCGACGACGACACAACGCTCTCGATTTCGGGCGGCGGCGCGGACAACCAGCTGTACGGCAGCCAGACCATTCCGCGCTCGTTTCTCGACAACCCGAAACAGGCCTACACGTTTCCGGACCTGAACCGCAACAGCGTGGGCTACCTCACGCTTTCGGGCGAACACTTCTTCACCGACAACGTCGAGCTGAGCGGCAACGCCTATTATCGGCACCTGCGCAACGAGAACGTGAGCAGCAACAACAACACCGGCTACGGCTCGGTCGACGCGGACGGCAACGTCGACACGCTCGAGGGCACCAACGTCGATTCCACCGTCACGACGGACAGCTTCGGCGCGAGCCTGCAACTCACGATGCTCGGCAAGCTGGGTGGCATTGGGAGTCAACTCGTAGCGGGCGTGGCGGCGGACTTCGCGAACTCGCACTACGTTTCGTCTTCGCAGGACGCCTCATTCACCCCCGAGCGCGCGACAGTCGGCATCGGCGATTTCGCTCAGCAGACCGATGCAAAAACGCGCAACGCGAACTATGGTGTCTATCTGAGCGAGACGCTCTCGTTCACGCCGCAATGGACGCTCACGCTTTCGGGACGCTACGACTGGGCGAGCGCGCGTATCGCAGACGAAAGCGGCGTGCAGCCGCTGCTCGACGGCTATCACACGTTCTCGCGCTTCAATCCGGCCGTGGGGCTGAACTGGAA
The DNA here is from genome assembly GCF_038900775.1 of Paraburkholderia sp. JHI869. Taxonomy (NCBI): domain Bacteria; kingdom Pseudomonadati; phylum Pseudomonadota; class Betaproteobacteria; order Burkholderiales; family Burkholderiaceae; genus Paraburkholderia; species Paraburkholderia sp. JHI869. Next base: position 42,386 of record NZ_JAYMSC010000049.1, read on the forward strand.
CCCGCTGCCTACTGTCACCGTCTATGCGACCTATAACGAAGGCATGCGCGCGCCAACCGCAATCGAGCTTGCGTGCGCGGACCCAGCCGCGCCGTGCTCGCTACCGAACGACTTCGTGGCCGACCCAGCGCTGCAACCCGTGGTTTCGAAGACCTTCGAGGCAGGCGCGCGCGGCCGTATCGGCGCGCAGACCACGTGGAGCGCCGCCGCGTTCAGCACTACGCTCTCCAACGACATCGAGTTCGTGAGCGCGGCGGGGAGCACTCAGGGCTATTTTCAGAACGTGGGCAAGACGCGCCGGCAGGGTGTCGAGCTGGCGGGCCACACGGTCTTCGGCCCTGTTGGCATTGGTCTGAACTACAGCTACGTGGATGCGACCTACCGCTCGACATGGACGGAACAAAGCCCCTCGAATTCATCGGCGGATGCGAACGGCGTTGTGACGGTGCGGCCGGGCGACCACGTGCCCGGCATTCCCGCGCATGCCGTCAAGCTGCGGCTCGACTATGCGGCCACGGCGAAGTGGAGCATCGGAACGAACATCACATGGCGCAGCGGCGTGTATGCGCAAGGCGACGAAAACAATCAGGATGCCAATGGAAAGATCGCAGGCTATCTGCTCGTGGATCTCGATACGCGCTATCGCGTCACAAAACGGCTGGAGATCTACGCGAACGTGACGAACCTGTTCGACAAGCGCTATGCGAGCTTCGGTGTGCTGGGCCAGAACTTCTTCAACGGGCCAGGCCACACGTTCGACGGCGCGAATCCCGTGAACGAGCAATTCGTCGGACCAGGCGCGCCGCGCGGTTTCTGGGTGGGACTCCATTACGCGTGGGATTGAACGGAGGGTACTGAATGCACACATCGGGGTGAGTCCGCATTCCTCTACGTGGGCCATTTGAGGTAATACACAGGCTGGCGAATCGCCGTGGCACGTGTTTCGATGAACGCACGCTGCTTTGCATACGGTTCGCTTACACAGCGTGTTGCGCGTCGCGTGCGCGTTCGGCGCAAACCGGCTGCCTTGAATCGATGGCCGGATGGCCCGGAGCTTGCTAATAGAGGACACCGAGAAATATCGAAAGTGTCCGGCAAGGTACCGGCCAATCGTGGAGGAGAGCATGCGCGACGACTTACATATGGCCGCGGGGCAAGCGGTCACAGTGTCCAATGGCTGGCCCGCGCCATCCATTCAGAAAGCGCACGAGCGATCGGAGACGTTCGGTCTTCGGGCAACCGCAAGACCGGATTACGACGTGCTTTCGGGCGCCGGACTCGAGTTGAAGCGCGAGCAGAACCGCGTGCTGTTCATGCATGCCACGCCTGTGATGGAGACGCTGCACGAGCAGATCGTCAACACGCAAAGCATGATCGTGCTGACCAATGCCGAAGGCTTGATCCTGCATTCGATCGGCGACGACGACTTTCTCCAGCGCGCCGAAAAGGTCGCGCTGCGGCCGGGCGCCAACTGGGCCGAAGACCGCCAGGGCACCAACGCGATCGGCACCGCGCTTGCCGAGCGCTGCGCGATGGTCGTGCACGGCGACCAGCATTACCTCGCGGCAAACCGCTTCCTCACCTGCTCGAGCGTGCCGATCTTCGACCCGTACGGCGACGTGATCGGCGTGCTCGACGTGACGGGCGACCACCGCAGCTATCATCAGCACACCATGGCGCTCGCGCGCATGTCCGTGCAGATGATTGAGAATCATTTGTTCGCGACGACTTTTCAGGAGACGCTGCAGGTTTCGTTTCATGGCCGCCCCGAATTCCTCGGCACGCTCATGGAGGGCATCGCCGCGTTCACGAGCGACGGGCGTTTTCTTTCGGCCAACCGCAGTGCGCAATTTCAGCTCGGCCTTTCGCTTGCCGCGCTGCGTGCCCATACGCTCTCGTCGCTATTCCAGACCACGAGCGCGCAACTCATCGACCGCATGCGCGCGGGGCTGGATTCGCACCTCATGCTCAATCTGGCCAACGGGGCGGTGGTTTGCGCGCGCGTGCAGTTCAGGCGCGCAACACTGGCCGAAGGCGCGCGACCTGTAGTGGTGCACGACGCTGCTTCGCAGCCGTCGCCCTGTGCGATGGCGCAGCCGCCTTCCATGGGCCTCTCGCGCCTGAGCTATCTCGACACGGGCGATCCGCAGGTGGCGCTCGTGATTGCTAAGGTGCGCAAGGTGATCGGCAAGGACATTCCGGTGCTCGTCACCGGCGAAACCGGCACGGGCAAGGAACTGCTCGCGCAGGCCATTCACAACGATTCGCCGCGCCGCGACCAGCCGTTCGTGGCGGTGAATTGCGCGTCGATTCCGGAAACGCTTATTGAATCGGAGTTGTTCGGTTACGAAGAGGGCGCGTTTACCGGCGCGCGGCGCAAGGGCGCGGTGGGCAAGCTGTTGCAGGCGAACGGCGGCACGCTGTTTCTCGACGAGATCGGCGACATGCCGTATCCGCTTCAAGTGCGCCTCTTACGTGTTTTGCAGGAGCGCATGGTCAATCCGCTCGGCTCGACGAAGACGATTCCCGTTGATATTGCGATCATTTGCGCGACGCACCGCGATTTGCGCGAGATGATCGCGCAGAACCGCTTTCGCGAGGACCTGTATTACCGGCTCAATGGCCTCGTGGTCCGTTTGCCGCCGCTGCGCGACAGAACGGATCTCGCAGTCGTGATCCAGAAGCTCTTGCACCGCGAATCGCACGGACGTGCGAACCGGCAGCCGCTCAGCGTCGCGCCGGACGTGATGACGTTGTTCGAGCGCTGCGCGTGGCCGGGCAACTTCCGGCAACTCGGCAACCTGCTGCGCACCGCCGCGGCCATGGTCGACGATGACGGCCAGATCCGCCGCGAGCATCTGCCCGATGACTTCTTCGACGATCTGCGTTGCTGCGGCCAAACTCAGGCACTGCTCGCGCCGCTTGCACAGGCGCAGCCGTTGGTGCCCGAGGACGCGCGCCTCGAAGACGTGACCGCCTCGACCATTGCGGCCACGCTCGCGCGCCATGGCGGCAACGTGTCGGCTGCGGCGCGCGCATTGGGCGTGTCGCGCAATACCATCTATCGCAAGATGCCCGCCGCCGATCCGGGGCGAGGTTCAGGCGACGCCTGAAGCGCTTATTTGCGCGCGCCGTCTGGTCACCTTCCATCTTCCTCTGTCCCACGGGTGTTGCATCCTGTAGCACCCGTGTTCCGAAACGCAACACACTTTGCCAGGCCGGCAGCATTGCTCGCATCGCTTGAGCGCTGGCTCACACCGGCATAGCCCTTGCTTTGAAGAGAGTGGCCGCACATTCGATGCGGTATTGCGACTCAATCTCAAACAAGGAGACATGTCATGCAGTGGACCACCCCCGCTTATACCGACCTGCGTTTCGGCTTCGAAATCACGATGTATATCGCCAACCGCTGAGCGCGCGCCAGCGCCGTCCGCGCGGCGATGAAGGCCACGCGGGCGGCATGCAGCGAGAACGATCATGAAGATCAGAATACTGGGTTCAGGTGCGGGCGGCGGCCTGCCGCAATGGAACTGCAACTGCGCGAATTGCCGCCGCGCCCGGCAGCCGGCCGGCGACATATTGCCGCGCACGCAGTCGTCGATCGCGGTGAGCGGCAACGGCGTGGACTGGGTGCTCGTCAACGCGTCGCCGGATCTGCTTGCGCAACTGCGCTCGCATCCCGATCTGCAGCCCGCGCGCGCCACGCGCGATAGCGCGCTCGCGGCCGTCGTGCTCACCGACGCGCAGATCGATCACGTTACGGGCCTGCTGATGCTGCGCGAGCGCACGTCGCCGCTGCCGCTCTATGCCTGCGCGCCGGTGCTCGACGATCTGTCGAGCGGACTGCCGCTCGTGCCGCTGCTTGGTCATTACTGCGGCGTGGAGGCGCACGCAGTCGCGCCGGACGAGCCGTTCACGATTGCAGCTTGCGCCGGCCTGCGATTCACCGCGATGCCGGTGGAGAGCAAGCCGCCGCCTTATTCGCCGCGCCGCGAGGCATCGGTGCCGGGAGACAATGTCGCACTCCTGATCGAAGATATCGAGGCGGGCACGCGCGCGTTCTACGCGCCGGGCCTCGCGCAGATGAGCACCGACGTACTCGGCACTATGCGCCGCGCCGACCTCGTGCTCGTGGACGGCACGTTCTGGACCGCCACCGAAATGATCGACCTCGGCTTCTCGACGAAGCACGCGGTAGATATGGGGCATCTCGCGCAGCGCGGCGACGACGGCCGGCCCGGCATGATCGACTGGCTCGATACCTTGCCGCGCGGCACGCGCAAGGTGCTTACGCATATCAACAACACGAACCCGATTCTCGACCCGCATTCCGTCGAACACGCGCAACTGCGCGCACACGGTATCGACGTGGCCCACGACGGCATGCTGTTTCAGGTATGACGATGAACGCACCTCTCACGTTTCCAGACGCGCACGCAATACCATGGACTGCGAATGAATTCGAGGCGCACCTGCGCGCGCTCGAATCGCGCTATCACATCCATCATCCGTTCAACCGGATGCTCAACGGCGGACGATGCTCGCCCGCGCAGATTCGCGGATGGGTCGCGAACCGCTTCTACTACCAGATCAACATTCCGCTCAAGGACGCGGCGATTCTCTCGAATTGCCCAGACCGTGAGACGCGCCGCCGCTGGATTCAGCGCCTCGTCGACCACGATGGACAAGGACAGGATCAAGGCGGCATCGAAGCCTGGGTTCGGCTGGGAGAAGCGGTCGGCATCGATCGGGACACGATGTGGTCGCAACGACTCGTGCTGCCTGGCGTGCGCTTCGCGGTCGACGCCTATGTGAACTTCGCGCGGCGCGCACCGTGGCAGGAAGCGGTGTGCTCGTCGCTCACCGAGATGTTCGCGCCGAAGATCCATCTGGACCGGCTCGCGGGCTGGCCTTCGCATTACCCGTGGATCGAGCCGCAAGGACTGCAGTATTTCCGCAGCCGCGTGCCACTCGCGCAGCGCGACGTAGAACACGGGCTCGAAGTGACGCTTGCCCATTTCCGCACGCCTGCCGAACAGCGGCGCGCGGTGGAGATTCTGCAGTTCAAGCTCGACATTCTCTGGTCGATCCTCGATGCAGTCGAAAAGGCGTGGCCCATATGAACCCGATAGTGCCCAATGCAGGCAGCGGCGTGCCGCTGCGTCCGCGCTTGCGCGGCATGTACCGCTTGCAGTGGGAGGCGGCGCAGGACGCGTATGTGCTGCTCTATCCCGAAGGGATGGTGCAGCTCAATTCGAGCGCAGGAGAGATACTCGCGCGTTGTGACGGCGCGCACGAACTCGACGAGATCATCGGCGAACTGGAGCGCCTTTTCAGCACGTCCGAACTGGCGCCGGACGTCTATCGTTTTCTCGATCATGCACGCCTGCGCGGCTGGCTCGACTGACATGGCAACCGATACCGCTCTCCTGCCCAAGCCGCTCTGGCTGCTCGCCGAGCTGACTTACCGCTGCCCGCTGCACTGCGCGTTCTGCTACAACCCGGTGGACTTCGCCCGGCACGGCGAAGAACTCGACACCGAAGCATGGCGCGCGACCATCAGCGCCGCACGCGAACTGGGCGCGGCGCAGATCGGCTTTTCCGGCGGCGAGCCGCTGCTGCGCGACGACCTGGAGACGCTCGTCGCGCATGCGCGCCAGCTTGGCTTCTACACGAACCTGATCACTTCAGGCATCGGCTTGAACGTCGAGCGCATCGAGCGGCTCAAGGCGGCTGGGCTCGATCATATTCAGGTATCGATGCAGGATTCCACGCGCGAACTCAACGACTTTCTCACGAGCACGCGCACGTTCGAACTCAAGCGCAACGTTGCGCGGCTCGTGAAGGCGCATGGCTATCCCATGGTGCTCAACTGCGTGCTGCATCGTTTCAATCTGCCGCACATTGCGCAGATCATCGATATGGCGCTCGAACTGGGCGCCGATTATCTGGAGCTTGCGAACACGCAGTATTACGGCTGGGCGATGCTCAATCGGGATCAGTTGATGCCCACGGCCGAGCAACTTCGCGAAGCCGAGGAGACCGTGAACCGGTATCGCGCCCGCATTGGCGAGCGGTGCCGCATTCTGTTCGTCGTCCCCGATTACTTCGAGCAACGGCCCAAAGCGTGCATGAGCGGATGGGGAAGCGTGTTTCTCGGCGTGGCGCCGGATGGCGCGGCCCTGCCATGTCACGCGGCGCGTTCGCTGCCGGGCCTCGTGTTGCCGAACGTGCGCGACATGTCGCTGCGGGAGATCTGGTACGAGAGCCAAGCGTTCAACGCGTTTCGCGGCGACGACTGGATGCGCGAGCCCTGCCGCAGTTGCGACGAGCGTCATGCCGATCATGGCGGCTGCCGGTGCCAGGCATACCTGCTGACCGGCGACGCCGCCGCGGCCGACCCGGTATGCGCGAAGTCGCCTCATCACGAGCGCATTGTGCAGGCCGTGGAATTCGCGAGGCGGCCAACGCGAGGCGACGAGCGGCCCATCGTATTCCGCAGCAAGCAGAACTCGCTTGCGCTTTGAGTGGAGAATCGACATGGCGTCGGTCGATGCGCGCTTCGATCCTGGTGAGCTTGCGCTAGTCGGCCACCAGGTGTTTGGGCGACGTGCCGCAATGGCGGGTGTGGTTGCCGGCGTGCTTGCGCTGCATGTCGCGTTGATTGCCGTCGCGCGGTGGGAGGCGCCGGCGTCGCACGCCATACCCGTGCGTTTGAAGATCGTAGACGCCGTGCTCATAGCGCCGACCCCAGCGGTGCCGCACAAGAGCGAAGTGCCTGCGCGAGAGGTGTTGCCGAATCGACCCGTTCGTGAAGTAGTGCGAATTGTTCCTACGCCACCAACTCGCATGCGTCCAGTGGCGCGCGCGCATGCGCAAGACATCACGCCGATGACACCTGCGCTAACGGCGCCACGCGCTGCCCCCGAAGCCGCGAAGCCAACGGAACGCATAGC
>NZ_JAYMSC010000050.1:0-49160 GCF_038900775.1 Paraburkholderia sp. JHI869
CAAAAACCTGACTTACTTTAGTGTGAGACTCTTGATACTTTTGCTGCTCCCGACTTCATTCCGGAGAACAAGGTCAGGCCGCCACCGCATCAAGCGCCCACACTTATCGGCTGTAAATTTTTAAAGAGCAATTCGTCTTAATCGCTTCGTTTTCGTTCGCAGCGATCAGCGAAGGAGGCGAATTATGCGGGTCATTCCGGATATCGTCAAGCGTCTTTCGAATATTTATTTTTGGGGCCGCTACGCCGATTATGTGACGCGAAATTATCAAAGTCTGGCCGCCGGCGCAGATCATGCGATTGCTCGCCCCGGACGTTCGCTCGCAGACTGCCGCCTTGAGCTCAGCCTGCACGGCTTCGAAGCGAGACCGAGGGCGATTCGCCAAACGCCCGTTTGTATTCCATTGCGAACCGGCCCATATGAGCGAACCCCCATTTGAGCGCGACGTCCGTAACGGAAATCGGTTCAGCCGACGCGCCTCGCAGCTCATCGCGCACACGCTCCAGACGCAGTTGACGAACCCACGCCATCGGGCTCACGCCATGGCAATTGCGAAAGCCGGAAAACAGTGTACTTGCACTCACGCCGGCAAATTCGGCAAGCCGCTCGATCGTCAGTGGTTCATGCAGATGCGTCCGGACGTATTCCTCGACGCGCTTCACGTAGAAAGGCGCAAGCGGTGTGCGTGAGGGCCGTGCGCCGCTACGCGCCGTGTTGACCTGCCCATAGACGAGCGCATTGAGGACGGTAGATTCGAACTGCTCGTAGGCCAGTGGATGACGCAGCGGGTGCGCCGGATCGCTCAACGCATTCCCCAGCAAGGAGAGCAACGGCAACAGGCACCTGCCCGACGGCGACGTCAGGTCGAATGCGGGCTCGAACTCCACCACCCTGCGCTCTTCGGTGCCGAAATGACGCGCGCAGTGGTGTTCGATCGCTTCGCGCTCGATGCGCAGTACGACCTGGGGACAATCCATCCAGCGCATCCGCAAGGGCAGCGTCGGCGACACGAGCGACGCAACGTCCGGCGTCGAATCGAAACGATGGTCGCCGCATTCAACTTCAGCGCCGCCGCTCACGGGGATCTGCAGCAGGAAGAAACTGTCGAGACGTTCGGGATCGATCCTCACGTCGCCGCCATAGTGCAGCAGATTGAGCGAGAGACTCCCCTGCCTCGCGTGATACATGCGGCTCTGTAAGGATTGCGAAGCGCTTAGCAAAGCGAGCTTGTGAGGCTTGAACACGGAGCCGACACACTCGCGGACCTCGTCGAGGTCGCCCGATTCGAGCAACAAGGTACCGCTATTGAAGCAGGCCGCGCCGACCAGCGCATTCGCAGCGGGAAGAGGCTCCATAGCAGTTCTCCAATTACGTCCATCTGCACCTGAGCCGTGCACGATATTCCCCACTCCAGCAGCCGTTCGCAGGAAGCGGATAGCCGAGTGCGGATTCGGATAGTTTCCTTTCGGTGCGAAAGAAAGCAGCAAGAAACAGGCCATCTTCAGGTAGCTGCGTACTGTAGGCCCGCCACACGCCGGCAACCATCCTCAATTACCCGCGCCCCGTCTCCAGGGTTTTCCCTCGTTCCGCAGGTTTCCGGATTCCCCGGATAGCCGTTGCATGAAACGGATAGAGCCAGTCGTTTTGTCGCGCAACACTGGGGGCACTCGAGCTGCAACCCAACTGGAGAGCCTCCAATGAAAGGACGATACATCGACATTCCCGCCCCGGAAGGCGGCGCGTTCCGTGCCTATCTGGCGACGCCTGCAAGTGGCAGTGGTCCTGGCATCGTGCTGTGCCAGGAAATCTTCGGTGTCAACGCGACCATGCGCGACGTGGCCGACTACTACGCCGAAGAAGGCTATACCGTGCTGGTGCCTGACCTGTTCTGGCGCGTCGAACCGGGCATCGAACTCGGCTATACGGAAGCTGATTTTGCCCGCGCATTCGACCTCTACCAGCAATATGACGAGAACCAGGGCGTCGAAGATATCCGCGCAACGCTCGACGTCCTCCGGACATTGCCTGAATGCCAGGGCGAGATCGGTGCACTCGGTTTCTGCCTGGGCGGCAAACTGGCCTGGCTTGCGGCCTGCCGTCTGCCTGTGGCTTGCGCGGTCAGCTACTACGGCGTGGGCATCGAGCAAGCGCTGGAAGAAGCGGCCAACATCAAGGGGCGCGTGGTCCTCCACATCGCTGCACTCGATCGCTTCTGCCCACCCGAAGCGCAGCAGCAGATCGTGGCGGCGCTGGGCCACAAGGAGAACGTCGAGGTGTATGTCTATCCGGGCGTCGATCACGCGTTCGCCCGCAAAGGCGGCGACCACTTCGACAAGGCATCCGCGATGATGGCGCACGAGCGCGCCGTGGCCGCATTCCGCAAGACGATGGGCCCGCATTACGATTTGTCGGCACTGTGGGAAGAACACCTTGCCCAGGAGTTCGCGACACGCGACGTGGATGCCACGATGGCGACGATGGTGGCCGAGCCCTACGTCAACCATATTCCGACGCTCACGGGCGGCGTGGGCTACAAGGAATTGAAACGCTTCTATCGCCACCACTTCGTGCATGCCAATCCGCCTGACACCGCCATCACGCCGATCTCGCGCACCGTCGGTGCGACGCAGATCGTCGACGAGATGCTGTTCTGCTTCACGCACACCACGGAGATTGACTGGATGCTGCCCGGCATTGCGCCCACGGGAAAGCGCGTGGAGATTCCGCTGCTGGCCGTGGTGAAATTTCGCGGCAACAAGCTCTACCACGAGCACATTTACTGGGACCAGGCCAGCGTGCTGGTGCAAATCGGCCTGCTCGACCCAAGGGGGCTGCCAACTACAGGCGCCGATACCGCCCGCAAACTGCTCGACGAAACCCTCCCGTCGAACACGCTGATGCAGCGCTGGCAGGACAGCGTCCCCGCCAACGATGTCCACTGACCGCATGAACCTCTCAAGAACATGGAGCAAACCATCATGACCTCACTCGCAGGCAAGACCGCCATCGTGACGGGCGGCGCCACGCTGATCGGCGCGGCCGTCGCCCGGGATCTCGCTGCCGCCGGCGCCAGCGTCGCCGTGCTCGATATCGATGTGCAGAACGGCAGACGCGTGACAGAAGCGCTCGGCGCCAAGGGCGTCTTCATCGAAACGGACATCACCAGCGACAGCGCCCTGGAGCAGGCAGTTGCGAAAACCGCCCAGCAGTTCGGCGGAATCGACATCCTCGTCAATCTGGCCTGCAGCTATGTCGACAATGGCATTCAGGCAGGTCGCAATGACTGGCTTGCCGCGATGAACGTGAACGTGATCTCGGCGGTCATGCTGGTCAAGACCGTGCACCCGTATATGGTCAAGCGCGGCGGCGGCTCGATCGTCAACTTCAGCTCGATCTCAGCCGAGTGCGCGCAAACGGGGCGATGGCTTTACCCGACCTCGAAAGCCGCGCTCAAGGCGCTCACGCGCAACATGGCGATGGACCTCGCCCAGGACAGGATCCGCGTGAATTCGGTTTCGCCCGGCTGGACCTGGTCGCGCGTAATGGACGAACTCACGCATGGCGATCGCGCAAAGACTGACCGCGTGGCCGCGCCGTTTCATCTGCTTGGCCGAGTCGGCAACCCGGAGGAAGTCGCGCATGTCGTCACCTTCCTGTGCACCGATGCAGCGAGCTTCGTGACAGGCGCCGACTACGCCGTCGATGGCGGCTATTCGGCGATGGGTCCCGAACAGGCAGCGCCGGCCATTCCGAAGCTGGCTGAGTAAGGCCATACGGATTCTTTAACACTCTTCCCATTTTATCGACTTCGAGGTATCCGCCATGAGAAAGATTGCCATCGTCGGCGCCGGCCAGTCCGGCCTGCAACTGTCGCTCGCCCTGCTCGAACGGGACTATCAGGTCACGCTCCTGACCAATCGCGATGCCGGGCAGATCCGCACCGGCAAGGTCATGTCGAGCCAGTGCATGTTCAATACGTCGCTGCAGATCGAGCGCGACCTCGGCCTGAACTGGTGGGACGAGTTCTGCCCGCCCGTGGAAGGTATCGGCCTTGCGGTGCCGCATCCGGACGTGCCGGGCCGCAAGCTGATCGACTGGTCCGCGCGTCTGACGCATCCTGCGCAGTCGGTGGATCAGCGCGTCAAGATGTCGGCCTGGCTCGAAGCCGTCGGGCAGCGCGGCGCCGATGTGCGGATCTGCGACGTCGGCGTGCCCGAAATGGAAGCGCTCGCGAAAAGCCATGACCTCGTGCTGCTCGCGGCCGGCAAGGGCGAAATCGTCAACCTGCTGGGCCGCAACGCCGAACGTAGCCCGTTCGACAAGCCCCAGCGCGCGCTCGCATTGACCTACGTGAAAGGCATGACACCTTCAACGCCCTACTCGCGCGTGCGCTTCAACCTGATTCCCGGTGTGGGCGAGTACTTTGTGTTCCCCGCGCTGACTACGAGCGGCCCATGCGAAATCATGGTGTTCGAAGGCATTCCCGGCGGTCCGCTCGATTGTTGGGGCGATGTGAAGACACCGGAACAACATCTCGAGACGAGTCTGGCCTTTCTCCGCCAATACCTGCCGTGGGAGGCCGAGCGCTGCGCGAACGTAGAACTGACCGACCCCAACGGCGTGCTGACCGGCCGATTCGCGCCGACTGTACGCAATCCCTTCTTCAGGTTGCCTTCCGGCAAGAACGTGTTCGGCATGGCGGATGCGATCGTCGTGAACGATCCGATCACGGGTCAAGGGTCGAACAATGCCGCCAAGTGTACGAAGGTCTATCTCGACGCCATTCTCGAGCGCGGCAGCGCTGCCTTCAGCGAGGACTGGATGCAGCAGACGTTCGAGCGCTACTGGTCATATGCGCAAACAGTCGTCAAATGGACGAACTCACTGCTCACGCCACCGCCTCCGCACATTCTCGAGTTGCTCGGTGCAGCCGGACAGTTCCCTTCGCTGGCCTCGACGATCGCCAATGGTTTCGACGACCCGCGCACGTTCTCGCCATGGTGGTTCGATCCGGCTGCCTGCTCGGCGCTGATCGGCGAGCACGCTGCGCGCGCCGCGTAATCGACACAACCCGGAGAGAACTCATGTCCTGCACACACGAACCCACCGCCGCAAAACCCGATGACCTGCTCAATGCGATGCGGCAACTACGCAATGCCTTCGGCCAGTACCCAACGGGCGTCACCGTCATCACGGCTGCCGCACGGGACGGACGCAAGATCGGTCTGACCGCGAACTCGTTTGCGTCGCTCTCGCTCGATCCCCCGCTCGTGCTCTGGAGTATCGGCAAGACTTCGCCCAGTTGTCCGGACTTCGTGAGTGCCGGGCACTTCGCGATCAACGTGCTGGCCAAAGACCAGGTCGAACTGTCCCGCCATTTTTCGAAAGCGTCGCCCGACAAGTACGCTGGCGTGGCCTGCCGCGAAAGCATCGGCGGCACCATGGTGATCGAAGGCTGCAGCGCGCACTTCGTCTGTCGCAACCTGGCACAGCACGAAGGCGGCGATCACCTGATCTTTATCGGGCAGATCGAGCACTACGAGGCAGACGGCCATGCGCCGCTGGTCTTCCATTCGGGACAGTACGCCGCGGTCGCCGACAATACAGTCTTTTCATGATTCATTTACTTAGCATTCCTACCATAAAGGCAATCCCATGAAGCATTGTCTGTCCCGCGCGCTGCTTTTCTGCCTCGCTGCATGTGGCCTGATCTGCAACACGCCGGCAACCGCCAGCGACCTGCCCGACATCAACCTCGGCTTCACGAGCTTCCTCGATGGGGCGCCGCCGGCGGGATCCGGCTGGTATGCAACGCAATACCTCGAGTACTACACGGCGGACCGCATCAACGACAATGCCGGCAACAAGGTCCCTTTGCCCAAGCAGAACATCGATATCTTCGCGGGCCTGACGCAACTCGTTTATCAGTCGCCGTTCAAGATTGCCGGCGCGCATCCGGGCATAGACGTGATCCTGCCGTGGGTGGCGTCGGCGCACACCGACGACGGCATGGGCAACGTAGCGCTGAACGCACGCACCGGTTTCGGCGATTTGCTTGTCGGGCCGTTCATCCAGTTCGATCCGGTCATGGGTCCCGACGGGCCACGTTTTGCGCAGCGTTTCGAATTCCAGATCATTGCGCCAACGGGTGCCTACGACCCGAGCAAGGCGATCAACCCCGGCAGCGGCTTCTGGTCAATCGATCCGTACTGGGCAGCGACTGTCTGGCTCACGCCGAAGTGGACAGTTTCCTGGCGGCTGCACTATCTCTGGAACGCCACGAACAATCGGCCATATCAGGGCCTGGGAGCGGACGCGACATCATCGCAGGCGGGGCAGGCGCTGCACGCCAACCTCGCCACGGAGTACGAGGTGATGCCGGGATTGCGCATCGGCCTTAACGGTTACTGGCTGCGTCAGATCAGCGACATGAAAGTCAACGGCCAGGATGTGTCAGGGCAGCGTGAAGCCGTATGGGCGATCGGTCCGGGCGCGATGTATAGCTTCTCCCAGCACGACCACCTGATGTTCAATGCCTATTTCGAGGCGGACGCGCGCAACCGGCCTGAGGGAACGCGCGTGGTGCTGCGTTATGTGCATCACTTTCAGTGACTCGTTTCCGCGCTCACTTATCCCGGCCCGATGGTTTCAGCCGCTCCCCGCTACAGGCGCAATCACCGCTTGCCCTTCGCGATTCAGTGCAATCCACTCGCTGAAGAGTTTCATTTTTGGCTGATGCGCCACGCACTCGGGATAGACAAAGTAATAGCGGGCGCCCGTTTCGATCACCTTGTCGAACGGCATGACAAGGCGTCTCGCCGTGAGGTCGTCATCGACCAGCGTCCGGTCCCCGATGGCGATCCCGAAGCCCTGCATCGCCGCGTTTGTCGCCAGATCGAGCGTTTCGAAACTCGGACCGATGTTCGCGTCCACCTGAGTCGCGCCGACCTGGTCGAGCCATTGTTTCCAGTCCCGATGGTCTCGGGTCGGATGCAGCAGTGTGAATTGCGAGAGATCGTCAAACTGTGCGAGGGGCTTGCCGTTCAGCAGTTCCGGCGCGCAGACAGGCGTAATCTGCTCATCGAAAAGCGGCACCGCGTGAACATCGACGCCGGGCGACGAACCGTAAATGATCGCAGCATCGAAAGGCTCGACCTGGAAGTCGACGTCATGCTGCCAGGTTGTCGTGATCTGCACCAGCAAGTCGGGGTGCTCTGCCTGAAACCGCATGATTCTCGGCAACATCCAGCGCATGATGCAGGTCGGCACCTTCATGGCGAGATCCGTGCGCTGCCGCGTCAGGCGCAGCGAGATGTCTTCGATGCGCGCGAGCCCCTCCCTCACGACCGGTAACAGCATCTCGCCTTCCGCCGTCAAGGTCAGCCCTTTCTTGCCCCTTATAAAGAGCGGAAACTTGTAGTAATCCTCGAGGCTGAGAATCTGCCGGCTTACCGCACCCTGCGTGATACACAGTTGTTCCGCAGCGCGAGTGAAGCTGCGGTGGCGGGCAGCCACTTCAAATACCTGAAGTGCGTTGAGCGGAGGAAGGCGTCGCATGGGGTTCGGGTGTCCGGTTTGGCGGGCGTGTCCTAGTGCAGGATTTTCGAAAGGAAATCCTTCGCGCGACTGGACTTCGGCTGCGCAAAGAATGCCTCCTTGAGATCGTCTTCGACGATACACCCCTGGTCCATGAAGATCACGCGGTTTGCCACCTTCTTTGCGAAGCCCATCTCATGCGTGACGCACATCATCGTCATGCCTTCCTGAGCGAGTTCGACCATCACGTCCAGCACCTCGTTGATCATCTCCGGGTCGAGTGCGGAAGTCGGCTCGTCGAACAGCATCGCAATCGGGTCCATCGACAGTGCACGGGCAATCGCGACACGCTGCTGCTGGCCGCCGGAGAGTTGACCGGGATACTTGTCCGCGTGGGCGCGCAAACCGACGCGATGCAGCAGCCCCAGTGCCTTTTGAGCCGCCTCGTCCTTGCGCCGACCCAGCACCTTCACTTGTGCGAGCGTAAGGTTCTCGGTAATCGACATATGCGGGAACAGTTCGAAATGCTGAAAAACCATTCCCACTTTCGAGCGCAGCTTCGACAGGTTGGTCTTCCTGTCGCCAACCGACTCGCCGTTGATCCGTATCTCGCCGCCCTGGAACGGCTCGAGACCATTGACCGTCTTGATGAGCGTCGATTTTCCCGATCCGGACGGCCCGCACACCACGACGACTTCGCCCTTTTTCACTTCCGTCGTGCACTCGGTGAGCACCTGGAACTGGCCGTACCACTTCGATACGTTGCTAATGGAAATCATGTCAAAACCTGCTTCTGAAATGAGTTGAGGTTCATGCGATCAGCGGTGACGGCTGCGCTGGTAGCGCCCTTCGAGCACACGCGCATACCACGTGAGCGGAAAGCACATCGCGAAGTACAGCAGCGCGACCATTGCGTAGATCGGGAACGGACGAAACACGGCGTTGGTGATCATGGTTCCTGTCTTGGTCAGTTCGGTCAGGCCAATGATCGACGTGAGCGCCGTACTCTTCACGACCTGCACGAGAAAACCGACCGTCGGCGGCACGGCGATCTTCCATGCCTGCGGCCAGACGATGTAACGCAGTTGCTGAGGCCATGTCATGCCGAGGCTCGCCGCGGCGCTCCATTGCCCTCGTGGCACGGCTTCGACACACCCACGCCAGATGTCGGCCAGATAAGCGCTCGTATAGAGAGTCAGCGTCACCGTAGCGGCCAGCCACGGCGAGACTTCTACGCCCACGAGCGGCAACCCGAAGAATGCGAGAAAAAGCTGCATCAGGAGCGGCGTGCCTTGAAACAGCTCGACGTACAGGATCGCGATGCGACGCAACCAGGCCAGAGGCGACACACGCATCGCCAGCAGCACGAGGCCCGCCACGCCGCCGCCGACGAATGCGCAAAGCGAAAGCAGAACGGTCCAGCGTGCGGCGAGCAGCAGGTTGCGCGCAATATCCCAGAGAGTGAACTCGACCATTACGAACGCTCCTTAGGAAGGCCGGATGCCGCCATGCGAACGCGACCGGAGAACCACGAACGCAGGCGCATGCGTGACGCGCTGTCGCCGCGTGCTGTGCGCCCGGCAAAAAGGCCCTTACCAAGCCGGTTGACAAGCAGCCGCAGCACGATCGACAGCAGGAGATAGATCACAGTGACGATCACGTAGCTTTCGAACGAGCGGAAGTTACGCGACTGGATGAAGTTGGCTGCATAAGTCAGGTCTGGCACGGAAATCTGCGAAACGACCGCCGAGCCGAGCATCACGATCAGCACCTGCCCCAGCAGCGCCGGAAATACGTTGGCGAGCGCCTGCGGTAGCACGACGAAGCGAAACACCTGCCTGCCCTGAAGCCCGAGCGCCATCGCCGCCTGACGCTGGCCGCGAGGAATCGAGTCGATGCCGGCGCGCACGATCTCGGTTGCGTACGCGCCGAGATTGACGGTCATTGCCAATACCGCCGCCTGCATCTCGTTGATCTGCACGCCCAGACCCGGCAGCCCGAAGAACACGAAAAAGAGCTGCACGAGAAAGGGCGTATTGCGGATCAGCTCGACGTAGGACGCCACCAGTGCGCGCACCCACCTCGGCCCCGCGACGGCAAGGCTCGCGCCGGCGATCCCGAGCGCGCCACCCAGCACGGTGGAAACCGCCGTGAGGCCTAGCGTCACCTCCACACCGCGCGCGAGCATGCCCGCGTACAGACCGAAGCCACTAAAGTCGAATGTATAAGTCATCGCTGCGCCGTCTATCGTTCAGGTAAGCGGAAGCCGGAGCGAATCAAAGACTGGCCGGCAGAGGCGCGCGCAGCCACTTGAGCGAGATCGCGTTCATTGAGCCGTCCTTCTTCGCGGCCGCGATGGCATCGTCGACCTTCTGCATGAGGCGCGGCTCGTTCTTGTTCAGACCAACATGATCCGGAGAACTGAACAAGGAGAACTTCTGCTCCGGATCGTTGGCAGGATGACGGGCCATGATCGTCGCGCCAACATCGTTGCCGACCACGAGCAGTTGCGCCTGACCGGACAGGAACGCCGAAATCGCGCCATTGGGATCGTCGAAACGCTTGATAACCGCAGAAGGCGGCGCCACCTTGGACACACTCAGATCTTCGAGCGTGCCGCGCGCCACGGCAACCGTCTTGCCGGCCAGGTCGCCCGCATTCTTCACCGCCAGCGATTTCGGCCCGAATACCGCGAGATAGTACGGCGCATACGGCTGCGAGAAGTCGATGACTTTCGCGCGCTCAGGCGTCTGGCCAACCGAGAGCAGCATGTCTGCCTTGTGATCCGCGAGATACGCCATGCGGTTGTCGCCCGTCACCTGCACGAGTTCGACCTTTGCGTTCAACGCCTTGCCGATCAGATTGGCCACGTCGATGTCGTAGCCCTGCGGTTTCATGTCCGGCCCGATCGATCCGAACGGCGGATAGTCCTCGAATACGCCGACACGCACCACGCCCGATTTCGCAATCGTGTCGAGCGCATCGGCATGTGCGAGCGGGGCGAATGCGCTGAGGCCAGTCATGCCGGCAAACGCGAAAGCAGCGATAGTGCGAGCCGCAAGGCGCTGCACGGAACTCGTGGTGACGATAGTGGTGTTCATGACAGGTGGCTCCTTCGAACTGCTTCGTGTGGGGGTAAAAAATTTCAATGCGAGATTTCAGTGCGCGGTGTGCGCCGGAATCAGCCTGCACGCGTGGGCCGGCATCTCTGCAAGCACCGGACGCCCCACTTCGAGGTCGGGCGTCTCGCGTGGCGTCGTGGCGGCGGTGAGCGTGAAGCCGTCGCAATCGATCGTCGCTTCGATCTGCGCGCCCACGTCGCGGACGAACGTGACCTTGCCGGCGACGACGTTCGGCCCCGGATTCGCAGACATGGCTCGTACACACACGTCTTCCGGCCGAATGAGCAGGCGGATGTCGCCTGCACGCTCCGGCATGCACATGGTCGTATTCACGGCAATCCGCTGCCCGCCCGGCAGCGCGATGCCGTCGTCGCCTTCGCGGGTCACGGGCAAAATGTTGCCGAGGCCGATAAAGTCCGCCACGAATTCGTTCACGGGATCGCGGTAAATATCGAGCGGCCTGCCGACTTGGGCGATGCGCCCTTTCTGCATCACCACGATCTCGTCCGCCATCGTCATCGCCTCGCGCTGGTCATGCGTGACCATGATCGTCGTGATGCCGAGCCGCTGTTGCAGCAGCCGGATCTCGACCTGCATCGCTTCGCGCAGCTTCGCGTCGAGCGCCGAGAGCGGTTCGTCGAGCAGCAGCAACTTCGGCGACGAAGCAATCGCACGAGCGATCGCCACACGCTGACGTTGCCCGCCGGAGAGTTGCGTCACCGGCCGGTTAGCCATATGCGGAAGCTGGATCAGTTCAAGCAGTTCGGCCACGCGCTTTGCTTGCGCACTCTTGTCGACGCCGCGCAAGCGCAGCGGATAGGCGACATTCTCGGCAACGGTCATATGCGGGAACAGCGCGAGCGACTGAAACACCATGCCGAAGTCTCGCCGGTTGGCCGGCACATGTGTCAGGTCGCGGCCCGCAAACATCACCGAGCCGGACGTGGGCGTCTCCAGGCCCGCGATGATGCGCAGCAGGGTCGTCTTGCCGCAACCCGAAGGCCCGAGAAAACACACGAGCTTTCCGTCCGGGACGTTGAGATCGACGTGGTCGACAGCGAACGCGTTGTGAAAGCGCTTGGTGACGGCCTGCAATGACAGATGGGTCATGAGAGTTCCTTTGTGCCCAGGGATCGCGAGAGAAGCGGCAATCAAAGCGCCACGCCTTCGTCGCCGACGAGCTTTTCGAGCAGCCAGATCAAGGCAAAGTCGATCAGGACGATGAAGACCGCGAACGAAAACACCGTTGGGTCGAGCGACGAAACCGTGCGGCTGTAAAGCCAGACAGGCAGCGTCATCGTGTTGATGCCGTAGAGGAAGAACGTCACCGTGAATTCGTTAAACGAAATGATGAACGCAAACAGCATGCCGGCGAGAATTCCGGGACGCATGAGCGGCAGCACGACGTCGACGAGCGCACGCCGCGGGCTCGCGCCCATCACGCAGGCCGCTTCCTCGAACTCCGGTCCGATCGACGCAACCGATGCGGCGCAGTTCTTTACCGTGAACGGCAGCGCAAGGATCACGTGCGCAATGATGAGCCGCCCCATGCCCAACTCCACCGGCAAGACGTTGAATACAAGCAGCAGCGAAAGCCCCAGCATCACGAGCGGATACACCAGCGGCAGCGCGACCAGTTGCTCGATCACGGCCTTGCCGCGAAAGCGGTAACGCGACAGCGCATAGGCAGCGGGCACGGAAACGGCAGTGGCGATGAACATCGTCGAAACCGCGACGATGAGGCTCGTCGAGAGCGCAGTGCCCATGGACAGCACGTCGCTCGCATCGGGCGACACGAAGGTGTGCCATGCGGCCCGATACCAGTGAAAGCCGAAACTCTGCGGCGGAAATTCGAGCGTGTCGGAATTGCCGAACGACATCGTGATCATCGTCAGGATCGGCAGCGCGGCGAGAAAGAGGACGATCGCCGCCAGCAGGCCGGTCACGCGGCTGAGT
Organism: Paraburkholderia sp. JHI869; assembly: GCF_038900775.1. Lineage (NCBI taxonomy): Bacteria > Pseudomonadati > Pseudomonadota > Betaproteobacteria > Burkholderiales > Burkholderiaceae > Paraburkholderia > Paraburkholderia sp. JHI869. The sequence continues at coordinate 12,615 of NZ_JAYMSC010000050.1, forward strand.
CGACCGGGCATCGTCAGGGGGATACGCAGGGCGTTCATGAGCGGGTCTCCGCGTGGCGTTGCAGGTTGCGCACCAGTCGTTGCGAGATCGCCATCACCGCAAGCGTCGCGGCCATCAGAACGACACCCGAAGCGGATGCGGCGGGCCAGTTCAGCAGCGGCGCCACCTGGTCGTGCACCAGCACGGCGAGCATCGGCACCCGGCGGCCGCCCAGCAGCAATGGCACGGCGAATGCGCTGGCGTTGTACGCGAACACGAGCAACGCACCTGAGACGATGCCAGGCATCGCCAGCGGCAGCATGACGTGGCGCAGCGTTTGCCACCGGCTCGCGCCGAGGGTAGCCGCCGCTTCCTCGTACGAGCGCGAGACCGCGCGCATTGCACTGGAGATCGGCAGAACGGCGAGCGGAAACGCCGTTTGTATCAGTCCGAGCAGCACACCATTCTCGCGATACAGCCACATCACGGGGCGCTGGATCAGTCCCGTGCTCATGAGCGCGTGATTGACGAGTCCAGCGGGCCCCAGCATCACGAGCCACCCATAGCCCTGCAGCAGCAGGTTGACCAGCAGCGGCAGGAGCACGCCGGCGAGCAGGAGGCGCCGTGCTGTGCGCGACTGAGTACGCGCCATTGCGAGCGCGACGGGAATCGCCAGCACGACAGCGACGATCATGCTCTGGAAGGCAAGCCGCAAGGTCAGCCAGAGCGAGCGCAGGAAGTAGGCGTCCCCAAGGTCCACGTAATTCTGCAGGGTGAAGGCATGCCACTCGTTGCCTGGGACTCCGAAGCTCATCCGCAGAACCGCAAGTGCCGCCGCGATCAGCACGGCGAGAAACGCGAGGATCGGCGCAAGGAGCAGCAATGGCGGCACGCGCGGCAGCGTCGTGGCAGTGCTGTCTTGCGCCGGCGACTCCCCGGCGGTTGCCCGCGCGCCCGCACGGCGTGAAGAGAGTGCTGACATGGCGCTCACGCGGAAAAGATCTCGGTAAAACGCTTGATCCACGCAGGCTGCAACGCGGCGAGCGCCTTGTCGTCGTGAAGCACGGCCTTCTCGGCGATCTGCTGCGGCGACGGTACGAAGGCGCGGCTCTCTGCAGGAATGATCGCGCGGGAGTTCACGGGACCGTTGAGCACGTCGGCAGCCATGCGGCCCTGCACACCAGAATCGAGAGAATGGTTGATGAACGCGTGGATGAGATCGCTATCGCCGGGATGCGACTTCGGAATCACCGTAAACATCAACTGGGTCGCGAAGCCCTCTTTCATGCCGTAGGTCACGGCCATCTTGTACTCGGGCTTGCGGATCTGCTCCGGGAAGAATGCCGGCGCATAGATGCCGCCAATATCGAGCGAGCCGGTGCGAAACAGATCGGCGACCTGGTTCGGGTTTTCGCCGAGCGTCAGCACGCGGTCCTTCAACTGGGCGAGCTTTTTGAAGCCCGGATCGATATTCTGCTGGGAGCCGCCAGCCATCTTCGCCGCGATGATCGCCAGGTCAACCGCTTCTGCCCACTCGGGCGGCGGCAGGAACAGGCGGCCCGCATACTTCGGATCCCAAAGTGCTTCGTACGTCGAGGGCGCGGTTTTCACAGTGGACGTGTTGTAGATAAGACCGTCCGACCACAGCAGGTAGCCGACACCGAAACCGTTGGCGCCTGTCCGGTATTGCGGCGCGACGTCCTTCAGGTTGGGCAGCTTGTTCAGGTCCGGCTTCATCAGCAGACCTGCATCGGCAAGACCCGAAGCGCCGACCCCGGCAAGCGTGATCACGTCGTAGGTCGGCCGGTCGCCGGCCGCCTTGAGCTTCGCGACCATGCCGGACGTGCCATCTGCGCGGTCGGCAATCACCTGCGCGCCGGTCTTCTGGCTGAACGTAGCGGCGATGTTGCGCAGGGCCGCCGCGCCGGTATCGTCGGACCAGGTGAGCAGCCGCAGGGTCTTGCCCGCGTAGCTCTTCTCCTGTGCCCTGGCAGTACTGATGAATGGCATGGGCAACGCCGATGCCGCCATAGCCGTGCCGATTGCCTTAATGGCCTGCCTTCTCCCCAGCTTGATCCCCTGCATGGTCATCTCCTGATCGAATCGTACGGCCGCGGCCTGAAGCGCGCTGCCATCACCAAAAATCACGCAAACGTGCGCCGTGAATTGACTCTACGTGCGTCAAAAACCTGCAACAAACGAAATCTCTGCATGCGCGCCATGACAAATACTCATGCGCCGCGAGCGCATTCCGGACCGGCGGCGCCCCCGGTAGACATGAGGATCTGCTTGATTTCCTGGAAGGCCGCGAGCCCGAACGGACCCAGTTCGCGCCCAATGCTGCTGCGCTTGTAACCTCCCCATGAGGTCTGAGGAAAGATCGCCTGCGGCGCGTTGATCCACACAACGCCCGCTTCCAGTTCGTCCGCCACCCGCCTGCCCCGCCCTGCGTCGCGCGTGACGACCGTGGCGACCAGGCCGAACTCGGTATCGTTGGCGGCACCGACGGCCTCGTCTTCGGTATCGAAACTGCGCATGCACAGCACGGGACCGAAGACTTCTTCGCGCCACAGCGGGCTTTCGGTTGGCATATCGACGAATATCGTCGGTCTTACGAAGTAGCCGGGACCGGCTGGCGCCTCGCCTTCGATCACGAGCCGCGCGCCATCGGCCTTGCCGCGCGCGATGTACCGCTGCACGCGTTCGTACTGCGCGCGGTTGGTGAGAGGCCCCATCTGTACGCCGGGCTTGAATGGATCGCCCACGACCATGCGCGTTGCGCGGTCTGCGAGACGCGCGGCCAACGCGTCCGCTATCGATCGCTCGACCAGCACACGCGAAGTGGCCGAGCACATCTGGCCGGCATTGAAGAACGCGCCGCCTGCAACCAGGTCGGTGGCGAGATCGAGATCCGCATCGGCGAACACGATGATGGAGGACTTCCCGCCCAGCTCCAGACTCACGCCCTTGATCGTATCCGCCGCGGTTTTCATGACCTGAGCGCCTACCGCAGTGCTCCCGGTGAAGGACACCTTCGCGACAAGCGGGTGTGCGGCAAGCGGCGCCCCCACTTCGGTGCCCGTGCCCGTCACGACGTTGAGCACGCCTCTCGGCACGCCGGCATCCGCGATGATCGCCGCGAGTTCCAGCTCGGGCAGCGGCGTTATCTCGGAAGGCTTGAGAATGACCGTGCAGCCCGCCGCAAGCGCAGGTGCGAGCTTCCACGCCGTCGTGACCATCGGGAAGTTCCACGGCACGATCAGTGCGACGACGCCTGCTGGTTCGCGCCGGATGGTCGCCCGATACTCGTCGCTGGGAATTGCCACCGCGGACTCGCCGACGTCGTCCAGCTGCTCAGCCAGACCCGCGTAGTACTCGAACGTGGCGACGACGTCACTCACGTCGATTCGCGCTTCGTCCAGCGGTTTGCCGTTGTTGAGCGACTGGAGCGCCGCCAGGTGCTCGCGCCGGCTGTGCACGCCGCGAGCAATCGCTCGAAGCAACATGGCGCGTTGCGCGCCTGTGGTCTTTTTCCAGGTGCGGAAGGCCTGTGCGGCGGCACGTACCGCGCAATCGACATCGGCTGCGTTGCCGGCCTCGACCTCCACAATCGTTTCTTCGGTCGATGGATTGACCACCGGCAAGCGCTGTCCGCACTCACCTGCGCACCAGAACCCATCGATAAGGAGCTGCGTTCGCAGCGCAGCGCCAGACTCGAGCCATTCATGCTGTTTCATGCTGGCACCCGCGCAAACCAGTCGGCTTCGTTCACTTCGATGACGGTGGGGACATCGCGCGACATTGCCTGTTGCAACTGTTCAGCAAGTGCATCGGGTGTATCCACGCGAGAAGCCACGCAACCGAAACCGCGTGCCAGCGCGAGAAAGTCGGGCGTGTGAATATCGACGCCGACCGGCACGATGTCGCGCGCCGTCATGTAGCGGCGTATCTCGCCGTAGCCAAAGTTGTTCCATAAGAGAACCACAATGGGCACTCTGGCTTCAACTGCGCTGGCGAGTTCCGGCAGCGTGAACTGCAGGCCGCCGTCGCCGATCAGGCAAACCACGGGGCGATCGGGCGCGGCAAGCTTCGCGCCAACCGCCGCGGGCAGCCCATAGCCCAGCGTGCCGTAGCCGGTCGACGAGTTGAACCACGAACGCGGCTCCGGTGCGTCGTGCACGAAGTTGCCCGCATACACGGGGCTGGTCGAGTCGCCCGCGATGATGACGCGGGGCAACGCGGCAGTGACCGTAGCGACAAGGCGTCTCTGCGAGCGCGTCGGCGCGTCGTAGCTTGCCTCCACGGCCTGCCTCGCGAGCGCAACCCGCTGCGCGCCCCAGTCGCGCTGGCGCGGCGGCATGATGCGCTCGTGCAGCCGCGTCGACAGGCTGCCGAGCGCCTGCCGCGAATCGGCAACGACGGCCACGTCGGGATTGAAGTTGCGCATCAGTTGCGGCGCGTCGATGTCGATGCGGATCAGCCGGCCATCGATCGAAAAGCCGCCGTCGAACACCACGTCATAGTCGGTTTCGCCCAGCTCGGTGCCGACCGCGAGCACGACGTCCGCTTCGCGCACGAGCGCGCGCGTGGGCGGCAGCGATTGCGTCGAGCCAATCAGCAGCGGGTGCCCCTGGGGCAGCAATCCCTTGGCGTTGATCGTCAGCGCAACCGGCGCTTGCAGGCACTCGGCGAGCTCCTGCAGTTCGGTCGCGGCGTGCTGCGCGCCGCCACCGGCGAGAATCAGCGGCCGTCGCGCCGTGGCGAGCAACTCCGACGCCGTTTCGAGGGACCCCGGGCATCCTGCCGGCTTCGCTGGCAGCGCCGCGGGCGTCAGGTTCATGCCACGAGCCGGCGCGACGATCACGTCCAGTGGAATCTCAATGTGCACGGGTCGCGGCCGCGCTCCGCCGAAAACGGCAAACGCGCGGGCCAGCACCTGAGGCAATTCCGCCGCATCGAGCAGCGTATGCGAGAACGCCGTGAGCCCTGCGAACACGTTGCGCTGCGACGGCAGCTCGTGAAGGCGTCCGTCTCCGCTACCGAGTTCGCGGCGTGCATTGACGCTCGATATCACCAGCATCGGAATGGAGTCGGCATAAGCCTGCGCCATCGCGGTCGCAATGTTGGTCATGCCCGGCCCGGTGATGATGAAGCACACGCCAGGTTTCCCGGTCACGCGTGCATAGCCGTCGGCCATGAAGCCCGCGCCCTGCTCATGGCGCGGCGTGACGTGGCGAATGGACGATGCAGCGAGACCCCGATACAGCTCGACCGTATGCACGCCCGGAATCCCGAAAACGTACTGGACACCATATCCTTCAAGCAGGGTGACGAGCGCCTCTCCGCAAGTCAGGCGGCTTGTATCTGGCCATTCGCTTGGCCTCGCGCCGGCTTCCTCGAAGCGGGCGGTGAATTCCGGATAGTTCATGGATTGTCGCTTTCCTGGTTGGTACCGCCAGATGCGGATGCGGGTCGAGTCGCCCTAGCCGCATCTGCGTCGTTGTCCAAACCATTCTCGGCGGTGCCATGCGGCACGGACAATCGATAAGTTTTCATGAGGTGCATGAGCTTCTTGCATAACCAGGGGCCTGTGGAGCGCAAGGGTTTACGCCAGTTCATGACCGGTGGACATGCGTCACATGAAAATTTATCGATTGTTCGTGTCCCGCTGTCGCGCGGAGAATGCCTTCATCGAATGCGACAGGAGACATGATGGCTACCGAATTCTTCCAGCCTCTGAGCGGCAACGCGATGCCTCGCTGCGGTGGGATCGCGACGATGATGAGACTGCCCAACGTGCTGAATGCCGAAGGGCTCGATGCGTGCTTCGTCGGTGTGCCTTTCGATCTGGGCACATCGAACCGCACCGGCGCGCGCTTCGGGCCGCGCCAGATTCGCGCAGAATCTGCGTTGCTGCGCCCGTACAACATGGCGACACGCGCTGCGCCGTTCGATTCGCTGCGTGTCGCGGATATCGGCGACATCGCGATCAATCCATACAACCTGCTCGATTCGATCGCCCGGATCGAAGCTGCCTACGACGCCATCCTGCGGCACGGCGCAATGCCGATCACACTAGGCGGAGACCACACGATCACGCTGCCAATTCTGCGTGCCATTCATGGCAAGCACGGCAAGGTCGGCCTGATTCACGTTGACGCGCACGCGGACGTCAACGACACGATGATGGGCGAGAAGATTGCGCACGGCACACCGTTTCGCCGTGCAGTCGAAGAAGGCCTGCTTGACTGCCAGCGTGTGGTGCAGATCGGTCTGCGCGGCACGGGCTACGCCGCCGAAGATTTCGACTGGTGTCGCGAGCAGGGTTTTCGCGTGGTACAGGCCGAGGAATGCTGGAACCGCTCGCTCGAACCGCTGATGGCAGAGGTGCGCGAGCGCGTGGGAGGTGGGCCGGTGTATCTGAGTTTCGATATCGACGGTATCGACCCAGCATACGCACCCGGTACCGGCACGCCGGAGATCGCAGGCTTGACGGTGCCGCAGGCGCTCGAAATCGTTCGCGGCGCATGGGGGCTCGATCTGGTGGGTGCTGATGTAGTGGAAGTCGCGCCGCCGTACGATCCGTTCGGCACCACCGCGCTGCTTGGCGCCAATATCGCCTACGAAATGCTGTGCGTGCTCCCTGGCGTAAAGCGCCGCGCCTGATCGCGGGTGCAACACCAGCTTCCCGCGGAGTATCGCCAGGTTCGCGCAGTGGATAGGTAGTCGTGAACGGCAAACAATAACTATACTGATATTTGTCTGACGAGATGGGCTCGTCCTGCTGGTTTGAGCAAGGCATGCCTCGCCGCCCGGATGGCGTTATCCACCCTGCCTCGTCATTCACACGGGGGGTGATCATGGCTTCGGTTCACAACGTGCCACACTGGCCATCGAGGCGGGGCTCGCAACGCGTCGGGCGCACGGCAACGGCTACGCGGATTCCGTCGGCAACCGAGCTTCGGCGCCACGACGAGACTCTGACGAGCCGAAAGACCGCCCCGGCCTGTCATCGCATTCTCGTCATCGACGACGACGCGGCGCTTGCACAGGATCTTCGCAAGCTGCTTGCTGGCCCGCCAGAAGGCAAAACCGTGTCTGCGGCGGTTCAGCCCCGCTTGTCTGGTGGCACGGGGGTCGCGCACACGGCGTTCCAGATCGAGGCCGCGCGATCGGGCAGCGACGCGTTCACGCGGGCCGTGCGTGCGATTGCCCATGCACGGCCTTATGCGATGGTGTTCGTGAGCGCACGCAGGTTGCCCGGAGGGGACGTCGTCCGGACCGTCGGGCGGCTCTGGCGTGCCGATGCGCATTTGCAGTTCGCTCTCGTGGGCGCACACGCCTTCGTCGCCCGGGAGTTCCTGGCCAGACGACTCGGATCAGCAGATCGTCTGCTCGCTCTGGGCGAGCCGTTGAGCACAACAGCCATCCGTCACATTGAAGGCGTGCTGGCTGCGAAGTGGCGCACCGGCGCCCCCGCCGCTTCCTGGATTGACCCCGTCGAGCAGTGGGCCGACGCACTCGACGAGGCGAACATCCTCTCGGTCAACGGACCGGTTGTGTTTTACCGCCTGCGTGGAGAGCCTGCACTGCCGCTCCTCGAAATCTCGCACGACATCGTCCGATTCGGGCACGATCGCGACGCCGTGCTGGCCTCGCCTGCCGGACTACCAGGGCTGGTTGACCCACGCGACTGGCCGGAAGTCGAGGCTGTCATGGCGCGCGTACTGGACAGGCGTGTCACACAGGCAACCGTCGAGTTCCGCTTGCGCACGGGCGACGGTCACTGCCGTTGGGTCGAGAACCGGTTCATCCCGGTGCGTGACGTCGACGGTCGGCTCATCGAGGTGGAAGGGCTCATGCTCGACCTGACTGGAAAGCGGGCGGCGGAAGCGAGCGTCGTATCGCTTGCAGGCACCGATGTGCTTACCGGGCTGATAGACGGGGTGGCCTTCACGCACCGGGTGCGCCATGCGATGGCGGCTGCCGGGCGTGGCGCAATACCATTTGCAGTCCTGCATTTGGGCCTCGATCATTTCGGGTCCGTCAATGACACGCTCGGCCGGCCGGTCGGCGACCGGCTGCTGCAAGAGGTCGCGAAGCGCCTGACCGCCTGCGCGGGCGAACGGGATCTGGTGGCGCGGGTCGGTGGCGACGAATTTGCCGTGTTGCAAGCCGAGGCGTCCGAGCCCGTCGATGCAGGCGTCCTCGCGCAGAGAATCCGCACGGCGCTGGCGGCGGCCTGGTACTTCGGCGGCAGCGAGGTCCGCATGACCGCCAGTATTGGTGTATGTCCGTACGTGCATGGCAGCGGCGGTGCGCAGGAACTGCTCGGGCTGGCTGATCTGGCGCTCCAGCGTGCCCGGCGTACGGGCGGCAACCGGTACTGCTTCCCTACGCGGGAGCTTGATGAGACCGTGCGCGAACGGATGACGCTCGCCGAAGAATTCTGCGGTGCGGCGGATCGTGGCGAGTTGGAACTGCACTATCAGCCCGAAGTGGAGTTGTCTTCAGGAAACATCATCGGGATGGAGGCTCTGGTGCGCTGGCATCACCCGACGCGCGGCGAGTTTGCTCCGGACGACTTCATGCCGGTCGCTGAGCAGGCCGGCCACATGGCGACGCTCGGCCACTGGGTGCTGGAGCAGGCATGCCGCCAGATGAGGGCATGGCGCGACGAAGGAATCGCCCCGCTGATGGTCACGGTCAACCTGTCCTGGTGCGAACTCCTCAGAGGGGAGGCTTTCGTTCGCGACGTGGCCGGCACCATCGCGAAATGGCGGCTGGCCGCATCCGATCTGGAGTTTGACGTAACGGAGGCAACCCTGACCCGTCTCACGTGGGCGCACAACGACGTGCTGAGCGCGCTGCGCAAACTAGGCGTGAAGATCGCCATCGACGGTTTCGGCGACGAATTCGCGACCTTCGACTATGCCCGCAAATGTGAGGTGAACCATTTGAAGATCGCCCGATCCGTCGTCCAGCGGCTCGCCAGTGATCCTGCAGGGGCGGCGACGATCCAGGCCATTGTCAACCTCGCGCGCGAAGCCGGCATGGGCGTCATTGCGCAGGGGGTGGAGACCGAGCAGCAGCGTCTGTTCCTCGCCGACACCAATCGGGCGACGAAGGCACAAGGCTTTCACTTCAGCCGGGCGGTGAGCGGTGCGCAAGCCGGTGCGCTGCTGCGGCAGGGGCACATAACGGGATCATCGCGACGGTGAAATGACGCCTTCGCCCATTTCGGTCCAGCTGAGACAATCGTCTGTTCTTTGGCGTGGTGGCGTCACACCTCCTTCTACCTTTCCGGAAGAAAAAGGCGGTGACTTCCCGAGCGTCACAGACTTCAGTTCTACGAATCAACGATCGTGATCCTCATTCTTGCGCACTCCAAAACCCGAGGCCCGAGCGACAAAAATGAGTGCTCGCAGTCCTAACGTCTGGGTCCTTTCATCCACTCCGACTCCATCGCCGCGTTTTGCTCCTCATTCGCCTCGATGGGGTCAATCTCCTCGTCGACCAATCCCGTCGCACGTTCGGCGGCTCCTTTCATTTCGGCCGCTGCCGGATCAACATCACCGTTGTCGTCAACTGGGGGCTGCAGCATATCCCTGAGCATCGCGCGCAGTTCCGCCGTATCCCAGGGCAAACCGTGCTGCGTACGGACCTTGATATAGTGCCGCACTTCCGCGTCCTGCTCCGGCGTAAGCGGTAGCCCTCGGAAAGTGCTTTGGGGGTCAGAATTCATCATCTCCGCCTCCTGTATCCATCGCAAGTTACAGTGTATCCCCTCGCGAGTTCGGCAGTTACGATGCGTATCGGAAGTTGTCCAGCACATCACTACCCGTAGAGCACTTTAAATCTGTCTGCATGAAACTATCGATCAGCAATCCCTACTAGTGCACGCTCTCATCCAGCACAAGCAGATTGTCGTGCGAAAAGCCAAGAGCAACTGGCTGCCCGCGTTCGGGCAGGATCCGGTTCGGATCGTTGAAGACATCGAGGGTGACGATTGCGCTGCTAACCCGCGCGCGAATACGCACCACGGAACCGAGGAAGCTGATCTCTTCAACCGTCGCCGCCAGCGAGTTGCGGTCAGTCGATGGCGGCTCCAGCAGAATTGCCTCGGGACGCAACGCCAGCACACGCTCCTTGCCGGCATCGTCCGATGGGAGCGGCCGCGATGTCACCAGTTCCTGACCGTCAACGGCAATGCGCCCCGTTGCAGGATCGATCACACGCCCGGCCAGGATATTGAGCGTTCCCACGAACGTCGCAACGAAGCGTGTACGCGGAAAATTGTATATATCGAGCGGCGCACCCACTTGCTCGACACGCCCGTCGTTCATTACGACGATGCGGTCCGACATCGACAACGCTTCTTCCTGATCGTGCGTGACGAAGATCGACGTGATGCCAAGTTCACGCTGCAGTGCCCGTATATCTTCGCGCAACGAGACGCGAATTTTTGCGTCGAGCGCGGAAAGCGGTTCGTCGAGCAGCAGCACTTGAGGCTTGCTTGCGAGCGCACGGGCCAGGGCCACACGCTGTTGCTGCCCACCGGACAATTGCCACGGATAGCGCCCGGCGAGATGCGGCAGCTTGATGAGTTCCAGCATCTCTGCAACACGCCCGCTCATCTCCTTCTCCGAACGCTTTGCGACCTTCAACGCGAAGCCGATGTTCTGCGCCACCGTCATGTTCGGAAACAACGCATAGGACTGGAACACCATGCCGACGGCGCGATCGCGCGTGCGCACACGCGTGACGTCACGACCATTCAGGCGGATCGCGCCGCGCGTGGGCGTTTCGAATCCGGCGATCATGCGCAGTACAGTCGTCTTACCGCAGCCCGACGGGCCGAGAAAGGTGATGAATTCGCCTTGCGCGATGTTCATGTCGAACTGATGCACCGCAACATTCGCCCCAAACGCCTTGTGGAGATTGTCGATCTCGAGAAATGCCATGGGTCGCGGCCTCACCGGCTCAAGTTTTATGGCCGGCCAGCGCGCGCGCCGAGCCGAACACCTGGATCAATCCCATCGATGCCCACGTGACAATGAAGGCGATGATCGCCAGCGCCGAGGGCTCGTAAGCGCGGTTCGCGCCGATCAGTTGCAAATACGGTCCAAACGCCGGGCGATCCAGCAGGCTCGCGATCGTGAATTCGCCGATCACCACGGCGAACGTCAGGAACGCGCCAGACAGAATTCCCGAGCGCACGTTCGGGAAAATCACGCGGAAAAGGATCGTCGTCCAGCCCGCGCCGAGACACTCGGCGGCCTCGGTCAGCGAGCGCACATCAACGGCGCGCATACCCGCATCGACGGCGCGGTACATATAAGGCAGCGATAGCGTGACGTAACCGAATACGAGTAGCAGATCGGTCGCGCGTTCGTTACTGGTGAACGGCAAAATCGAACTGCTGCTGTAGATGCGCAGGTAGCCGAAGACGATCACGATGGCCGGTATCACGAGCGGCAGCAAGGTGATGAACTCCACGACCGGCCGAAGCTTCGGCAAGCGCAGTTGCACCCAATACGCCGTCGGCACGACGAGCAGTACGCCAATCACGATGGTGAGCAACCCCATCAATACCGAATAGCCGAACGAAGCCTGGAAATGGGGATCTCCCAGGACAACGCGATATGCATCGAAGCTGTACGTATCGCGACGCATCCGCAGACTGAACTCGAAGGTCGCGGCGAGCGGAATCAAAAAATACAGTGTGCCGATGATCACGGTGATCCAAGCGCCCGCGCGCGATTGCGATTGCGATTTCATCAGCGTCCCCTTTCGGCTCGCGCGCGCAACCAGATGTAGCCGCCGTTGGACAGGCCCGTGACTACGATCATGCCGAGCGCGAGGGCGTAACCGAGATTCTGGTTGTGCAGCACGTCGCCGCGAATCTGCGCAAAGAGCAGGATCGGAACGATGTTGAGGGAACTGCCGGTCAACGCGTAAGCCGTGGCGACCGCGCCGAACGAGTTGGCAAACAGCAGCAGGGCCGCACCCAGAAAGCTCGGCCAGAGGACCGGCAAACCGACGTAGCGCCAGTATTGCGCCGCCGTGCCGCCAAGGCAGTCGCACGCTTCGCGCCACTCGCGTTTCAGGCCATCGAGCGCCGGCGTGATGATGAGCACCATCAACGGAATCTGGAAGTAGAGGTACGTAATGGTTAGCCCGAGGAAGCTCAGAATGCTGAACCCGGTGGAATAGAGATTGAAGCCGAGATATTTCCGTGCGAGCACCGTCACGAGACCCACGCGCCCCAATGTACTGATGAACGCGAAGGCGAGCGGCACCCCCGCGAAGTTGGACGCGACGCCAGAAAAGGTCATGAGCGTTGGGCGAATCCACGTGGGTAACCGACCGTGCACCGCGGCCCACGCGAGCAGCGCGCCGAAGATGGCCCCGCCGGTCGCGGAGGCGACGCTCACCTTCACGCTGATCCAGTAGGCATCGAGTACGGCTGGTTCAAACAGCTCGCGAAGATTCGCCAGCGTGAAGTGCCCCTGCGCATCCTGAAACGCGCCGATCATCAGAAGAGCGGTGGGCAACAAAAGAAATAGCAGCGCGAATGCGAAAAACGGCACGACGCCCGCATAGGTCAGCCAGCTTGCACCGCCACTGTCGCGCACGGGACCGGATTTCGGCGCGGGCCCGGCAGGCGTCAGCAAGTCCGGGCCCGAGGCGTCTGGCTGCGGAGATGCGCTCATCCCGGCGGTCTCGCGCGCGCCTACTTCACGTTCGCGCCAACGACCTGATCCCAGCCTTTGGTCACGACGTCCTTCGTGGCGTTCTGCTGCTCGAGCGTCGGAAAGACCACGTTGCCGTAGGCCGATGGAGGCGGCAGTTTCGCGAGCAGCGCTGCCGGCACCTTCTTCTGCGTGATGAGTTCGTTGTAGCGCATCGGATGACAATAACCGGCAAGCCAACCGAGCTGCCCTTCGTCAGAGTAGAGGTATTCCATCCACAGTTTCGCGGCATTCGGATGAGGCGCATAGGCACTGATCGCCTGCACATAGACGCCCGCCACCACGCCTGTCTTCGGCACGATGACTTGTACCTTCGGGTTGCCTTTGAGCGTGTCCCGATCGGCGAGCGCGTTGTAGTCCCAACGCACGATGATCGGCGTCGTGCCCTGCGCCAGTGACGCGGCCTTGCCGATCACCGGCACGAAGTTGCCGCTCTTGTTCAGATCGGCGAAGAACTTGAGGCCCGTCTGGTTGGCCTTCGTTGCATCGCCTTTGCCTTGCGAAAGGCCCGCGGCATAAACCGCCTGAATGGCCTGATTCGCCGAGCGCGGGTCGCCGGCGAGCGAGACCGCATTGCGGTACTCCGGTTTGAGCAGATCGCCCCAATCGGCCGGCGCCTTGTCGATCATGTCCGCGTTGACTTCGAACGCAAGCACGCCGTAGTAGTCGCCGTACCAGTAGCCTTCCGCATCCTTGGAAGCTGCCGGGATCGAATCCCACGTCGATACCTTGTAAGGCTGCAACAGGCCATCTTTTTTCGCGGACGGTCCGAACGACAGGCCGACGTCGATCACGTCGGGCGCTTGTGGTCCCTTGTTGCCTTTGTTCGCCTTGATCGCTTCGATCTCGTCCCCCGAGCCTGCATCAGGGTTGAGTTCGTTGACGTGGATGCCGTACTTCTTCTGGAATGCGGCGATCAGCGAACCGTACCCACACCAGTCATGCGGCAGGGCGATCGTGGTCAACTGCCCTTCCTGCTTCGCGGCGGCCACGAGCGCGTCCGGTGGTGCAGCCGATGCAGGGTTGATGCCGCCCGCAGCCAGTCCAGCCGTTGCGGAGATCGAAAGGACACGGCCCGCCCAGATACGCTTCATCGTCATCGCTGTTCCCGAAAGGAAGGTAGTGCGTTGAAGAGATCCGCCGATTGCTGATGCAGGCTAGATTTAAATCCAGAATTTTGCAAGCTGTCAAAAACGTGTAACTTCGCGTTTTGGCGGATGCAGGCTGCATACCTTCGCGCCGACGAAACCCTGATTGCCAGATCCCACGATTGAGCTTTTCGTACGTGTCGGAAGGGCCGTCATGAGTGTTCGCGTCGGCATCCTTCAGTGCGGCGAAGCCATCGACCCAAACCTTCCTGAAGTGCATCGACTCGCTGGGTGCGGCTCCTTCGGAATCGCTATTTATTGACGATCTTGAAGCGAATGTGGCGGGCGCCCGTAAGGCCGGCCTGACCGGGCATGTCTTTACCGGGCACAAGGTGCTTGCCGAAGAACTCCGCCAATGTGGGCTGTTGAATCGCTGACGTCTGGATTCAAATCGGGGCCGCGCAGGAGCGTCGACACGTCTGAACGGGCCACAAACTTCCCATTTCGGGCCACCGGCTATCCCATATCAGGATGAGGCAAGCTTGAATTCCGAAACAACATTGTCCAGCAGCGCTGCCTGCTCCTTCAGCGACTGGGCGGCGGCCGCAGCCTGCTCGACGAGTGCGGCATTCTGTTGAGTCGTTGTGTCCATTTGCACAACTGCGCCGCTCACCTGCTCGATGTCGTGGCTCTGTTCCTGGGTCGCCCGGTGCAACTCGGCCATCAGACCGCTAACCGCTGTGACGGACGACACGACCTCAGTCATGATCGAGCCCGCCCTCTGCGCGAGCAGCGAACCCTCGTCGATCTTTCCGACGGTGGCGTCGATCAAATGCTTGATCTCCTTGGCCGCCTGGGCGCTTCGCTGCGCAAGACTTCGAACCTCACTCGCGACCACCGCAAATCCGCGCCCGGTTTCTCCGGCGCGCGCCGCCTCGACAGCGGCGTTCAGCGCCAGTATGTTGGTCTGAAACGCGATGCTTTCGATCAGGCCGACGATTTCGGCAACCTTGCTCGAATGCACCGATATGCCTTGCATCGTCCGCACGACCTCGTGAACCACTTCGCCACCGGCAGATGCGGTTTGCGAAGCCGCCAGTGCCTGGCGGCTCACGGTGTCGGCTGTCGCCGCGTTCTTCTTGACTGCCTGCGTCAACTGGGCCATGTTCGCAGCGGCGAGTTCCAGCGACGCTGCCTGCTGCTCGGTTCGCCGCGAGAGGTCTGTGCTGCCGGACGCAATCTCCTGCGCACCGACATTGATGGTTTCCGTCCCGCTGCGAACGCTGCGCACAGTCCGCACCAACGCGTCCTGCATTGTCCGGACGTCAGCCATGAGCATGCCCATCTCATTGCGCGATTCGGCGTGCACGTTACCCTGCAGATTCCCTGAAGCAATGCGTGCGAGGTGGGTCTTGATCTCAGCGACTGGACGCACGACGATGCCGACGAGAATCTGCCTCGCGATGATTCCCACTGCAAGTGCGAATATCGACGTTCCAGCCAGCGTCGCAACCATCAAATGAAAGCGCGATTGCGCCTGTGAAAACCGCTCACGTTGTCCGTCGACGACCGCGCTCTCGCGCGCCTTCATCGCGCTCTGATATGCGGCCACTGCCTCCTGTGTCGCCTTCCCCTGGAGTTCCTTGAAATGGCCGAAATCCATATGACTGAGTGCGTCAGCCGCCGGCAGGACGGACCCATCGAGCACCGTTCGGCGGCGCGCGGTCAACTGCTTCACCACCTCCGAGTCCGCAGCCAGTTGCAATGACAAATACCTGGAGAACTCTACTTCGGAATCCTTGAGATCCTGTTGGGCACCCGAGAGCAAGGCGGGCTGTGGGTCGCCCAGACCATATAACGAAAGGTAACTGTCGAGCGAAACGCGGGCACGCTGAAGCAGGGCGTCGCTCGTCTTCAGCGCGACCAATGAACTAGTATCGACTTCATACATGGCTCGCAGCGCATCGTTATTCAGTTTCAGCGCCAGAATGCCTGCGGCGCTCGTCACGGCGAGGATTGCGACGAACACTGAAATTACGCCGGTCAACCCGCTTTTGATACTGAACCCCTTGAGCATACTTCCCCCCGATTCATGGTGCGTCAAATCGACCTCTCACACGGGTCCTATGACTTTTTAATAATATGAATGAAATTCCACGCTTGCCGTCAGAACCGCGCCGCTACTGCGTCGCGTAGCGCGCGGTTTTCGTCAGCGACGCAAGTCGTTCGACTGTGAAGCTCACGCGCCGACTGAGCGTTTCTCCCGCAGCGAGCTTCGTCAACCCGTTCACGCCATCGCCGCCGCGAACGCAGCCGTGTTCCGATCGATCATTCATCAACTGGAACAAAAACGCATCTTCTTGCGGCAGCGCGCGAAGGCGATAACAGTCTGTGTTTCCCACAATCGCAAGGGAAAACTGCCGCGCAGGCCATTCGACCAGCGCCCGCCCTCCCCAGCCCGTGAATGCGTGGTCCACTGCCTTCTGCGGCAAAGGATAGGTCACGCCGAATTGCCACGCGAACGGAGCGGGAACGAGCCTCGGAGCCACGCCCTTCCCTCGCGCAATCCAGATCCCGCCGGCCGGAGCGCTGATGCGTGTATCCGGATCCCGCACGAGTGCCGGCCTGATTTCGATTGCGCACGCTACTGGCTTGCGCCGCCTATTCTCGAATTCGACGGTTATTTCGAGTGTTGGCCCCTCAAGCGCGTATGTCTGGGTCGCCCTGTACCGTTGCGCGACTTCGGTTTGCAAGCGAAGCGAGCTTTCTGCGACTGAGTCGATCCTCCAGTCATCCATCGAGTCATTCGTGGCGCCTGGAATCCAGATTGACGGCTGACACGCTAGCCGGCACGGAGCCGATAAAGGCCCCTGCCGCTGCGCCGATCGAAATACGGGCGTCCACATTCCGCGGTCATTCCACTCGAATTGCGCAATCCCGCTGTGGCTGCCTGCCTCTATGTCGACTCTCAGACAGGCGTTCGAAAGCGTCGTTTGCCGATGCCTCCTGCCGGCCGCGCCTTGCGCTGATTCGCCAGGCCGGCCCGCATTTCCGAAGACAGGCGTTCGTAAATCTGCTTCCCGTATTTCGAGCACGTTCTTCTCCTCATTCAGACGGACCGACGTTCGCCCTGAGCCGATCAGGTCGTCGTGACCAGATCACCACTCTCGCGCTCGCCCTGCCCCTGCTTGCCTCCGTGCGATGGTCCAGTCGATTTCCGCGAGAGCCCCGTGCCGCCTGTGCGGCGGCGACCGGCATGGCGTTCGATGATCCGCTGCAGCAGGCAAAACACGCACAGCAATGCGCCGATGACGATGCGCGTCCACCATGAGCTCAACGTGCCGTCGAAAGTGATCAGCGTCTGGATGGTGCCGAGAATGCCGACGCCGAACAGTGATCCGATGACATAGCCGACCCCGCCGGTCAACAGTGTTCCGCCGATCACCGTCGCGGCGATGGCATCGAGTTCCATTCCTTGCGCCTGCAGTCCGTAGCCAGAAAGCACGTAGAGCGTAAAGATCACCCCGCCGAGCGCCGAGCAGAAGCCGCTCAACGCATAGACGGCTATCTTCGTTCTTGCGACCGGCAGGCCCATCAGCAGCGCGGAGCGCTCGTTGCCGCCAATGGCATAGACGTTGCGCCCGAAGCGCGTAAAGTGGGCGACGAAGATCGCCACGACGAGCATCGCAATGCCAATCAACGACCCCGCATTCAGGGAGCCGCCGCCGACGGGAATGTTCAGCGACGCAACCGCATGGAACGACGGTTCGTCGATCGTGATGGATTCCGTCGTGATCAGGAAGCACGCGCCGCGCGCCAGGAACATCCCCGCGAGCGTGATGATGAACGGCTGCAGACGGAAGAAGTGAATCAGCGCACCCATCGCCGCGCCATAGAGTGCACCGAATACCAGCACGATGGGCACGACGACCCAGATGGGCCAATGCAGCCACTGGGCGCCCACAGCGCACAGGATCGTAGTCAGGGCAACCACGGCGCCGACCGACAGGTCGATGCCCCCCGACAGGATCACGAACGTCATGCCAATCGACACGACAAGCAGGAATGCGTTGTCGACGAAGAGCCCCGTCAATACCTGCATCGAAAAGAAGCCGGTATACATGACGGAACCAAAGCCGAACAGCGCCGCGAACAGCACGATCGTCGCGATGATAGGCAGGGTTCTCGGATCAGTCAGCCGGCTAGTCAGCTTTCTCATGATGTACTCGTTCCGGTGGATGCGCGTTGGCGCGCCGGCGAAAGAAGATGCTTCAGCGGCTTGAAAAACAGGGCTCGCGCCACTTCCGACTGGATCACACTCACCACGACCACGACGACCGCCTTCACAACCAGCGTGGCTTCCGGCGGGACGCCGATCGAATAGGTCGTATAGGTCAACGTCTGGATGATCAAGGCGCCCAGCACGGTGCCGCCAAGGCTGAAGCGGCCGCCAAGCAGCGACGTGCCACCGAGCGTTACGGCCAGAATCGCGTCGAGTTCGAGCAGCAGGCCCGCGTTGTTTCCATCAGCACTCCGTACGTTCGAGCTGGCAATGATGCCGGCGAGCGCCGCCATCAAGCCGCAGATAACGTACACGCTGAAGACGATCGCGCTGGAGCGCAGCCCAACCAGCCGCGTAGCGATAGGGTTGACGCCAATCGAGCGCACGAAAAGTCCGAGTGCGGTCCGGTTCACCACGAGCGCGAGCACCGCGGTCACGACGGCCGCAATCCAGACCGAGCAGGGAATCATTGCCAGATATCCATCGCCGAGCCTGAGGTAGCCAGGCGCCCCGATGGGGATAATCTGGCCGCCCGTCAATAGCTGCGCAACGCCCCGCCCCGCGACCATCAGGATTAGCGTGGCGATGATCGGTTGCATGCCAACGAGCGCGACAAGCAGACCGTTCCACATCCCCGCAAGCAGCCCCACGGCAACCGCTGCGCCAAGCGCCAGGCCTACGCGCGATGGATCCGCCTCGAGGATGATCGCCGCGGTCGCGCCGGCAATCGCCACCGTCGCGCCAACGGAGATGTCGATGCCTCGCGTCGCGATGACGAGCGTCATCCCAAGGGAGACGATCACGAGCGGCGCGGCACGATTGAGAATATCGATCGGCGCGCCGAAAAGATGGCCGTCCAGCACTGTCACACGGAGGAAGCTTGCGCGATGCGCAACGTCAAGGAGGACCAGCAAGATGAGTGTGATGGCAGGCCAGATCAATGGATGCCGCGCCAGCGCGCGAATCGATTTCATGACTGGCCTCCTGCGATGAGTTGATACACCTGATCCTCCGAGAGACGATCGCCCGCAATCTCGGCGACCTTGCGGCGGTCGCGCAGGACGGCAACCCTGTGACTGACGCGCACCACCTCACTCATTTCCGAAGAGATGAAGAGAATCGCGAGGCCCTTCGCGCAAAGCGAGCGGACACGGTCCATGATCTCGAACTTCGCGGCAACGTCGATGCCGCGCGTCGGCTCATCCATGATCAGCAACCTGGGCTCTGTCGCGAGCCAGCGAGCGAGCAATACCTTCTGCTGGTTGCCTCCCGACAGCAGCCCGATGGGTTGTTCCGCGTCGCGCGCCTTGATGCCGAGCTGCGCGATGTATTGCTCGGCCATTTTCCTTTGACGGGCGTAACTGAGCATGCGCCACCACCCACGTCGTGCCTGCAAGGCCAGGATGATGTTTTCGCGAATCGACAACGCCGCTACGATTCCTTCCTTTTTTCGATCTTCCGGGCAATAGGCGATCCCATGGCGGACCGCGTCTCGCGGGGACGTGAGCTTCGCGCTACGCCCGTCGATCAGCATCGTTCCGGTGTCCGCGCGTTCGGCGCCGAACACCAGCCGCGCGGTTTCCGTGCGGCCCGAACCCAGTAATCCGGCAAGGCCAACGATCTGGCCGGGACAGACGTCGAGATCGACGGGACTCATCAATCCGCGTCGCCCTACGCCCTTCAGGGAAAGAAAAGGCGCTGCCGCGGAGTCCGGCTGCGGACCGCCCGATGCGCCTTCCTTCATTGGCTCGCTCATGCCTTCCCGGCCAGTCATCTTTGCCACCAGCAGGTCGACGGGTAAGTCCTTCGCCAGATACTCGCCTTCCCGCGCGCCATTGCGCATGACCGTGATGCGATCCGAGACGGCATAGGTCTGTTCGAGAAAATGCGTCACGAAGAGAATCGCCATGCCCGACGCCTTCAATCGGCGCAGCACGGCGAAAAGCCGCGCGACTTCGCCGTCGTCCAGACTCGACGTCGGTTCATCGAGAATGAGCACGCTCGCGTCGACGGAAACGGCGCGCGCAATGGCGACCATTTGCTGGACCGCAATGGGATAGGAGTCCAGCGAATGCGTGACATCGATGAAAAGATCCAGCGCGGCGAGTGCATCGCGCGCTTGAATATTGATCGCCTTCCAGTCGATGGCTCCACGCTTCTTCGGATGTCGGCCGGCGAAAATGTTCCCGGCCACGGAAAGGTTCGGGCAGAGGTTCACTTCCTGATAGAGCGTCTGAATTCCGGCAGCTTCGGCATCCAGCGGCGCGGTGAAGCGAACCGGTTTCCCAGCGAGACTGATTTCGCCGCGATCGTGTGCGAACACGCCAGTGAGCACGTTGATGAGCGTGGATTTGCCCGCGCCGTTCTGGCCCATCAGCGTGTGAATCTCGCCGGGGAACAGCCGAAAATCGACCTGCTGCAACGCCTTGACGCCCGGGAACGTCTTGTCGATGCCGGTCATTTCGAGAATGGGTAGAGGATTCATGGTGTTCGCGAGATCCGCAGACGGCCTCGCCAGTGGTGTCAGGGACGAGCCGGAGCGGTCAGGAACGACGCTCCCGACCGCCCCCTTCAGCGGCTGAATACGACGCGCGTATCAGTACTTGCGACTCGGCATGACTTGCGCCGCGACATTCATCGGGAAAACGCCTTCGTCGGTCACAATGCGCCGCGGAACCTGCTTGCCTGCCGCGATATCCTTCACCGCAGCCATCAACTGCGGGCCGAGCAGCGGGCTGCATTCGACGTCCACGTTGATCTTTCCGTCCACCATCGCCTGGAAGCCACCCTTCGTTGCATCGAACGAAACCACCGTGACATCCTTGCCGGGTTTGATGCCGGCTTCCTCCATGGCCTGGATTGCGCCGAGCGCCATATCGTCGTTGTGGGCATAGACGACATTGATCTTCTTGCCGTACGTCTTCGCAAACGCTTCCATCACCTGCTTGCCGCCCGCCAGCGTGAAGTCGCCGCTCTGCGACGCAATGACCTTGAACTTCGGATCGTTCTTGATCACTTCCATCAGGCCTGCATGGCGATCGTTGGCTGGCGCCGAACCGACCGTGCCTTGCAGTTCTGCTACGTTGATGGGGCCCGGCTCGTTCTTGTAACGCTCCTCGAGCCAATGACCTGCGCGGCGCCCTTCCTCCATGAAGTCAGAGCCGATCATCGTCACGTACAGCGAGGGATCCTTCACATCGATCGCGCGATCGGTGAGAACGACGGGGATCTTTGCACGCTTGGCCTCTTCAAGCACCGGCTCCCAGCCCGACTCGACAACAGGCGAGAACGCGATAACGTCGACCTTCTGCGCAATGAACGAGCGAATCGCCCGGATCTGGTTCTCCTGCTTTTGCTGCGCGTCCGAGAACTTCAGGTTGATACCGGCGTCCTTTGCCGCCGCTTTCACCGACACGGTGTTTGCAGTGCGCCAAGCACTCTCGGCGCCCACCTGGGAGAATCCAAGCGTAATGGGCTTGCTCTGCGCGAACGCGCTTGTCCCGGCGGCAAGCGCAAATGCTGCCCCGACTATCGTTCGCAGTGCGATATTTCTGACCAGCTTCATGTTCTGTCTCCGATGTACGAATTTCTAATTGCTATTTTTCGCGACAGCCTCGACCCGCAGTGCTCGCCGAATTTCAGTGACGGCCGCCATCGCGTTCAAGCGCCCCCGGTGGTTCTTCCGTTTGTCAGATCCGACGCTGTTCGAATCACCGATCGAATGGATGCTTCAGCCAAAACGCAAGTTTTCCGCTTCCCCCTTGTGTCGTTAGATTTGAATTTCCGGGTAATGCTTGGCTCGACAGAGTCTATGAAGAAGTCCGATAACCTTCTAATGAAATATTGGCCTTGTCCGATATACTTTTCGGCATTGGTATAAATACCTAGGCGCACCGTGTGAACGCGGAGCTCCGGGCAGCAGGACCGGGAGCGAGGGAGATTTTGTGCGCGGAGGGGGGGTGGCATAGTCCGCAATGAGGCTGCCACCTTTGCGACAATCATTGCGCCGCAACGCGCTGGCCAACCCGGAGCTCGAAGCGCATACCTTTGACCAGCACGACGTCAATGTCACCCACGCGCACGGCGTAGCGGGATGCCCCGAGTTCGCCTGAACCTTCTTTGCCAAGGTTGGCGGCAACTGGCTGCACATTGCGGGTCGCTTTGCTTATATTAAGTATTCCTGTGCATGAATCAAGTGAGCCGCGCCACGCGACGGCATCGTTTACTTCGCTGGCACGAGAACGGGTGCGCCCTTGTCCTTGAGCAGCACTACGATGAACGTCGCGGGCTTCGTCTGGCTCGCATTGCGCCCAACCGTATGAACATCGTTTGGACCTTCATAAAACGTCTGTCCCGGGCCGAGCGTGACTTGTTTGCCGCCCCTGACCTGCATCACGATCTTGCCTTCCAGCACGTAGATGAAACCGTGCGCATTGTGCCGATGCACCGGGTCCGACGCGCCGGGCGGATATTCCACCCGGATCATCAGCGCTTCCTTGCCGGGATAGTCGTCCAGCGCCTTGGTCATCAGCGGCGTGACTTGTGCTTGCGCCGGCTCATGCGCTTGCACAACGCCCGCAGCGAGCAGTAGCGATGCGATCAGCAATCTGGAAATTTGCATGACGTTACCCCCTTTGTGTCGCGATCAGGCCAGGCCCGACTTGTCCACGCCAAACGCTTTGTCATAGATGCCAGGCGGGATGCGGAAGCCGACGTTGACGCGATTCCACGCGTTGATCGACATCACCTGAAAGGTCAGATCGGACAACTCTTTTTCGGAGAACTGGGAGCGCACGCGCTCGTAGATTTCATCGCTCACGCCCAGCGGCGAAATCTGCGTCAGCGCTTCGGTCCAGGCCAGTGCCGCACGCTCGCGCGGCGTGAACAGGTTGGACTCGCGCCACACGGCCACGTGATGAAGGCGCAGCGGCCGCTCGTCATGGATCGTGGCTTCCTTCACGTGCATGTCGACGCAGAACGAGCAGCCGTTGAGCTGTGAGGCCCGGATGTCGACTAGATGACGGATGGACTCCTCGATTGCGGACTTCTTGAGCGCGAGGCTGAACTCGACGAACTTCTTGAACAGTTCCGGGGATTGCTGCTGGTAGTCGATGCGCTGGGTCATGGCATGTCCTTTGTGTGATTCAAGGGAGGAAAATCGTTGCGGGAATGCGGTTCAGCCTTTCGCGACGGAGAGGCTGAGCCAGGTGTGGAAGCGCGTCGGGCCGATGCGGTGAGCGCTGCCGGCGACCAGGGTGCGGTCGTCCAGTTCGCTGCCGAAATAGCGCGCGTGGACATCGGCGATCACCGTGCGTGGATCCTTGTGCGCGGCGAGGAACTTGCGGGCCAACTCGTCCAGTGGGAAGCGGTCCTGACCGGCGACTTCAATGGTGTCGTTCAGTGGCATCCCCGCGGCAAGGTCGGCCAGGACTGCGGAGACGTCGTCGGCAGCGACCGGCTGGATCAGCGCGGGCGAAAGGCGCACCTCGTCTCGCTGGGCGCCGGCCGCGATGATGCCGCCGACAAATTCGAAGAACTGGGTGGCACGCAGCAGCGTGTACGGGACCGGCGACGCCTTGATCAGCGTCTCCTGCGCGGCCTTGGCGCGAAAATAGCCGCTTTGCTGCAGGCGCTCCGTGCCCACGACGGAGAGGGCAAGATGGTGCTCGACGCCCGCAGCGTGCTCGGCGGCCAACAGGTTGCGGCCTGCCGTCTGGAAGAAGGCCATCACGGCCTCGTCCTCGAATGACGGCGCATTGGCGACATCGACGACGACTTGCGCGCCTTCAAGCGCTCTAGCCAACCCCTGGCCCGTCATCAAGTCCACCCCGGTCGAGGGGGATGCGGCCACCACTTCGTGACCATCGCGGCCAAGCCGCCGCACCACGTTCGAGCCGATCAGCCCGCTGCCACCAATGACGACCACTTTCATGTTCCACTCCCTCTGGTTCGGTTTACGAAGAGCTTGCTGGTTCATCCGATGGGTGCAGTATCATTTCCAACTGCCGGCGCCGCTTTGCCTGCGCCTTGTATTTCCGTCCAAAATTCCTTGATCTGCTCCCTCAGCGCGCCAGGCCCCCCATACCTGGCGGCTTTCTCACCCCGGAGTCCCGAATGCAATGGGTTTTCGCTGACTGCACGCTGGATCTGGAGCGTCGCGACTTGCGCCGCGCTTCCCGAGCAGTCGCCACGACGCCGAAAGTGTTCGATCTGCTGGCTTATCTGGCGAGCCATCGCAACCGCGTCGTGGGCCGTGATGAGTTGATCAATGCGGTGTGGGACGGACGCGTGATTTCCGAATCCACCATCGCCAGCCACGTCAACGCTGCGCGCACGGCGGTCGGCGATGACGGCCAGCAGCAGCGTGTGATCAAAACCGTGGCGCGCAAGGGATTCCGGTTTGTCGCCGACGTCACCGAACAACCGGCATCGGTTCAGTCCGGCGAGAAAACAACGACGGCAGCCGAAACGTCATCGCCGGATACGGCGCAGGCCAGCAAGCCTTCCATCGCCGTCTTGCCGTTCGTCAATCTCACCGGTGACCCGGAGCAGGATTACCTGGCCGACGGTGTGATCGAAGACGTTATCGCCGCGCTGTCGCGATACCGCTGGTTGTTCGTCGTGGCAGGCAATTCGAGCTTTACCTACAAGCATCGAAACGTGGATGTGAAGCAGATCGGGCGAGAGCTTGGTGTGCGCTATGTGCTCGAAGGCAGTTGGCGGCAGGCACAGGGCCGCGTTCGCATCACCGGCCAGCTCGTCGATGCGAGCACCGGTGCGACCCATTGGGCTGACCGCTTCGAGGGCGTGCTCGAGAATATTTTCGAGTTCCAGGACCAGATCGCCGACAGTGTGGTCGGCGCGATCGCGCCGCAGCTCGAACAGGCGGAGATCACGCGCGCTCGGTACAAACCGACCGGGAGTCTCGATGCCTACGACTACTACCTGCGCGGCATGGCGCAGCTTCATCGAGGCAGCCGCGAAGCAATTGACCAGGCGTTGCCGCTATTCCAGCGCGCGTTTGAGTGCGATCCGGAATACGCATCGGCGTACGCAATGGCGGCATGGTGTCATTGCTGGCGCAAGGTCAATGGCTGGATGCAGGATCGGCCGCGGGAAATGGCCGAAGGCGCGCGTCTGGCGCGCCGCGCCGTCGAACTGGGCAGATACGACGCCGTGGCCCTGGCGCGTAGCGGGCACGCCCTCGGACATCTTGCCGGTGACCTGGCTGAAGGCATTGCGCTTCTGGATCGGGCGTTCGAGCTGAATCCCAATCTTTCCGCCGCGTGGTTCCTCGGCGCATTTGTTCGCTTGTGGCACGGCGAAACCGAACAGGCGATCAGGCAATTTTCCCATGCGATGCAGTTGAGCCCGCTGGATCCAGAACGTTACCGGATGCAGTTTGGGTTGTCCGCTGCGCATTTGTTCATGGGCAACTTCGTCGAGGCCGCTGCGTGGACAGAGAAGGCGATCCGGGATTTGCCGAGTTTCGGCCTTGCCCACGCAACGCTCGCCGCGAGTCAGGCCTGGCTCGGGAATCAAGGAGAGGCTCGACAAGCTGCGATTCGCTTACGCGAACTGGTTCCCGACTTGCGCCTCAGCAACTTGACCGAATGGATGCCGATCCAGCGCAGCGAAAATCTTGCCGTTTTAACGGAAGGCTTGGCCAAGGCTGGATTCAATCCTGAACCCTGCAAGGATTGATGCGATCTGGCGAGCACATCAAGGTTACTCCCAGCTGTACGTCCGTTTCCGGCGAAGGCGAGCGTCCCTTCAGGGTTGGCCACGGCCGACCGCGTTAGGCGGGAGTCGGCCAGGAACGGTCGTTCGACTCGGGGGCGTGGATCGTCGACAATTAGCCCCGTCCGTATCGACCGATAGCCTCACCGGAGTATCTAGTATGAGTTGGGACGTGTCGCTGTACAAATTTACCCGACGTTATCGCCGCATCGAGGAGATTCCAGGCGACGAGCAGCCACAGCTACTAGGGTCTCGTTCCGAAGTCCAAACTGCAGTGTCAGAAGTTTTTCCTGGCACGAACTGGAATGATCCCGGCTGGGGCATTTACGACAGTGAGTTCGGCTCGATTGAGTTCAACCTGGGAAAAGGCGAATCGGTGCGAAACCTGGCTCTTCACGTACGGGCGAACACTGAGATCGTTGGCGGAATTCTCCAGCTCTGCGAGCGCCTTTGCTGCCAAGCCATAGACCTTTCAGACAGTAGCTTGCTCGACCAGTCCGAGCACCCTGCCACCGGGCTGGAGAAGTGGCGGAAGTATCGCGATCAGGTCGTTGGGGAGTCTCGAGGCTAAGGGTGTCGTGTACCGCCGGCGCGTCACCATCCGTCGGGACAGCGCTGTTGGTCGGCGTGCGGCCAGGCGCGCCCATTGGCACCCCACGCCCAAATCGTCAATCGCACAACGGAGCGGCGAATGGAGCTACTCTGACGCGCGCGGACAAGGGGAGACAGTTTGATTGCGATTGATGTCGAGTGGAAGCACGATTTCGCTGCGGAGCCAGTCCGTCTGGTATCCGTGCTCGACCGGGATCGTTATGAACTCCGCAAGCTTGAGTTCTTTCGCGACGGACGAGTCGGATTTTCGGACGGAAAGAGATCGGCGCTGGGAACAGGACTCGGAGCGCTTCCGGTGCCCGAGTTGTATGCAATTAACGCTGATTCGCAGTTCGAGGCGAAGGAAGTGACGCTAGAGGCCTTCGAAACGCTGTGGTCTCTCCACGTGCCATGTGGCGATCGTCTTAGTTAAGTTCGGCCACAAGCGGCCGGTCGCCACCGCCCACCAATCGGTAACAATTTCGGCCTATCGGTCCCTACGAACCACTCGCGAGTCCAAGGCAACCCATTACGCTAAACAGCGCAATTGCCGACAGAAACAAGCCCAGCAAAAGGTGTACGAGGAGAAATTGGATAGGCGATTTGGACTTGTAAACGACACCGCCGCGAGTATGCGCCCTCTCTTCCGTGTGGTAGGCAGATATTGTCGCGAGTATCCCTGCAGCTGATGCGAGAAAGGTTCCAAGCCAGCCAAAGTGAATGGTGCTGGAAGCGTATACATAGCAGATCCCCCATGAGATCACGGCGAGCACGAGAAGAAGCCAAACTGATTTTTTCATGGGAATTGAGAGTGTGTGTAGTGCGCTACGCGGCCTACATGAGTCGATCAACGGGATCGCCTAGATCGTTGGCAGCCACAGGCATTGGTTACGGTCAAAGAGGTCTAGATGCTTTTGGGAACGGTTCGAAGCGCACTCAGCTCAGAAGCCCGGCGCAGGTCGCCAGTGAACATAAGCCGGGAATGAAGCGTTATTCAAGAACGCGGCAAATATGTCGATGACCTGCGTCGACATAAACCATTCGTCGGAACGCATCGGGATGTTCCCCGCCCGAAACGCCAATATGGTTCCGTCCGGGAACACAGGATTGGGCTTGCAGTGGAAGGCTCTTGAACGCGTCCTCGTGCTGGAATCAAAATGTTCGACCATGCAATCTGAACGTAATCTCCGTTCTCATTCGTCAGACAGGCGTACGAAGACGGCCCGTAGCTGCGCAATGACTTTACTCCGCGGCTGATTTGGGCTGCCGTTGGGGCTGAAATATCTACCTTTCCCTCAATCTCGAATTTCATTGGCGGATAAGCTTCTATAGGAGTATCGAGTACGAACGTCATCCTACCAGCTTGGCTCGCCGCGCACGGTGAACGGCCGCTTTGGGTAAAGTCGAAGGTCCGTAACGGGTCGCGTTATGCCTGTTGCATTCGGTGCGCGCCGGGGAAGATCGCCATGGCTCTGTCGTCGGGCGCCAGTCGGATAAGCGGTCGGTCGACATCGATGCATGGATCGTCGACAATCAGCCTTATTTAACCGCGGCGGCTAACGCGTGAATAACGAAATGTGGGCTTTTGGTGATCCTCCAAACGTGGCAGTCATAGCAACCAAGAGCATTGTGTACGAGCAGGATTGGATCGCGTTCGTGTCACACGACTATGAAGATGGTGCGTGGCAATTTCACGGCTCTCGATCTAACCCAATGCGAGAAAGCGATGCCCTCGTAGCGAGTTTGCAAAACATCGTTCAGCTAGATGGCTCTGTTCGAGTTTTGTTCGATCTTCCAGTTGGATGGCACGCCTGGCGGACGGCGAAGCAAATGCCTTGGTTCAGGGCGAAGACGGAAACGTGACCTCGCTCAATGTCCGCTTATGAAAACCTCTTTGGCCGCCTCGGGTCGACCCGTGCCGTTTGCATCGAGTGCACACCGGAGATCATCGGCGCTCAGTCGTCGGGCTCCGGCCAGGAAGAGACACTCGACCCAAGCACGAGGATGGTTGACAATGCCTCGCTCAAGAGTTCGATTGTCACGCCCTCGCGCACGACGACCGAATCACCAATCCAGGACGCACGGAAATGAGACACTCCCTTGGGTATCTGCATGAGGTTTGGCTTTGTCCCGACGGGCACGGACAATCGCTTCCTGCATGCATTCCATATGGACCAGATGGCGACGCAGCACGTGCGCTCAATGAGTCTGGAAGTGGATGGGTCTGGACATTCTGGACACGTTCACATGCAGAGACTATGGCCGTCTACTATGAATTTGTAGGCTACGGGGAATATAGCGTGCAGGGCGATCTAGATTGGCAACCCTATTCTCCCGCTGCGTACGAGCGCCAGACGGCGTACTTGCTTCGAGATGGCTCGACTAGGGTCTCAAGCTCGGAAGCCGGGCACTAACCGCCAGTGAACAAATGGCGGATATGTTTGCATTCTTTGCCGAATTCAGACCGAACGCCGACAGTTCGATATCCGGCCCATCGAAGCTGAATCGAACTGCTCTCGAACAACAAACCAATGAGAGGTGGGCGCCATGACAACGCAACTCAGTCGATTGCTCGAGCAAATTGCTTCACTGCAGCGCCAGTTGAATGACAAGCGCTTCCTCGAACTTCGCCTGTATCGGCGTGATGCGACGATCTATCAGTTGTCTAGCGCGGTCAATCACACGATTGCCTGCTGGTTCAGTGAGAATTATCGACCGATCACCATTCTTATCGACCGAGGCAGGAGTTTCATGCACGAATTTCCGGCCAGGAGTCCCGAAACCGCGGAGTATTACACGCTTGCGGAAGAGTTCTTCAAGGTCGTGCTATCCGCACTTGAGGTTATTTCAAATGCGGACTCTTGTGATGACTGAAAAATATCGCCTCAGGCTCATGTTCGAGTGGGGCGGTGGTTGTATTTGGGCGGGAGACGACGCAACTCGTAGCACGTACGGAGTTGGTCCGATTGAGGACTCGCTGCCGCTAGCTGGTGAGACACGTGGAAAGCTTGCGGAAATGATTGCGTGGCATGACCTATCGCTCAACTGGGAATACCCTCCAGATCCTGGGCCATGGGACGCGCACGAGTATGAGCGCTTTGAAGCGACCGCGATCGCGATGCGTGACCATCTTCAACAGGAACTGGGAGACCGCTTCGCTATCGTCTATGAGAGATTGGGAGTTTATGAGGGACGTGCCGAGAATCAGTAGCCCCGAGCACCCGGCCACCGGTACGCGAGCCACTCCCGCGAATGGCCGCTTCAGAGAACTGCAACTGTCCCTTGTAAGTCGAGTTCCGCCGACCGCGTCGGGCAGGTCGGCCAGTTGCAGTCATTCATAAGTATCCCGGGGGTGTCCGCCCCCAGACTCTGAGCCGCCCCTGTCTTGCCTCTCCGGCACTCGCGCAGTACCTGCCGCTGCTCGCTCTAACGCTGGTAAATGCGCAAACTACTTTGTATCCCATACAACATCACCGTCCACCGAATAAACGCGACATTCCTCGTGGCCGTTTGCACACTGCACCAAAGCCGCGTTGATCGAATCGATGCCGGAAGCCTGCCCCCACGCGCCATCGCGAGCGATCGCGAATGCGCGCGGTCGTGTCGCAGCCAGATAACGTGTATAGGCCTGCCGCCCATCCGAATGCAAATATGGCACCGCGTTGACGTCCTGAAGCGATGCGAAATTCGTCAGTGGAGGCGCCGACTCCTGACGCGGCCACACGACAGTATTGTCGACTGCGTAGAGCTGGCAATACTGCGAGATCTTCCAGCATTGCTGCATCGCGCTGCGCGCAGCGTCGAATCCACCGGAAGCCCATGTGCCGTTCGTGCTCCCAATGGCGAGCGCTTTAGGCCGCGGCGCCACCAGATAGCTCGCATAGATCTTGGCTTTCTGCAGCGCACTGAGGTAGGGAACGGCATTGAGGTCGTTGATGCGCGCGTAGCCGCTGGCCTTCAGCACAGGAGGCGGAAGGTACTCCTGATTGACTTCGCTGCCCGGCATGCCGACGCTGGCCAGAAAGGCGTCAGCCTTCGCAACCCATAGTGGAAGCCCGGCACCTGAGGCCGTCATGGCGTGAGCGTCCTGCTGGAAGCTGCCATAGTCCACCAGTTGAGCGTGGCCTCCCGCGCCCGTGTAGTGGGCATACATGCCTTTCCACGTCGTACTGGAGAAAGTCTGGTCGTTGTCGCCGTAGAACCAGATCGACGGCACGCGCGTGTTCGCGCCGAGTTCACCGGCGGCCGTAATCAGGCTCTCGTCGGGCTTGCCGCAATCCGCCTCTTTCACGCCGCCCGCGAAATTGAGCAGCCCTTTCACGTCGGCAGGATTCTGTGCGCCGAATACGAGAGTATTCCAGCCTCCCATGCTCTTTCCCACGACGACGATGTGCGTGGCATCGATGCTCGGCATGTCTTTCACATAGTCGAGGACCTTGCGAATGTCTTTGGCGGCATCGGTGCCGATGGCAAGCACGTCACATCCGTGCGGGACGAGATGGCCCCAGGAATGCGCGTAG
Organism: Paraburkholderia sp. JHI869; assembly: GCF_038900775.1. Lineage (NCBI taxonomy): Bacteria > Pseudomonadati > Pseudomonadota > Betaproteobacteria > Burkholderiales > Burkholderiaceae > Paraburkholderia > Paraburkholderia sp. JHI869. Next base: position 43,570 of record NZ_JAYMSC010000050.1, read on the forward strand.
CCGCGCATCATCGGCATGGCGACGGCGTAGCCTCGCGAGAGGAAGTACCAGACGATGAATTGATCGCCCACGCGCGGTGCGTTCATCGGATCGTGCGACGCACCATGATTGATAAGCGCGAGCGGAAAGGGACCGCCACCCGCAGAGTGTGCGGGCATATACACGGTCACCTCCAGTGTGACTAGCGGTGACGCTTGAACGGGTACGCGAAGAATTTGTTCGTTAAGTGGCGCCTCGGGCTCGATTGCGCTGTGATCTGCCGGCCATGCGGCCGGCGACAGCGCAGAAAGCGAAACGAAAGCAGTCCAAAGTAAGGCGAGCGAAAACTTTAGTCGTAGCAGCATTTATGCTTTTTTTCTTTAGGGAATTTGCTGCGGGTTGTCCTTACTACAACGCGTCGGTACGTTGCGGTCAACGGCACATCACGCCAGAAACTTTAAAAATCGCCCGTGAAAGTCCTGGATATGCACGCGCCACGCCGTCACACGAGTGCTGATGCGAGTGTCCGAACATGCCTGAATAATCCGCCGTTCGGCTTGGCGTTGCAAACGGCGGCAACGGGTCGAGTTCTGCCGGACGCGGACCGATCAAGGGCGGCCTACTCCGCAAGGTTGACGTCGGACCGGGATCGGCGGCGGATTCAACCGGTCACTCGACGGCGGCTCCTAGATCGTCGACAATTGGTCGCGTCACCTCTTTTCGAACAACACATGTATTCCATCGAACTGGGACTCGTGAGGCTTGATTTCAGGACAGCGATAATCAAGGTGCCGCGCAATGGCGACTATGACTCGATGAACGAGGACTGGATCGATACAGAGCAGGAAATTGAGCTTGTCCAGGCCGCACAGTCGGCCACGGTGTTCTGCTCAACGGGACGCTTTGCGCAGAAGGAGCCTCACTTGGTCGAAATCCTGTTTCCGCATCTCTTTGCTGAGAAGGAAGTCGCGGCGCACCTTCTGTCGAAATCCGATATGTCAGGATCGCCCGAAAACATGATGCGAGACGCCGTCAAAACCGACCACTATTCATGGGGGAGGCTCATCTCGATGGATTGGGGATCGATGGGTTATGCGCCAGGCGGTGTCGAGTATTGTTTGCTCCCGATCGATGGTCCCGCTATTTCAACCGGGTTTCTTCGACTCGACTGGCCAAGCGTTCAGATTCATGCGTCATCGTGACCTGGCTTTGACGCTGCCGCGGTGTTCAACCTATTTCTCCAAACAAAGGAGATAGCTAGCTCGGCACTGGTCATCGTTCCAAGCGTCGGTGGCCTCAACTTCGGCCCACGCTTCAGCAGCCTGATCTCTTGCCAAGACCTTCCGACCACTTTCCGTTGTCTGGATCCATGGCGTTGTATTTAGCTCAATACGGCTGACGACCCATTCGTTAAACAGGTCCGGCATTTCTGGCACCTGACAGAGGTATTCCTTGTAGAAAAAAGGATCGACGCCTATCAAAATTTCGCCCGTTACCCACGCTCCGACCTTCGCGAAATCTGGTGGTGGCGATTCCCAATATGCCAGAACGCCGAAGTCGATCACCCAGACCTTTGGGTGCGCGAAAGCCACCTGGGCAGTCACCGTGTAGATGGACCCATGATTGTGCGAGCACTGTCGTGCCCGGTCATTTGACGGCGTTAGCCTCGTGCCGCCAAATTCGAATGCGAGTTTGCGACGGTCGCCGCAGTGAAAATCATCGTAGTTTCCGTCCTGGATAATCCACGAATTCAGGTCCGCAGTTATTCTGTTCATTGATGTCACCCGGTTCCGCTTAGCGTAACAGAGTGATCCTCGCGACTGTCCGCTAACGGGAAAACTGAAGGTCTCTTCAGGGTCGGCTATGCCTTTTGCATCGGACACGCCCCGGAGACTATCCGCGCGCTCGGTCGTCGGGCCCCGGTCGGCCAGTTCCGGACGTTCGGTATCGACCGTCAGTTTCGTGACAATCGAAACGGCAACGGCGCTCCGGTAGACTCGGACTCTTGCCCAACCTCGTCGCGATAGCATGGACACCCAGCTTTTCATCATCTGCGGACTTACATTCGTAATCCACGTTATCGCGACGTTGGCCTACGCGGTACGGATCGCTGGCGTCCGCACGCGACGTATCGCTGTGTCTTTCTCTCTGTTCGGAATCATCGCCCTTGTCTCCCGAACGGCGAACTCCTTTCAAGGGCCATTCATAGCTAAGCGCGTAGAGCTTGATATCGCCCAGCATCTTGAGGGTGGCTTGCTCGGTGATTTTCGTCTCTTCCTGATTACAGCCACTGCGGCGAGCGTAGTCGGCGCACTGCTGATCCCAACGTTTCAGCGATACTTCAGCCGAGCTGTCGAGCACTTTCAGGCCAAACGTTCATTGCCGCGCCTCGTGCTCCACATTTTCAGCCGTGGCGGCATCAACTATCTGCGGGACGGTGCGCGGGTTCCGTCACGCCAAAACATCTCCCAGCTAGCGAGCGGTGCCGGGGTCTCGGGTACGGTGATAGCTCTCAACGTCTTTGCGATGGCCATCTGGACTGTCGGAGTTTTCGCGTCGCTCTACGCTGGATATCTGAAGCCAGATTTGCGCGTGACGTGCGCCAATCTATCGTCGGTGATTAATGGCTTTGCGACCGTGGTGTTAGCCGTGGTCATCGACCCGCAGGTTTCCGTCATGACGGACGACGTGATCGAAGGCCGGATCTCCGAGAATAGCTTTCGGCGAGCTATCACCACCCTTGCTGGAGCGCGTGTTCTCGGGACCCTGTGTGCACAAATAATGCTCATACCGGCCGCGCTGATTATCGTACGCGTCGCCGAGTTGATTTAGAGCTGAGTACGCCGTCCCGACACGGTGTGATTGACCGCTGACGGGGAAAGCATGGCGGCTTCCGATTCATTCGCGTTGCATCCGTTAGGCGTAGGCCGGGCCAGTTTCCGCCGTTCGCCATACGGACCAGACCGTTAACAATCGGGGCGTGGATCTCCACGGCGATCGAGATGACAAATGCACAACGAACGGAGCTACAAGCGATGACCTCAAGAAGCATCCGCCGCGCAACAGCAGATGACGTGCAGGCTATTACGCTGATCCGAAACGACGCGCATGCGAACAAGGTGGCCCACGACGATTATGCATGGGGCAAGGACGGCGACGGCTTTTCCGAAAGGTGGGTGCTGAACAGTCTCTCGCGAAGAGCGGTGTATGTTGTCGAACACGACTGCATGCCGGTGGGGACGTTTTCTCTGGATTGGGATGATGAAGCGTACTGGGGACCTCAAGAACCAATCGCCGGCTATGTGCATGGACTTTCCGTGAGAAAGGGCTTCAACGGCCGTGGACTTGGCAGCTTCATTATCGATTGGTGCGCCGACCAAGTCAGCATCCTGAACCGACGTCATGTTCGGCTCGGCTGCGACGCGAGAAACACCAAGCTCTGTGCCTACTATGAATCGCTTGGCTTCGTCCGGGTAGGAGTGAAGCCAATGCCCGAGCTTGGCGACTATGTCGAATCACTGTTTGAAAAATCGGTGAATCCGATACGTGGGTCAGGATGCTAGATAGCGCCGGCGCTTTCGGCGCTGAACGGCCGCTTTGAAGCAAACCGAAGGTCCGGAGCGGGTCTGGCTATGCCTTTTGCATGAGACGAGCGCCTGACGCAATTGTCGCGCTCGGTCATCGGGCTCTGGCCGGCCACAACCGGCCGTTCGACATCGACGGATGAATCGTCGACAATTCGGTTCGGCGGCTTTGCTGGCATCAGCCTGGCCATCCCCGTTAAAGACGGAGAAACCCTGAAGGAGTCTTTTGTGGCATGCGCTCGATGCGAGGACCTTTGCGTTCGGTATGCAATCAGGCATCCTCGCGAGCTACGCAAAGCGATACAGATCGCAGCGGAGAACATCGCGGATAAGACGCTCGTAGAAGTGATTCCCGACAGCCCTTGGGTCTCCGTCTCATTCGACAAACTCGCGGCGGGTGCCGCATGGGACGACTACGTCGAGTACCATTTTCGCTGCCTGCGTTGCAATGAAGATTTTTGGTTGCGCGCGGAAACGTATCACGGGAGCGGCGGGTACTGGGAGCCGAAAGACCCAGCATCGATACGCGACAACATCACCAACTAGCCGCGAACGGCCACTAGGGGACACTCAGCAATAGCCCGTGGATCATCGACAATCCGTCCTCCTCGCGCCCAGCTACAAGTTCGCGTTGGAACCTGCCCTAAAGCTCTATACCGCCTTCTCGCAGCCGAGCACGCAACTGCGGTTGTTGATCATCGGCAAGATCGAGGAGACGTGATCGAGCGCTTGGATTGGACAAAATCACGCGGTGCTCGCCGCTGGGTTTCGTCCACGATGAAGTAGGGTCTTCGATCCAATGTCTCAGCGCCTCTTTTACATCTGGATAGTCGCTTTCACCCGACACATGCAGTTCTGTGACGAGCGCGATGCATGTGAGGCGATCCCAATTGTCTCTCGCGCAGACCGTTAGTGCTGCACAATAGTCTCCTTGTTGAACAAGAACCGCTTTAATCAGATCCAGAGGGACAAACGCTCCACAAGTGCACAGGCGAACCCCGGCTTTTCGGACTTGCCTGGATGGATCGAGAAGCGCACGCGATGCGATTTCGTCCTTGAGCGATGGCGAAATCTTGGCCTGCAGCGCGACCACATGGGCACGAATTTCGGCTCGTGCATCGTCGGCGTGCCTCGCAAGCGTGGGGACAACTTCTGGCGCATGCAGCTCCGCGAGCAGCGATAAACCTGCACGGACTTGTCTTGCGGTCAGTTCTCCCGCATCGAGCAGCGCGGTGCAGTGGCCAAGCACATCTCGACCGTGCTCGGCAAGCAATCGGGCGGCTGCCGTCCGCAGACTCCCCTGCGAGTCAAGTGTCGCGCGCCACAGGAAGGGCTCGTAATCGGAACTGCTTTTGTCGCTCGAAATAAGGTTGAAAGCAGCAAGGCGTACGGGACCAAACGGCGATGCGGCAGCAAGATCGATGTACTTAGCTCGTTCTGAAACCGGCGCACGGTCAAGCATGGCGACCGCTGATCTCGCAAGCACAATGTCGCCTGAGTTCAAACCAAGCGCTATCGTCTCGTTAAGCGACAGAAGTTGATGGTCTACAGCCACGAGAAACGCAGCACGTCGGAGCCGGAAATCTGTGCCAGTCATTGCCGCGACAATCGCTTTGGTTCCGCCTGCTTCCACGAGACGCCGTTCAAATTCGAACAACCAAGACCTGTGGTCCGTACGCGTGGCCAGCATGAGACCGCGCAGTCGTGGAATGATGGGGACAAAGTGCTCGGCGGGAACTGTTGCCAAAAGCGTAAGCAGTGCGCTCGTCGCAGCCCGCCGCACCTCGGGTACCCAATCGTTTACGCGCTTTGCTATCGAGTCTAAAGACGAACTGTCACCAAGCTCGACCGCCCGCCCAATCGCCGCCTCCCTAACATAACCCGAATAGTGAGATATACATATGTAGGAGCTATATCCTAATGTCGTGTTCTGGCTATTTACAGATGTCGTGTTTTTGACCACTGGCATGCTGGTCGGCTCGTGCGAACTGCGGAGCCAGCCATGCGACCAGGCGAACTGGTGACACT